>JAEWOQ010000557.1 GCA_023460875.1 Pseudomonadota bacterium
GTGCTGCTCCCGTCCAGCGCCCCGCCCCTGCAGCTCGCCCGCCCACCCGTTCAGCGCCCGTCGTTCGGCCAGGGCCCGCTGTCCGTCCGGCGCCGCGCAGCTTGCCCCGGGCGGGCTCTTCCCGGCCCACTCCAGCACCCGCACGCGCGCTGCCCCGAGGGGGCCGGAGCAGGTAAAGAGCCACGCGGGTGGTCGCCGCCGTCCGCAGGGGCTGCAGCTCAGCCCGGTTTCCATGCATGATGCAGCGCATGTCCTCGCCCCTCACCCAGGTGTCGTGGCTGGTTCCGGTGGGCGTCCTCATGGCGTGCTCCGGGACGCGCGACATGGCGACGGGCACCACCCAGCAGGAGGTGCCCGTCGCGGTGATCGACACGGACGCCACCCTCGCGGACGTCGAACCGGGCCGTGGCGTGGGCCTGTTCGTCGAGTACGCCGCTGGCGGACGCTGGCGGGTGTACGTCGCCTGCGACACCCTCGAGTCGGGCCTCGGCTGTCGCTGGGACGTCATCATCTCGAGCAGCAGCACCATCACCGCCACCGAGACGGAGGGGGAGGGCCCAGAGGTGTGGCTCGAGCCGCTGCGAGACCCCGCCGGCAAGCCCTATTCGGCGCTGCGCTTCGTCAGCGAGACGACGGTCGCTTTGGAAGGCGTCAGCTTTGGGACGGAGGCGGGCACGCCGATTCGCGTCGACGTGCTGCTCGATGACGTGGCCGAGGGCCGCTACACCTACTGGGTGGGCGGAGGCGCGGTGCACCCCGGCGCTCCCTCTTCGGTCATCGACCTCCTCCCCACGGCCCCCTGAGGATCAGGGTGCGAGGCTCCCCGGCGCATCGGCCCGGCGCATCGGCCCGGCGCATCGGCCCGGCGCATTGGCCCGGCGCATTGGCTGCGGCGAGCGGCGCCGCTCAGTCCGAGTGTTTGCGCTTCTTGCGACGTCGGTGTGAGCGCCGCAGGTGCTCGAGGGTGTTCTGAGGCGACGGCGCCGGGATCAGGGTCCGGCTCTGGAGCGGCAACGTGCGATCCGTGTCCCGGACGCGGGCCCGCGCCAGCTCGATGAAGCGGGCCTGACTGCGCAGCGGGCTCTCGTCGGGGCCGGTGCGGACGCGGGTGTATCGCCCATTCGCGCCGAGCAGCCAGCCCTTCACGTTGTCGCCGCGCATCGTCCCGAGGATCTCCGTGATGACACGCTGCTTCAGCTGTCGGTCGACGACGGGGAACATCACCTCCACCCGTCTGCGGAAGTTGCGCGGCATCCAGTCGGCGCTCGCGCAGTACACCTCGTCCTGCCCCCCATGAGCGAAATGAAAGATCCGCGCGTGCTCCAAGAAGCGATCGATCACCGCGTGCACACGGATCCGGTCGCTCACCCCGGGCAGGTCGGGTCGCAAGCAGCAAATCCCCCGCACCAGGAGGTCGATCTGCACCCCGTCGCCGGCCGCGCGGTACAACGCCGTGATCACGTCCGCGTCCACCAGGGAGTTCATCTTGGCGACGATGCGCGCAGGCCGCCCCGCGCGGGCGTGAGCTGCCTCCCGGTAGATGAGCCCGAGCACGGCCTCGTGGAGGCCGAGGGGCGCCACGATGAGCTGGTTCCAGCGCCCCGGCGCCGAATACCCCGTCAACAGGTTGAACAAGGCGGTGGCGTCTTCGCCGAAGTCCTCGCGCGCCGTGAACAGGGAGAGATCCTCATAGAGGCGGGCGGTCTGTTGATTGTAGTTCCCCGTGGCGAGGTGCACGTAGCGGCGCAGGCCGCCGGGCTCCTTGCGGACCACGAGCAGGACCTTGGCGTGGGTCTTGAACCCCAGCAGGCCGTACATCACGTTGACCCCGGATCGCTCCAAGGTGCGCGCCCACTGGATGTTGCTCGCCTCGTCGAAGCGGGCCTTCAGCTCGACGACGGCGGTCACCTGCTTGCCGAGCTCGGCGGCTCGCTGGAGCGCCCTGACCAAGGGAGACTCGCCCCCCGTGCGATAGAGGGTCTGCTTGATCGCGAGCACGTTCGGGTCCTCCGCGGCCTTCGACAGGAAATCGATGACCGCCTCGAAGGACTCATAGGGGTGGTGCAAGAGCACGTCCCCCTCGCGGATCGTCTTGAAGATGTCCGGGGTGTCCCGCAGCGGGAGCACGTACTGGGGGCTGAACGGCTCATCCCGCAGGTCGCTCCGGGGATCCTTCGCGATCAGGCGCGTCATGGCGTCGAGCACCAGGGGACCGTCCACGGAATAGACGTCTCGCTCCGGGTCCAGCTCGAGCTCGCTGCAGAGCCACTCGATCGACTCCTCGGGGCCCGCTCCGCTCACCTCGAGCCGCACGGCGTGGCCGCGCTCGCGCCTCCGCAGCTCCGCCTGGATCGACTGGAGCAGGTCCTCCGCCTCGTCCTCGTCGAGCTCGATGTCGAAGTTGCGCGTGACCCGGAACGCGAACCGACCCGACACTGGCATGTAGGGGAACAGCCGCTCTACGTGGCGAAAGATCATGTCCTCGAGGGTGACGAAGGCATGCCGCGCGCCCTTCAGCGGCACGCGCAGCAGCCGCGACAGGCTCGACGGCACCTGCACCAGGCCGAAGGCCGGCTCCGACGGGTTCTCCTGGAGAAACATGAAGGCCACGTTGATGGCCTTGTTGCGGAGGTGTGGGAATGGATGGGCCGGATCGATGGCGATCGGCGTCAGCACCGGGAAGATGTCACGCTCGAAATGCTGATCGAGGGTGCTCAGGGCCGCCTCGTCGAGCTCGTCGGGAGAGACGAGGGCCAGCCCCTCCGCGCGGAGGCCAGGTCGGATCTGCTCGGCCCAGATTTGGTACTGCAAAGCCGTCAGCTCGTGGGCGCGGTCGCCGATGGCGTCGAGCTGCTGCTGTACGGTCATCCCGTCGGGGGGGACCTCGTGGATCTGGCTCAAGACCTGCGCTTGGAGGCCTGCCACCCGGACCATGAAGAACTCGTCCAGGTTCGACGAATAGATCGCGAGGAATTTGAGTCGCTCGTAGAGGGGCACCTCGGGGCTGGCCGCTTCGGCGAGGACCCGGGCGTTGAACTCGAGCCAGCTGAGCTCGCGGTTGATGTAGAGCTTGGGATCGTCCCAGCGGTTCGACGCGGCGGTTACAGGAACCTCGTGGGGGACGTTGATGCGGAGCAGCGCGGAGGAGTCGGAGTCAGTCATGTGCAGAGCAACCGTCCAGAAGCCGGGGCGAAGCCGAGGCGCCTCCGAAGGTCTCCTGGCGATCATGGCACGAGACCGCATGGAAGCGCGCCGAGCTCGACCCGCCGAAGCTCCCCGGCCCGTCGCCGGGTGCGCCCCGGCCAGCGCTCGCCGACGCGGGCCAGCCCCTTCGGGCCTGGTCGGAGGGCCCTATGCTGTGGAGGGCCCTATCCTGCGGAGGGCCCTATGCTGCGGAGTCAAGGTTTCTGCGACGAGTTTTTTTCGGCTGGGTGGCGCGCGCCCATGTTCCGGCCCACAACTCACGGAACGCCCCCTACCGACCCCCGATGATCGATCGAGGGCGAATCGATGACGCTTTGGTGACGGCCCTCGAATGCATCACGGGGTGCTGTGGTATGCTGGGGGCTGACGAACTCTGGACGACCGATGGACGATCTCGACAAGGTTGGCGCAAGACGGATGGACGGCGGAAGCATGGTGGCCGCGATCGCGGCGATGCAGGACTACGATCGATATCGAAACCTGTCCTGGGAGGGCAGCTTCGAGGACTACCTGAGCGTCATCCGTGAGCAGCCGCAGGTCACTCGGAACGCCTTCCAGCGCGCCTACGACATGGTCCTGTCCCACGGGACCGAGGAGTACATCGACAACAAGAAGAAGTTGGTGCGTTACAACTTCTTCCGGGATCCTCTCGGGCGCGGCTACGACGCGGTTTACGGCCTCGACATCCCCTTGATGCGGCTGATGAACGTGCTCAAGGCGGCGGCGCAGGGCTACGGCCCAGAGAAGCGCGTCATCCTGCTGCACGGCCCGGTCGGATCCAGCAAGTCGACGATCGCGCGCCTGCTCAAGAAAGGCCTCGAGCACTATTCGACGACGCCCGAGGGCGCGCTCTACACGTTCCGCTGGGTGAACCTGCGGGACACGGGGCTCGCGGGGCAGGACGTGGACGTCTTCGACTCCCCCATGCACGAAGAACCCTTGCGCCTCATCCCCCTCGAGTGGCGGGAGAAGGCGATCGAGGAGCTGGGGCTCGGCAACGAGAAGTTCCGGGTGCGCGTCGAGGGCGAGCTGGATCCCGCCAGCCGCTTCATCTTCAAGGACCTGATGCAGCGCTACGAGGGCGACTGGGCGAAGGTCATGGACCGGCACATCCAGGTGCGCCGCATGCTCCTGAGCGAGAAGGACCGCGTCGGCATCGGCACCTTCCAGCCGAAGGACGAGAAGAACCAGGACTCCACCGAGCTCACGGGCGACATCAACTACCGCAAGATCGCCGAGTACGGGTCCGACTCGGATCCGCGTGCCTTCAACTTCGACGGCGAGTTCAACATCGCCAACCGGGGCATCGTCGAGTTCGTCGAGGTGCTGAAGCTCGACGTGGCGTTTCTGTACGATCTGCTCGGAGCGTCCCAGGAGCACCGCATCAAGCCCAAGAAGTTCGCTCAGACGGACATCGACGAGGTCATCATCGGGCACACGAACGAGGCCGAGTACAAGCGCCTGCTCAACAACGAGTTCATGGAGGCGCTGCGTGACCGCACCATCAAGATCGACATCCCCTACATCACGCGCCTGAGCGACGAGAAGCGCATCTACGAGAAGGATTTCAATCAGGAGAAGGTGCGCGGGCGGCACGTGGCGCCGCACACCCTCGAGGTGGCGGCGATGTGGGCGGTGCTGACGAGGCTCGAGGAGCCCAAGAAGCACAACCTCCAGCTGATCCAGAAGCTCCGCCTGTACGACGGCAAGGTGCTCCCTGGGTATACGCAGGACACGGTCAAGGAGCTCCGCAAGGAGGCCAAGCGCGAGGGCATGGACGGCATCAGCCCGCGCTACGTGCAGGACAAGATCTCGAACGCCCTCGTGAGCGATCAGGGCGAAGGGACGATCAACCCCTTCATGGTGCTCAACGAGCTCGAGAAGGGCCTGCGGAGCCACTCGCTCGTCACGAGCGAGGAGCAGCGCAAGCGCTATCGCGACCTGATCGGCGTCGTGAAGCAGGAGTACGAAGAGATCGTCAAGAACGAGGTGCAGCGGGCCATCAGCGCCGATGAGGACGCCATCGCCAAGCTCGCCGCGAACTACATCGACAACATCAAGGCCTACACCCTCAAGGAGAAGGTCAAGAACAAGTACACCGGGCAAGACGAGGAGCCCGATGAGCGCTTGATGCGGTCGATCGAGGAGAAGATCGAGATCCCCGACAACCGTCGGGACGACTTCCGTCGGGAGATCATGAACTTCATCGGCGCCAAAGCGGTGGAGGGCAAGAAGTTCGACTGGCAGACCAACGACCGACTGCGTCGCGCCCTCGAGCTCAAGCTGTTCGAGGATCAGAAGGACAGCATCAAGCTGAAGACCCTGGTCAGCGCCGTCGTCGACAAGGAGACCCAGGAGAAGATCGACATCATCAAGGCGCGCCTCATCCGCTACTTCGGCTACAACGAGGTCAGCGCCACCGACGTGCTCAACTACGTCGCGTCGATCTACGCCCGCGGCGACGCGACCTGAGAGCTCGCCGACCTCGCGCCGCGCCGACCTCGCGCCGCGCGGCGCCGCGGCGTCTGCCCCTCTCCGTATCCCGCCCGGTCTCCCGGTGCGGCGCGGTGCGGCGCTCTCCTCCGTGCCCCCGGTGGGGGCCTCGACTCAGTCGGTGAAGGCCTTGCGCGGCGCGGGCGGGTTCTTCGCGCCCTGGCTGGCGTCGGGCGGGGACCCGGGCGGCGTTGACGTGGCGATCAGCGCGGGAGACTCGTGGGCGCGGTGTCCAAGCTGCCGATCCAAGCTCTGCTGGCTCTGCACGAGGAGCTGCGCCTCACCGCGGTCGAGCGCGCCGGGGTTCTCGTCGGCGATCCAGCGCGCGTAGGCGAGCCAGCGCGCGGCTCCTTGGAGATCGCCGAGCTCGAGCAACGTCATGCCCCGATACAACCCGTAGGCGGCGCGATCCCGTGGCGGCCAGCTCGACAGGCGAGCTTCGCTCCGCTCGAACAGCTCGGCTGCTTCGACGTAGTAGCCCCCGTCGTAGAGCGAGTGGCCCCTGGAGACGTGCCCCCCGCACGCCTGCGTCGCGCAGGCGACGGCCCCCACGATCACCCCAGCTCGAAGCGAGCGCAGACAGCTCATCTTCTTCGAGGATAGCTGGAACGCCATTTTCCGCCATCAGTCCACCTCGCGGCCTCCGAACTACGCGAAGCGACTGATGATTTCAGCGGTTCCGGCGCGCGGCTCACGTGAGGAGCGCCGCGCCGCCGAGCCTGGAATGGGTAAGTGGCAAGCTTACCTCTGGGTAGTTTTCGGTTCCAATGACACCAGACGGCTGGCACAATCCGCGCCATCGGACTGGCACAGCCTACCCGGCGCGCCGGCGAGCAGCGGAGATAAAGTCAGGATGAAACGAACCACGATCGTGCGGGGTGTCCGAGTGGGTGCGCTGGCCCTAGTGGGCCTGCTGGGAGCCGGCAGCGCGTGGGCCGCCACGGAGGCCGTCGAGCTCGAGGAGGAGTCCAGCCTGGACGACGATTTCGAGCCGGAGGAAGAGGCGGACGACTTCGAACCGGACGAGGACGCCCCGGAGAACGCGGCGCCTCCACGAATCGACGAAGCTGCGGGGAGCCCGTTCGAGAAGGCCGGCGAGACCTATTACTTCGTGGGCGCTCGTTATCGCGCCTTGGTGGTGCCGCAGTTCATGATCAACATGTTCGCGGACGGTGGCACCACCTTCGTGGTGCACGGCGTGGGCGCCGAGTTCGGCATCCGCAAGGACAACTTCGAGATCCTGCCTTCCGTCTGGTTCGCCAACTATTCCTTCGAGGGTGTCCCCTTCAAGGGTAAGTCGGATGGCGCCGATGCTTGGGAGATCATCGACGCGAACCTGAAGGTGCTCTACCTGACGGCGGACTTCCTCTGGAGCTCGCCCATCAACGAGCAGTTCGCGATCACCTACGGAGCCGGCGCCGGCCTCGGCTTGGTGATGGGGGACATCACCCGCACCGAGGGCTACTTCCCGGGCGGACTTTCGGGCAACCCTGACGGCGCGGGCCTCGCGCGTTGCAACGGTCCCGGCGGGGCCTCCGGCAATCAATGCCCCTTCGACGGTGAGTACAACAAGACGGACGATGCCTGGCCGGTGTTCCCCTGGCTCGCGGTGCAGACGGGGCTCCGTTACAAGCCACATCGCCACTTCGTCGCGCGGCTGGACGTCGGCTTCAGCACCAGCGGCCTCTTCTTCGGCCTCGGCGCGGACTACGGCCTCTAAGGTCCGACGTGGGGGAGGTGAGCTCACCGATTGCAAACACCCTGGCGCTGCCGCCCCGCTATGAGCCGCTCAGCCGCCTCGGTGAGGGCGGTGGCGGTGAGGTGTGGGCCGTGCGTGATCGCTCCAGCGGGCAGCGCCTGGCCCTCAAGGTGCTCACCCGCGGTCATGGCGCCGCGGAGGTCGACGCGCTGGTGCGGGAGGCGGTGGCGCTCTCCGGTCTGGAGGGGCTGGGGTTGCCGCGGGTGTTCTCCTTCGGGCGTCTGCCGGACGGGCGCGCCTATCTGGTGCGCGAGCTGGTGGACGGCCGCAGCCTCGAGGCGGTCCTCGCGCAGGGAGAGCTGACGGTAGAGCTCGCGGTGGAGTGGGTGGCCCGCGCCGCGGACGTGCTGACGCACGTGCACCGCGCCGGGTTGTTGCATGGCGACATCAAGCCGGCGAACGTCATCGTGCGCCCGGACGATACGGTCGTCTTTGTGGATCTGGGGCTCGCCGCCGTCTGGCAGGAGCGCGGCGCGGCGCCCGAGGGGCTCACACCTCACTATGCCGCTCCAGAGGTGCTCGCCGGGCAGGAGCTCACGGCCCGCTCGGAGGTGTACGCCCTCGGCGTCGTGCTGCGGGAGATCTTGGTCGCATCACGGCGTCAGCTCGGGGCAGCGGCGACGAGCTCGCGCCTCGCGGCGTCCCAGGCAGAGCTCGATGGAGTCGTCGCTCGAGCCACGCAGGGCGACCCCGCGGCGAGGTACCCCTCGGCCGATGAGTTCGCCAGCGCCTTGCGCCACGCGGCGCGCCTGCCTCCCGCCGACCCCGTGGCACCCGACGAGCGCTGGCCGATCGAGGGCATCGACCGCGCGGCCACAGAGCTCCTCACGGTGATCGAAGGGATGCGGCCCGGTGCGTTGCTGCGCGTGCAGGGTCCGGCGGGCTCGGGGCGGACCACCCTGCTCCGGCGCGTGGCCTGGACCCTGGCGACGCGAGGTCGATCCGTGGTATGGCTGGACGAGAGCACCTGCGGGAGCACCGAGGCCCTGGCGCGAGAGCTGAGCGAGGCCCTGGAGGGGGACGTGATCATCGTTGACGCTCCGGAGCCCGAGCTGCCGACCCAGGCGCCGCTGCAGCGCCTGTTGCGGGGGCGACTCGAGCGCGGCGCGCGGGTGGTCATCGTCGGGGCGCTGGAGCTGGGCAGCGGGGCGCAGCTGTTCGACGTGCCCGCTCTGGAGCCCGCGGCGACGCGCCGCCTGTTGCGTCGGGCGATGCCGTCCCTGACGGAGGCCATGGTGCAGCGGGTCTTGGAGACCACTGGGGCGCGGCCTGGCGCGCTCCGGCAGCTGGTGGCGCGGGCCGGCGCGGCGCCGCTCACCTCGCCCTCGGATCTGGAGCAGCTCCTCGCGTGGGACGACGAGCTGCCGGCCGCTCCAGAGGATCCGCGGGCGGCGGCGGCGTACTACCTCGACCGCGGTCGCTTCATCCAGGCCCGAGCGGCGCTCGATCGTACGGAGCGCGACGACGCCGAGACGCGCTGGCTCGAGGCCAGGTGGCAGCTGGGAGCCGGGTCGCCGGCGAAGGCGCTCGAGGTCATCGACGCCGAAGGCGCGGGGTTCGGCGGCGCGCCTCCGGATTCGGAGATGGCCGCGCAGGTCCTGGCTTGTCGGGGACGAGCCTTGCTCGGGTTGGGCCGCTACGCGGACGCCCTGGAGGTGCTCGTCGGAGCGGAGCGCTGGCCTCTGAGGGTGCGGCTCGAAGGGTTGGCTTATCGGGGCCTCGGCCACGGCCTGCTCGGGGAGCACCACGCGGCTCGTGAGACCCTCGAGGGAGCTCTGGCAGAGGCGCGGCGTCACGACGTGATGCGCCTCGAGGCGTTGATCGCGTCGTGCTTCGCGACGGTGCTGTGGCGCGCGGAGCACCTCGCGGAGGCGACCGAGCAGTTTCGCGGAGCCATCGCCGCCGCCGAGCGCGTCGGAGACGCGGGGATCCTCTCCTCCGCTCAGATCAACCTCGCGGCCCTCCTCAAGGTGCGCGGAGACCTCGCCCCCGCCCTGGAGATGCTCGAGGCGGCCGTCGACACCGCGCGCCGCTCGGGTCGACGCGCGACCTTGCACCAGGCGCTGCTGAACCTCGCCAACGCCGATCTGTACCTGGGGCGGCTCGAGCGGGCGCGCTCGAGCATGTCCGCCATCGACGAGGACGCGCTCACCGCCGTGGCCAAGGCGCAGCTGATCGGGCTGCGCGCCGAGCTCGCCGAGCGCGAAGATCGCGCGGAGGAGGCGCTGCAGCTCTACGACGCATGTGCGTCCGCGTGGTCGGCCCTCGGACGAAAACGTGACGCCGCGGAGGCGGCGCTGGAGGGGGTGTTGCTGGCCTTGCGCGCGCCGCCCTTCAAGCTCCGGGAGATTGAAGAGCGGCTGGAGCTGACCAGGCAGCTGATCGGAGAAGAAGGGGCGCATGAGCCGCTGCTGCGCATCGCTGAGGCCCGCCTGTGCCTCGCCAGCGGGGACGAGGTGGGGGCCGAAGCGCGCGGTCAGGTCGCCCTGGAGGCCGCGGAGGCGGCGGGGCAGCGTGATTGGTTATGGCGCGCCCTCGAGCTCCACGCGGAGGTGCTGGAACGTACGGGGCGGGCGCAGCGGGCGCGCCGGGTGCGCCTGCAGGCCCTCGAGGTCGTCGAGGAGATCGGCGCGAGCCTGTCGAGGGATCTGCGCGAAGTGTATTGGAACGATTCCCGTCGCCGTGCCCTCCGGCGGGCCACGGCCGAGCCAGATCGCCTGGCGCGTGAGGCGCAGCGCGCCGCGGTGCTGCCGTTCCTGCAGACCTCGCACGCAGCGGGCACCGGCGCGGCCGCCGTGTCCCGTCTGACGCAGACCCCGCTCGAGCAGCGCCTGGCCCGCATCCTCGCGGTGAACCACGACCTGGCGGGTGAGATCGACGTGGCGCGCCTGTGTCGCCGCATCGTGGCCCATGCGGCGGAGCTGCTCGGCGCCGATCGAGCGTTCCTTCTGCTCGGGAGCGGGAGCGAGCCCTTGACGGTGCAGGCGACCTTCGGGGTGGGCGCGGACGCGCAGCGCGACTTCTCGAGCTCCGTGGCGGGGCGCGTGGTCGCCTCTGGTGAGCCTCTGGTGAGCATCGACGCTGCGCGCGACGGGCGCCTCGAAAGCTACGCGTCCGTGCACCAGCGCATGGTCCGCGCGGTTGCCTGCGTGCCGATCCTCGACCCGCGCGCGGCGGTGATCGGCGCCCTGCATCTGGAGGCGCAGGGCGCCCCGAGCCCCCATTTCGCGGACGAGCTCCCCACTCTGCGCGCCTTCGCCGATCAAGCGGCCATCGCCCTGGAGAACGCGCGGCTGTTGTCGGAGCTCCGAGCCCGCACCGAGGATCTGGAGACGAGCAACCGGCAGCTCGCGTCCGCGCGGGAGCGCCTGGAAGAGCTGCTGGAGGCGCGGACGGCGCGCCTGAAGGAGGCGCGCCGCGAGCTGCGCACGACCCGCAAGGCCCTCGAGGCCCACTACACCTACGAGGGCATCGTCGGCACGAGCGCGCCCATGCGCCGCATCTACGCGATGATCGAGCGGATCAAGCACACCGACGTCCCGGTGCTCATCACCGGAGAGAGCGGCACCGGGAAGGAGATCGTAGCCCGGGCGATCCATCAGTCGTCACCGCGGAGCGCGGGGAAGTTCCTGGGCGTGAACTGCGGCGCCATCCCCGAGCAGATCCTCGAGAGCGAGCTCTTCGGGCATGTCCGTGGCGCCTTCACGGGCGCGGACCGGGAGCGTAAAGGGCTCTTCCGGGAGGCGGGCGGTGGAGCCCTGTTCCTCGACGAGATCGGGGAGACCCCGGCGAAGATGCAGACGGGGCTGCTGCGGGTGCTCCAGGAGCACAAGGTCCGGCCGGTAGGTGGGCGGGTGGAGGAGCCCGTGGACGTGCGCGTCATCTTCGCCACGAACCGCGATCTCGACGCGCTGGTGGAGGCCGGGCGCTTTCGGGAAGATCTGCTCTACAGGATCCGCGTGGTGGAGCTGCGTCTGCCGGCGCTGCGCGAGCGCAGCGAAGACATCCCTCAGCTCGTGGATCACTTCTTCGTGCGCTTCGCGGCGCGCTTCGATCGATCGAAGAAGGTTTTGTCCAGGGGCGCTTTGCACCGCCTCCTCGAGCACCCGTGGCCCGGCAACGTGCGTCAGCTCGAGAACGCGCTGCTCAACGCCTGGGTGATGAGCGACGGCGACGTCATCGAAGCCGACGATCTGGAGCTGCCGTCCTCGAGGGCCAGCGTCGCGCTGGCCCGCTCCACCGGAT
>JAEWOQ010000558.1 GCA_023460875.1 Pseudomonadota bacterium
CCCCTCACCCCGGCGCGCCGCCCTCCCCCCCCGCCGCCCCGCGCGCCGACGTCAACCGGAACCGTGCGGGCCACCCAAACGGGGCCCCGCACCACCCCCACTCCGATCGCCGGCGCTCGTCACACCAGCATCGGAGCCGACGGGCGTGTAAAGATAACCTTGCTGCTGAAAAACGCACACGCGATTGCCCCCATCAAGCTTCGCGCGTCGAAGAGCCTCGTCGGCCCCCCGCAAGAGAGCATCCTTACTGCGGACGTCTCGCGATGGGAAGAGGGCAACCCCCAAGGAGACGGTGAGCTTGTGTCCGGCGACCGGCCGGTACCCCACGTCCCTCCAGATGCGCTCCGCGGCAGTGACGGATCCGGCGAAATGAGTGTTCGGTAGGATCACCAGGAACTCGTCGCCCCCGAACCGAGCCACGACGTCCACCTCCCGGAGCGAGCGCCGCAACGTGCTCGCGACCGAACGCAAGGCCTCGTCGCCGGCGACGTGCCCGGCGCCCTCATTGACCACGGACAGTTGATCCACATCCAGCACCAGGCACGCGAGCGGCTCCTCGTAGCGCTCCGCCCGCTTGAACTCTTCGGCCAACCGCGTGTTGAGGTAACGGTAGTTGTAGAGACCCGTGAGCTCGTCGTGGACGCTGAGCCGCTCCAGCTTGGCTCGGGCGCGCGCCACGTGGTCATGCAGGTGCTTGATGCGGAGCATGGCCTCGATCCGGGCCAAGAGTTCCCCTTCGTCGAAAGGCTTGCAGACGTAGTCGTCCGCGCCGATGCGCAGGCCCTCGACCCGGCTCGCGGTGTCCGTCTTGATCGTGATCAGCACCACCGGCAGGAAGTTGTCCCCCGCTCCCGCCTTGATCAGCCGACAAGCCTCGAGCCCGCTCATGCGGGGCATCACGTGATCGAGGAGGAGCAGATCGACGTCGCCGCCAGCGGCCCGTACGACGGCGGCCTGTCCGTCGGCCACCGTCTCCACGCGGTACCCGTTTGCCGTCAGCACTCGCTCGAGCATCGTGCGGGTGATGCGATCGTCGTCAGCCACCACGATCAGCTCGCCCCGCCCTGATCTGCGCCCCTGTCCCCGCGGGCCGAGGTCCGAGCCCAAGGGATTCGCGAGCGGGTCATCCCCGGAGGAAGCGTCGTTGGCCAATGACGAGTAGAGTAGCGGACCGCGCGGGAGCGTTGAAGCTCTGCTGGGAATCGACGGCGAGTCGAGTAGGATTGCGCTCCCATGGTGCCACCCCTGCCCCCGTCCAACCGTCCGCCGGGCTCTGGCTACGGCCCTGATCTCCACGGGGAGAGCGGCTCCGCCCCGGGGTCGGGAGCCTCGCCCGGAGCCGAGCGAGGCCTTTCGGACGGCCCCGCCAGCGCGGGATCCGCATCTCGACGCGGCGGCTTGCCCCTCGCACCCACAGAGCTCCACGCGCTGCTCGGCGCGGGCACGAGCTTTCGCGGGACCATCTCCTTCGCGGGGCGCGTCCGCATCGACGGCAGCTTCGAGGGAGAGATCCACGGAGGCGAGCTGCTGGTCGTCGGCGAAGGGGCCGAGATCCGCGGACAGATCCGCGTCGACGCGGTGATCGTGCAGGGAGGTCGCGTGGAGGCGGACATCACCGCACGACGCTCCATCGAACTCTACGTCCCCTCACAGGTCACCGGCGCCCTGCACAGCCCGGAGATCTTCCTCGACAAGGGCGTCCAGTTCTCCGGGCAATGCAACATGAGCCCGGTCGACGAGGATCACTGAGGCGCCGTCTTCGCGGGCGGCCTCGGGTCCGGGCGCAGCCGCAGGCCTTGCTCTGGGCGTCTTCTCTGTGGCGACGCCTCGGATCCGGGCGGCTCCGTGTCCGGACGCGTTCGTAGGCGCGCTCGCGCCTCCTCGATAGCAGCACGGTAGCGGGGGTCTCCGCGCAAGGCCCCGAGCTCGGACTGGGTCTCCGAGCGGACGATCCAGTCCTCCGTGGAGCGGTGGGTGCGCAAGAACCGCGGTCGTTCGAGGCTTCCCGCGGCCTCCAGAGCCGCGGAGAAGCGTTCGAGACAGGGATCGATGTGTCCCCGCGCACACTGGACGCGCGCCTGATTGTAGAGAACCTCTGCGCTGCGCGGCCAGCGCTCCTCCGCGCGACGCAGAGCCGCCTCCGCCCGCTCGAGCTCGGCGGCGTCGAAGGTCCCTCCGTCCGCCGGCGCCAAGCGCAGCGCCGCGAAAGCATCTCCCATGTGCAGGTAGTACTCTGTGCGACGAGACACGCCACAGCCCTGCGCCACGAGCGCGTTAGCTCTGTCGTAGTAGTCGCGCGCAGCTCGAGCGGCGTCCGCGTAGCCGAGGTTCTCGTCGAAGAGGGTGGCGTCGCCCCGCGCGGCGAGGGCCGTGGCGCTCTGGGGTTTCAGCTCGAGGAGACGATCGAGCAGCCCCCGCGCCTCCGGGTACTGCTGCGCGCGGAAGAGACGGTGTGCCTTCACGAGCTCCGCCCGCGGCGGATCGTCGCTGCGCCCGCTGGGACAGGGCGACGCGGTGACGGCGGCCTCCGCCGGCGGTGGTGGAGGCGGCGGATCTTTCCCACAGCCCCCGACGACGCCCGCGAAGAGGGCCACCACACGAATTATCTTAGTCATTTCCAGCTATTGAGACCTCGACATCGGTCCACCGGCCGCGCCCTGATCCCGGACATGGCCCCGGGCGGCGTGAGCGTAGAATATTACCGACCCTACTGAACTCTTGGGCCCTGCGCCTTGCGAAGGGCCTCGATCCATGCACAATTTGCAGCCCGCTTCGGCGAGGTGAGCTCGTCTCCTCCTCGGAGACGGTCGCAGCCCCTGAACTTCAAGTGCCCGCCACATGTCCGTGGGCGCTGGAACGGCGGAGTCAACGGCAGAGTCACCGGCGGAATCGCGAACCCTCGGCCCCTCAGCCCACCCCAACCAACGAAGAGTCCCCCCTATTCCCCACGCGCGCTCCAGGGCGGAAACGTTGACGGAGTCCGTATTTTCAGGACCTATCCCGATGAGCCTTCCCGCGAAAAATGGCCTGTACGACCCGCAATTTGAGCATGATGCCTGCGGCATCGGTTTCGTGGCAAATATCCGGGGTGAGCCATCGCACGACATCGTGCGCAAAGGTGTGGACATCCTGCTCAACCTCGAGCACCGCGGAGCCTGTGGCTGCGACCCCCTGACCGGCGACGGCGCTGGGTTGCTCATCCAGATCCCCGACGCCTTCTACCGTCGGGAGTGCGCGAAGCTCGGGATCGAATTGCCCGCCCCCGGCCAGTACGCGGCGGGTCTCGTGTTCCTTCCGCGGGACCGCTTGGAACGAGATCGCTGCCGCCAGATCTTCGAAGATAAGATCCTCGGCACCGGTCAGCGCTTGCTCGGCTGGCGGGAGGTGCCCGTCGACGAGTCAGCGCCCGGCCCGCTGGCCCAGGAGTCCGCTCCCTACATCGCCCAGGTCTTCGTCGGCTCTACGTGCGAAGAGGAGACGGTCTTCGAGCGAGAGCTGTTCGTCATCCGTAGGTGGGCTGAGCGCACGGTCCGGGAGAGTCACCTGCGCGAGAAAGATCGCTTCTACGTGCCGAGTCTGTCGGCCCGAACGATCGTCTACAAGGGGCTCCTCCTGCCCGGCCAGTTGACCCGCTTCTTCCGGGACTTGGAGGATCCCGAGTTCGTCAGCGCCTTGGCGATGGTGCACCAGCGCTTCTCGACGAACACGTTCCCCACCTGGGAGCTGGCACAGCCCTTTCGGGTGCTCTGCCACAACGGGGAAATCAACACGAACCGCGGCAACCAGGCGTGGATGCGCGCTCGCGAGCAGCTCTTCGGCGGAGAGGTGTTCGGAGACGATCTCAAGCACATCCTGCCCATCATCGCTCCAGGGATGAGCGACTCGGCGAACCTCGACATGGTGGCGGAGCTCCTCGTGCAAGCTGGCCGCTCGCTCCCCCACGTGATGATGATGCTCGTGCCAGAGGCGTGGCAAAACGATCCGCTCATGCCCCGGCACAAGCGCGATTTCTATGAGTATCACTCGTGCTTGATGGAGCCCTGGGATGGCCCATCGGCCCTGGCCTTCACCAACGGCCGGCAGATCGGCGGTTTGCTCGACCGGAATGGCCTGCGCCCCGCCCGCTACACCGTGACCAAGGACGGGCTGGTGGTGCTCGGCTCCGAGGCGGGCGTGTTGCCGATCGCCCCGGAGAACGTCGAGCGCCACGGGCGCCTCGAGCCGGGCAAGATGTTCCTCGTCGACCTCGAAGAGGGACGCATCATCGAGGACGAGGAGCTCAAGGAGCGGGTCTGCGGCCAGCGCGCCTACGGCAAGTGGGTGCGCGACAACAAGATCTCCCTCGATGAGGTCGACGCCCCGCCGGGCCTCGCGCAGCAGGACGAGGCCCCGCTGATCACCCGCCAGCGCATGTTCGGCTACAACCAAGAGACCCTGCGCATTTTGCTCACGCCGATGGCGGGCGACGGCCAAGACCCGGTGGGCTCCATGGGCACGGACACCCCCCTCGCGGTGTTGAGCGATCAGCCCCAGCTGTTGTACTCCTACTTCAAGCAGCATTTCGCGCAGGTGACCAACCCCGCGATCGATCCGATCCGCGAGGAGCTGGTCATGAGCTTGAAGACCTATGTCGGCGGCGAGGGCAACGTCCTCTTCGAGCTCCCGGACCAAGCTCAGCAGCTGGAGCTGGAGCACCCGGTTCTCACGAACGAGCAGCTGGCCAAGCTCCGCCATGGCCGCTTCGAGCAGCAGCGGATGCCCCCCACCCTGCCGATGCTGTACCGGGCGAAGGACGGCACCCATGCGCTCAAAGCGGCCCTCGACGAGCTGTGCCGGCAGGCCTCCCACGCCGTGCTGAACGGGCACAGCATGCTGATCCTGAGCGATCGGGGCGCAGATGAGGATCTCGCGCCCGTCCCCGCGCTCCTCGCCACGAGCGCCGTGCATCACCACCTGATGCGCGCCGGCACCCGCATGAAGGTCGGGATCATCGTGGAGACGGGCGAGGCGCGAGAGGTGCACCACTTCTGCCTGCTCACGGGCTACGGCGCTGGCGCCGTGAACCCCTACCTCGCCTTCGAGAGCATCGAAGACCTCGTCCGCAGCGGCGCGGCCTCAGGGCTCCACGACGTAGAGGTAGCCAAGAAGAAGTACATCAAGGCCATCAACAAGGGCTTGCTCAAGGTGATGAGCAAGATGGGCATCAGCACCCTGCAGAGCTACCACGGGGCGCAGATCTTCGAGGCGATCGGCCTCTCCCACGAGGTCGTCGAGCGCTACTTCACCGGCACCACCTCCCGCATCCAGGGGATTGACCTGAGCGTCATCGCGGAGGAGGCGCGCATGCGCCACGCCTCCGCCTACCCCTCCACCACCGCCGTGCCCGCGACGTTGGACGTCGGTGGCGAGTATCACTTCCGCGCGCAAGGCGAACGGCACCTGTTGAGCCCGAGCGTCATCGCCAGCATGCAGCGCGCGGTCCGGCAAGAAGACGTCTCCAGCTACAAGGAGTACGCGCGGCTCATCAACGAGCAACCCGGCGGCCCCATCACCCTGCGCAGCTTGTTCGAGTTGGTCCCCGCGCAGACCCCCGTACCGCTCGACGAGGTCGAGCCCGCAGCCGAGATCGTCAAGCGCTTCGCCACCGGCGCGATGAGCTATGGGTCCATCAGCGGCGAGGCCCACGAGAACCTCGCGATCGCCATGAACCGCATCGGGGGGCGCAGCAACACGGGCGAGGGAGGCGAGGACCCGGGTCGCTTCCTCCCCGATTCCAATGGAGATCTGCGGCGCAGCGCCATCAAGCAGGTCGCATCGGGCCGCTTCGGTGTGACGACCCACTACCTCGTCAACGCCGACGAGCTGCAGATCAAGGTCGCGCAGGGCGCCAAGCCCGGCGAAGGCGGGCAGCTCCCGGGACACAAGGTGGACGCGATCATCGCGCGCACCCGGTTCTCGACGCCTGGCGTGACGCTGATCTCGCCGCCCCCGCACCACGACATCTACTCGATCGAAGATCTGGCGCAGCTGATCTTCGATCTGAAGATGGTCAACCCGCGGGCACGGATCTCGGTCAAGTTGGTGGCCGAGGCCGGCGTCGGCACGGTCGCGGCTGGCGTGGCGAAGGCGCACGCGGACCTCATCCTGATCTCAGGGCACGACGGCGGCACCGGGGCCTCCCCCCAGACCTCGATCAAGCACGCGGGCATCCCCTGGGAGCTCGGGCTCGCCGAGACGCACCAGGTGTTGGTGAAGAACGATCTGCGCAGCCGCGTGTTCCTGCAGACGGACGGCCAGATGCGCACCGGGCGCGACGTCGTGATCGCGACGTTGCTCGGCGCCGAGGAGTACGGCTTCGCCACCGCCCCGCTGGTCGCTTCGGGCTGCATCATGATGCGCAAGTGCCACCTCAACACCTGCCCGGTCGGCGTCGCGACCCAAGACCCGGTGCTGCGCGCGAAGTTCCAGGGGAAGCCGGAGCATGTCGTGCGCTTCATGTTCTACGTCGCCGAGGAGACTCGAGAGTGGATGGCGCAGCTTGGCTTCCGGACCATCAACGAGATGGTCGGGCGGGCGGATCGCATCCGGGTGAAGGACACACGCCACTGGAAGGCGCAGCGCCTCGACTTCTCGGACCTTTTGACGCCCGCGGAGGCTCGCGACGGCGTGGGGACCTACAAGTCCCTGGAGCAGGAGCACGGCCTCCAAGGCGCCTTGGACAACGAGCTGCTCGAGCTCTGCAAGCCAGCGCTGGAGTCGGGCCAGCAGGTGCAAGCCAACCTGCCCATCCGAAACGTGAACCGCACCGTGGGAGCGATGCTCGGCGGGGAGGTCGCGCGGCGCTACGGCAGCCAAGGCCTGACTGAAGGAACGATCCGCCTGAGCTTCGAGGGCACGGCGGGGCAGAGCTTCGGTGCCTTCATCACCCAGGGGATGCACCTCCACCTCGAGGGCTGCGCCAACGACTACGTCGGCAAGGGCATGTCCGGCGGCGTCATCTCCGTGCAGCCCCCGCGCATCGCGACGTTCCGCGCCGACGAGAACATCATCGTGGGCAACACGACCCTCTATGGCGCGACCAGCGGCCGCGCGTTCTTCTGTGGCAAGGCCGGCGAGCGCTTCGCCGTGCGGAATAGCGGTGTTACCGCCGTGGTCGAGGGCGTGGGCGATCACGGCTGTGAGTACATGACTGGTGGTCGTGTGCTCTGCCTCGGCAGCACGGGCCGCAACTTCGCGGCGGGTATGAGCGGCGGGCTCGCCTTCGTGTACGACGAGGACCGCACTCTGGCCCAGCGCTGCAACATGGGCATGATCGAGCTGGAAGCCCTGAGCACGGAGGACGCGGTGTTCGTGGCTCACCTGCTCGAACAGCACGTCGAATGCACGGGCAGCCATAAGGCGCAGACCCTGCTCGCGAACTGGGAGCAGAGCCTGAGCAAGTTCGTCAAGGTCGTCCCCGTCGAGTACCGACGCGTGCTCGAGCAAACCAAGGGCCGGGATCTCGACGCAGCGCCGACCCGCGACAGCCTGCGCGTCCTGCAGTCTGCGGACCCGCTGAGCGGCGAGGCCCAAGGGCTGAGCGGAAGGTGAGCTCCACGGGCACGCATCTCACCCACTTCTCGCACCCACTTTCGGGGAGCTCGGCTCCGCCTCACGAGGCTCGCTCCCCCGCGCACGAGTGAAGACACATGGGCAAAATTACGGGTTTTCTAGAGTACGGGCGGGCCAAGCCGCAGAAGCGCCCCGTCGAAGAGCGGATCAAGGACTACCGCGAGTTCGAGCTCCCCGTGGTGCAGGACGAGCTCGAGAAGCAGGGGGCGCGCTGCATGGATTGCGGCGTGCCCTTCTGCAACACAGGCTGTCCCCTCGGAAATCTGATCCCCGACTGGAACGACCTCACCTTCCGCAACCAGCCGCGCGCGGCGATCGAGTCGCTCCACTCCACGAACAATTTCCCCGAGTTCACGGGGCGGATTTGCCCCGCGCCCTGTGAAGCGGCCTGCGTGCTCGGCATCAACGACGATCCGGTCAGCATCAAGATGATCGAGCACGCCACGGCGGACCGCGCCTTCGAGGCGGGCTGGGTCGAGCCGCGCCCGCCCCAGACCAAGACGGGGAAGAAGGTCGCCGTGATCGGCTCCGGCCCTGCTGGACTCGCCGCGGCGCAGCAGCTGGCCCGCGGCGGTCACGACGTGACGGTCTTCGAGCGCGACGACCGCCTCGGTGGCTTGCTCATGTACGGCATCCCGGATTTCAAGCTGGAGAAGCACCTCATCGCGCGTCGAGTGAGGCAGATGGAGGCGGAGGGCGTCGTGTTCCGCACCAGCGTGGACGTGGGCGGCGAGGTCGACGCCGATCAGCTCCGGCAGGAGTTCGACGCCATCTGCTTGGCCATCGGCTCCCGCGTGCCGCGGGACCTCTCTGTTCCGGGTCGAGAGCTCGCGGGCGTGCATTTCGCCATGGACTTCCTGACCCAGCAGAACCGCAGGAACGCTGGGGAGACCGTCCCCGACGCCGAGGCGCTCGTCGCCACGGGGAAGCACGTGGTGGTCATCGGTGGCGGTGACACCGGCAGCGACTGCATCGGGACGTCCCATCGCCAGGGCGCCCGCAGCGTCACGAGCTTCGAGATCATGCCGCAGCCCCCCGCGGAGCGCGCGCCATCGACGCCCTGGCCCCTGTGGCCCCTCATGATGCGCACGTCGAGCTCCCACGAAGAGGGCGGCGAGCGCAAATTCAGCGTCTCGACGGAGCACTTCAACGGCTCGGAGGGGCGCGTGACCAGCCTGAGCTGTGTCGAGGTGGCCGTGCGCGACGGCAAGATGGAGCGGGTCGCCGGCACTGAGTTCGAAATCCCCGCGGACCTGGTCCTGCTCGCCATGGGCTTCGTCCACCCGGAGAAGCGGGGTATCGTGGAGCAACTCGGAGTCGAGCTCGACGCCCGGGGCAACATCCGCGTGAACCCGACGACGTTTCAGACGAGCGATCCGAAGGTGTTCGCCGCGGGAGACTGCCAGCGCGGCCAATCTCTCGTGGTCTGGGGAATCGCGGATGGCCGAAAGGCAGCCCGGGGGATCGACCAGTTCCTGACGGGACGGGTCGAGCTCCCCGCAGGGAGCCACGCGGATCCTCGTTTCAAAGACTGAGACGTCGTATGAGCACCTCGAGCTCGAGCACGGGTCACCGAGCTCGACACTCAGTGCTTTGTCCGATGAACGTCACCTGCCCCGCCTGCTCCAGCCGCTACGCCATCCCGGACGAGAAAATCGCTGGCCGTCGCGCACGTATCAAGTGCAAGCGGTGCGGGCAGCTCGTGTCCGTCGACGGGCGGCACCTCTCGTCGCGCCAGGTCTCCCCCGCCCCGTCGCAGCGCGCCTTCGCGTCTGCGCCTCCCCCGACGCCGCCCGTGTGGACCCTCGCGCAGCCGTCGGGCGCGAGGGGCCAGGTCGACGCGAGGGCCCTCGTGGAGCTGTATCGCGAGCAACGCGTGGAGCCCGGCGCTCTGCTCTGGCGCGAGGGTATGGACCGCTGGTTACCCCCTTGCGACATCCCTGAGGTCGTCGACGCCCTCCAACGGGCAGGGTTGAGCGTGCCGGGCAGCTATCTCGGCGCGAGCTTCGATGAGGACGAGGAGGAGACGCGCGTCGCGCTCTCACCGCTCATGCCGTCCCTGCGCGAGGGCTCGGCGCCCTCCTCTCCCGGCGCGGCGGACGACACCTTCGGGGACGACGAGGTGACCCGCGCCTTCGAGCCATCTCCCCTCGCGCCTCCCGCGCCCCTTCACGCGGTCGCCTCGGAGCTGGACGACGACGAAGTAACCCGCGCCTTCGAGGCCCCTTTGGCGTCCTCGCCCCACGCCGCCGACCCGGACGAAGAGGCCACCCGGATCTTCGAGTCGTCTCCCCGCTCGAGCGGACCCGCCGGGTTTGCCCCGACGGCTCCCCTCGCTCCGTCCTTCCTCGGCCCAGCGACGACCCCGCCCGTCGATGAGAGCCTCCGGCCCTTCGAAGCTCGTTCAATCCTCTCCGTGCCGACGCATGAGGAGGTCAGCGACGTCTCGGGCATCGCCGACTCTATGCCCGCCCTGCAGCGGACGTCCGTCTCTTGGCGGCCCTCGGCGCCTTCGAAGCGGCGGCGACGCCTGTGGTGGCTCCTCGGGCCTGCCCTCCTGGTGCTCGGGGTCGGCCTCGTACGCTGGCAGGCCCCCCAGTGGATCGACCGCCTGGAGCACGAGGTGCTCGCCTTGCTGGGGCGCACCCCCGAGCCATCGCTCGAAGAGGACCTCGCGCCCTTCGACACGGAGCACGTGGGCGCCGTGCTCGAGGAGGCGGCGCGCGCGGCCCCACGCTGCAAGCTCCCGGACGGACCCACGGGGTCCGGGCGAGTCCACGTGAGGTACTCGAACAGCGGACGCACCGAGGCGACCGAGATCTCCGAGCCCTTCCAGGGGACGGAGGTGGGTGAGTGCCTCACGGCGCTCTTCGCCGCCACCCGTGTGCCGCCGTTCTCCGGCAGGCCCGTCATCGTCGCGAAGAACTTCACCGTCGAGTGAGCTCGTCGTCGTCGATGGCGGGGGCGAGCGCGAGCGCAGAGCGCGGTCGATGCAGAGCGCCGTCGATGCAGAGCGCGGCTCGACGGCGAGCGCCCCTTCGCGCTCGGGGTGCCTCGCCTGACGGCTCACTTGTGGATGTGAATCAGCGTGCCCTCCCCCATGGGCTCGCTGGAGTAGGCCGCGTGCCAGTGCGGGGGGACGTCCGGGAGCGACCAGAGGAAAATGTAGCGTGCGTCGATCGGCGCCAGGTTGATGCAGCCGTGGGAGCGCGGCCGACCGAAGTCGTCG
This sequence comes from Pseudomonadota bacterium, assembly GCA_023460875.1. GTDB lineage: Bacteria > Myxococcota_A > Polyangia > Polyangiales > Polyangiaceae > NIC37A-2. The sequence goes on from JAEWOQ010000558.1 coordinate 10,841, forward strand.
TGCCAGTACGCGCCGTGGATCGCGTAGCCACCCTTGAAGTACATCACCCACGGGACGTCCCGCAGCTCGAACTCCGAGTCCGCCTCGGTCGAGTCCATCTTCGTGGTGATGTGCTTTTGGTAGACGCGGAAGGTGCCCTGGGGCGTGCTCAGGGTCTTCGCGGGATCGCCGATTCCATCGCGCCCCGTCGACGTGAGGGTCACGTACACCGGCCGGGTCCCCTCGTAGAGCACCACCGTCTGGCTGAGGAGGCCCACGTCGATCCAGCGGGCGCCCTTGTGCGCGAACCAGGGCAACGAGCTCGGCTTGGCGGCGACGCGCAGATCCCCGCTGCGCAGCCACCTGCCGTCGTGGGCCTCCACGTAGCGAGTCCCCGCCCAGTTCGTGACCTTGCCCGTGAGCCGTACGAACGTCCGCCTCGCCAGCGGCTCGTCCCGCTGCGGCTTACCGCTTTCGAACGACCAGTATCGCGTGTCCTCCCGGAACACGAAGCCGACCGGGAGCTCGACGTCCTCGAGCTCCTCGCCGTGGAACGGAGAGCCCGAGTCCGCCTTGAGCTTGTCCGTGGGCAGGAGACGACCATCCGTGCTCACCGCGAAGCGGCGGTCCTGCGCCTCCGGCCCCGCGACGAAGGTGTCGATGAGCGCGACGCCCGCGTGTCGCTTGATGCGCCCGGCGATCACGGCGTAGGGCGGCGCCTTGAAGGTGGACACGTTGGGCACCTGACGCCCCCCGACGAGCCACCAGGGCACGGCGTCGGCTCCGGAGCCCCCAAAGCGCTCGTTGTACCCCATCGGGCGGGCGTGCTCCGGGATCGCCCCCAGCCCCGCCCCCGATTCGCTCAGAGGGACGTCGTTCGCGCCCACGTCCAGGGCGTCCCAGCGGTCCGCGAGCCGTTGGTAGTTCTTGAGGTGCCGCTCGAGGTGGAGCTCGTACGTGAATTGTTCCTCCTTCGTCGGAACGCGCAGGTAGTTGGGCGCGATCGCCCGGACGAAGGCGTACTTGTAGGGGAGCGCTTGGCTGCGGTCCGGCTCCTTGTGGAACGCCCGGAGCAGAGGATGCTCCAGATCGAGGGTGGCGTTTTCTCCCGCACAAACGAACCCTACGGGGCGGATCGCGTACCACCCGCCGGGGCACCCCTCCTTGCCCACCGGCTCGGCGGATCGGGCCGCCGTCGCTCCCAGGCGCAAGTATCCGATGCTCGCGGAGCCGCGATCGGGGGCCTCCTGAATGGGGACGATCAAAGAGATGGCGGCCAGGCGCGGCCCATCCTCGGGGGGCACCGTGACCTGGACCCAGTCCTCCGTGAGCTCCTCGCGCGCCGTGCCTTCGTTGCGGGCGTGTTTCGCGAGCGTGACGTCATCGCCTTCGGCCGACAACGCTTCGCCGCAGCCAGCGGAGAGCAGCACCACGGCGACCCCCACGGCCCCCAGGATGCACCTCGCGACGCCCCGTTCCGGCCGATCTGCTCGTCGTGGGGCGCGGCTCAGCCGCTGGACCTTCGCGCTCATCCCTCCGCAATGCCAAATGTCATCCAAACCGCCAAAAAATCGGCGACTCGACCAAAATCGACCTGCGGTCCGGCACCCCTTGCAACCGCTAGCGCGACGCGCAAGAAACCCGAGGAACCTCGACGACGCGTTCGCGTCGCCGACGCACGATGGCCCCGATCTCTTCCGCACCCGAAGGCGGCCCTCGAGTGCACGGAAGAGCTCAGCGTGGCCGTTCAAGTCAACTAAAGAGACTCTTCATGCCGAACGACACCCTGACGATCACGGACAACCGCAATGGCAAGACCTACGAGGTGCCGATCCAAGACGGCACCATCCGCTCCCTGGATCTGCGCCAGATCAAAGTCAGCGACGATGACTTCGGGCTGATGGGGTACGACCCCGCGTTCACGAACACCGCGTCGTGTCGTTCGGCCGTCACGTACATCGACGGCGACAAGGGCATCCTGCGCTATCGAGGCTACCCCGTGGATCAGCTCGCGGAGCAGGCCTCGTTCCTAGAGGTGGCGTACCTGCTCCTGCACGGTGAGCTGCCCACCCAGACGCAGCTGCAGGATTGGGAGCACGACGTCACCAACCACACCTTCGTCCACGAGAACATCCGCACCTTCGTCAACGGGTTCCGCTACGACGCGCACCCCATGGGGATGCTGGTGGCGACGGTCGGCGCGCTCAGCACCTTCTATCCGGAGGCGAAGAACGTCCAGGACGCCGAGGTGCGCCGCGCGCAGATCGTCCGCCTGATCGCCAAGATGCCGACGCTCGCGGCGTGGAGCTACCGGCACAGCATGGGCATGCCGTTCGTCTATCCAGACAACGAGCTCAGCTACAGCGCAAACTTCCTGCACATGCTCAAGCGCGTGGCCGAGCCGCGCTACGTGGCGCACCCCGACATCGTCAAGGCGCTCGACGTCCTGTTCATCCTGCACGCTGACCACGAGCAGAACTGCTCGACCAACGTGATGCGCAGCATCGGCAGCTCCCTCGCCGACCCCTACGTCGCCATCGCGGGGGCCGCGGCGGCCCTCTATGGCCCGCTGCACGGCGGCGCCAACGAGGCCGTCCTCCGCATGCTGCGTCAAATCGGCAACGTGAAGAACGTGCCTGAGTTCGTGAAGAGCGTGAAGGACGGATCTGGGCCGCGGCTCATGGGCTTCGGCCACCGCGTCTACAAGAACTACGATCCGCGCGCCAAGGTCATCAAGGCCCTCGCGGACAAGGTGTTCGACGTCGTGGGCAAGCGGAACCCGCTCCTCGAGGTGGCCCTCGAGCTCGAGAAGATCGCGCTGAACGACGAGTATTTCGTTAAGCGCAAGCTCTACCCCAACGTGGATTTCTACTCTGGGCTCATCTACGAGGCGCTAGAGATCCCGGTCGACATGTACACGGTGATGTTTGCCATCCCGCGCACGGTCGGCTGGCTCGCCCAGTGGGAGGAGATGCTCCTCGACAAGGAGCAGAAGATCGCTCGCCCGCGTCAGATCTACACGGGCTACGGCGAGCGCACCTACAAGCCGATGTCGCAGCGCTGAGCCTCTCTCCCCTCACGCCAGCGGCCGCCCGCGATGACCTCGTGCGCGGCCGCCCGGCTCGGGGAGATCACGTAGGCGAAAGCTCGGCTGCCGTCCGACAGCTCGATCAGCTCCCGCTGGTAGAGCGAGGGGCACTCCTCGAAGGCGTCGAGGGTCGGCAGCCGCGCCTCGGGGACCCCGTACAGCTCCCCCTGGACCACTCCTGGGCCGACGTTCGATGCGCCGCGGCTGGGATGAACCGGCTCACCGCCGACCGCGCCAGCGTCGTCCTCCGCTGGGAGGGAGCGCACCAGGGCCGGATAGTCGCCGTATCTGACGAGACGATAACCGGACGCCGTGGTGACCTCCCCGAGAAAGTCGACCCCCGCGAGCTCCTCGTGATGACGAAAGCCGCGCTTGAGAGATCCGTAGACGAACAGGCGCACGCTGGACACCCGCAGAGTGTAGCTCGCCGCCAGCGCCGCAGGTCGAGTCGCAGAGGTCGTGAGGCCGCCGGGCGCCCGCCACGGCTCGCGCCGCGCCCGTCGCCGTACTAGAAACCGCAGCGGGCGGCGGCCACGATGACCGTCGCCGCGAACACCACACACCACTTTCCGGGCACGGGAGGAACGAGATGGCGACGGCGAAGGAAAAAATGCAGCAGGCTTCTGAGAAGCTCTCCCAGAACGCCGCCCTGGCCAAGCAAATCGGGGCTGTCTACAAGTTCGTCCTCGACGGCGACGGAGGCGGCACCTGGATCATGGACCTCCGGGACGAGCCCAAGGTCATCGAGGGGGACGGCGACGCCGAGTGCACCATCCTCATGGCGGCGAGCGACTACGTCGACATGATGGAGGGGCGCGCCCAGGGTCAGCAGCTCTTCTTCATGGGCAAGCTGCGCATCGAGGGTGACATGGGCCTCGCCATGAAGCTCCAGAGCCTCACCGAGCTGTTGAGCTGAGGTCTGTCGAGGAGGAGGGCGACGTGGTGCGGGTCACGTACTTGGGTCCAGAGGGCACGAACACCCACGCGGCCGCGCTGGCTCTTCACGAGGCAGCTCTTCATGAGACGGCCCTCCGCGGAGGGCCGCCTACTGCTCTGGAGTTCGCGCCCGAGGCGACCATCCGGGGCGTCTTCGAGGCGGTCGCGGCCGGCCGCGCCGCTCGCGGCGTCGTGCCCATCGAGAACTCGACGGAGGGGGGCGTCGGGCCGACCTTGGATAGCCTCTTCGAGCTGTCGCCGGTGATCTGCGCCGAGTACGTCGCCGAGATCCACCACTTCCTCCTGGGGCGGAGCGACGTGGACCTCCACGAGGTCGAGCAGGTGCTGTCTCACCCCCAGGCCCTCGGGCAGTGCCGAGGTTGGCTCGCGACCCATCTCCCCCTCGCGGCGCAGATCCCCGTGGCCTCGACCTCGACCGCCGCGCGCCTTGCTGCGCAGGATGGGCGGAGCGTCGCGATCGCCTCCGAGCTCGCCGCAGAGCTCAACGGCCTCACGGTGCTCCGTCGTCAGATCGAGGATCTCGAGTACAACGCGACGCGCTTCGTCATGATCACCGGCGAGGACGCGCTCCCGAGCGGAAACGACAAGACGAGCCTCGTGTTCACGACGCCCCACGAGCGGGGCGCGCTGCGACGCGTGCTCACCATCTTCGACGACGCGGGCCTGAACTTGACGCGGATCGAGTCACGGCCCCTGCCCCGCCACCGCTGGCAGTACGCGTTCTTCACCGACTTGGAAGGCAGCCGCCACGACGCCGCCGTGGCGACGGCGCTCGAGCGACTCCAGGACGTCTGCGGGACGGTCAAGGTGCTCGGCAGCTATCCGCAGGGTGCGCAGCGGGCGCTCCCCGCGCGAGGGAACACGTAAGGGCTACGCTTCCCCTGGCCCGACGGGCTAAGGTCGGCGGCGATGAACCCGCTGGTAAGCTACTTCGTCCGAGGCTGTCTCGCGACCATCCCCGTCGGGGCGACGGTCTACATCCTCTATTGGGTGGTGAGCGCCGTCGACGACATGCTGGGCGTCCCGATCCCGGGCCTGGGCCTGCTCCTCGTGGTCGGCGTCGTCACGCTGATCGGCTTCGCCCTGTCGAACGTCCTCGGACGGCGCGCCTTCAACGCCGCCGACCGCATGCTCGCGCGAGTGCCCCTCGTGAAGCTGCTCTACACGTCGATCCGCGATCTCATCGGCGCGTTCATGGGGCAGAAGCGGAAGTTCGGCCGCCCCGTCTCCGTTCGTCCCTTCGCGGGGAGCGAGGTGCGCCTGCTGGGGTTCCTGACCCGCGACACTCTGATGACCCTCCATCTGCCGGGTTACGCCGCCGTATACTTCCCGCAGGCGTACAACGTGGCCGGTCAGGTGATGGCGGTGCCCCAAGAGTTGATCGAGCCGCTCCCGGTCGCCCCCGGCGAGCTCATCACCTTTCTGGTCTCCGGTGGAGCGTCGGGGTTCGGCGTCGGGACGCCCACCATCCCGCCGCCCCCGCCGGACACGGCTCCTCCGCCCCCTGAAGACGACGTCGTCGCCGCGGACTCCGTCGCGGAGGACGGGCCGCCCCGGCGCTGAGCCGAACTCGAGTGAGCAGCGCCTCGCTCGAGCAGTCCGCTGCACGATGACCTCCTCCGGGAGCGCCGGAGGAGGTCGCGGTTTTGCGCTACGTGGAGGGCTTGCTCGGTGCTCCTGCTCCGTGCTGCTGCTCCGTAGAGCTCCGCCCATCAGGACGACAAACGGCCTGCCTTTCGGCAAGCCGTTCGTCGCTCTAGGCCCTCAGTAGCGGTAGAGGTCGGGCTTGTAGGGGCCCTCGACTGGAACGCCGAGGTACTCCGCCTGCTTGTCGGTGAGGAGGTCCACCTTGGCGCCGAGCTTGCCGAGGTGCAGACGGGCCACCTTCTCGTCGAGCCTCTTCGGCAGCAGGTGCACACCGATCGGGAACTTCTCGCCCCACAGGGCGAGCTGAGCCAGCACCTGATTCGAGAAGCTGTTGCTCATCACGAAGCTGGGGTGGCCGGTGGCGCACCCGAGGTTCACGAGGCGCCCCCGCGCCAGCACGATGATCTTCTTCCCGTCGGGGAAGATGAAGTGATCCACCTGCGGCTTGATGTTCTCCTCCCGAATATCGGGGTTGTTCTCGAGCCAGGCCATGTCGATCTCGCTGTCGAAGTGGCCGATGTTGCACAGGATGGCCTCGTTCTTCATCACCTGCATGTGCTTGGACCCTACGACGTCGCAGCACCCGGTCGCCGTCACGAAGATGTCCGCGATGGGCGCGGCCTCGTCCATCGTCACGACCTGGTAGCCTTCCATGGCCGCCTGCAGCGCACAGATGGGATCGATCTCCGTGATGAGCACGCGCGCGCCGAGCCCACGCATGGCCTGCGCGCAGCCCTTGCCCACGTCGCCGTAGCCCGCCACGACGCACACCTTACCGGCGAACATCACGTCCGTGGCGCGCTTGATGCCGTCGGTCAGAGACTCGCGGCAACCGTACAGGTTGTCGAACTTGCTCTTGGTGACGGAGTCGTTGAGGTTGATGGCCGGGCACTTGAGCTTTCCGTCCCGGAACATCTCATAGAGCCGGTGCACGCCCGTGGTGGTCTCCTCGCTCAGGCCGCGGATCGGCTCCGCCCCCTCGAACAGCCCGGGGTGGCGGTTGTGGATCCAGAGCGTCAGGTCGCCGCCGTCGTCCAGGATCATGTTCGGGCCCTTGCCCCCTTCGAAGGCGTAGATCTGGCGCTCGAGGCACCACTCGTACTCCTCCTCCGTCTCCCCCTTCCAGGCGAACACGGGGACGCCGGTCTGGGCGATGGCCGCGGCGGCGTGATCCTGCGTGGAGAAGATGTTGCACGAGGTCCACGTCACCTCGGCGCCGAGTGCCGTGAGGGTCTCGATGAGCACCGCGGTCTGGATGGTCATGTGCAGGCAGCCCGCGATGCGCGCCCCCTCGAGGGGCTGCGCCGCGCCGTACTCTTCACGGAGCGCCATCAGACCGGGCATCTCCGTCTCGGCGATCTCGATCTCCTTGCGTCCCCAGTCCGCGAGGCTGATGTCGGCGACCCGGTAGTTCTTTCCTTCTTGTGTCTTCACGCCCCGGGCCGAGCTCTTCGGCTTGGAACCTTCGGTGGCTGCGAGCGTGGCGGATTGGGTCATCGGCGTTCCTCTTGATTCGGTTCATGCGGGAGCAGCTGGGCCGCTCGGTTGATGTACGGATCCCTCGGACGATCGAGCACACAGGGTCTCTCGTCAGGGTCCTCCGGGCAGGCGGGTTCCGATCGAAGGCGAGGAACCATGGGCTGCGCAGGGGTTCAGAAATCTGCCAGGCAACGGGTCCCCTGGCAACCGCGCCCGTCAACCGCCTCCGACAGCCGCATCCAGCCCCTCTGGGAACATCGGCCCTCTGGCCGGCGCATCGCGGCCGGCTCTGCTGGCGGGCGCAGCTGCTCGAGCCTCGAGACTTATCGAAGTGTACCTGCTGGCGGCCCGCGCAGGCCCGCCGAGCAAGCTCCTCGCCCGCTCCTGCGGGGCACGCGCGCGACAAGCTGTGCCCCAGGCGTCCGTGTTTCGCTGTAAGCTATCTCATGGATCGGTTTCGCCGCTTCGACGAGGCCTACTACGAGCGCTTCTACCTGGCTCCCAAGACCCGCGTGATCACCGCCGAAGAGCACGCGCACTTGGCCCAGTTCGTCTTCTCGTTCGCCGCGTGGAACGGCATCGAGATCGAGAGCGTGCTCGACGTAGGCGCTGGCGTGGGTCACTGGAAGCGTTGGGTAGAGAAGCACCACAAAGGAGTCAGCTACACCGGCACGGAGGTGAGCAAGGCGATGTGCAAGGAACACGGCTTCCTGGAGCGCGACATCGCCCGCTGGCGTGACCGGAAGAAGCATGACCTGATCGTGTGTCAGGGAGTGCTGCAGTACCTGCCGGACCCCGATGTGGCGCCGGCGGTCGCGAACCTGGCTGCCATGTCGCGGGGCTTGCTCTACATGGAGGTCACGACGCGGCTCGATCTCCGCGAGCGCTGCGACCAGGATCTCACGGACGCGGACATCTACGTGCGCAACGGATCCTACTACCGAGGCATCCTACAGAAGCACTTCTTGTCCGTGGGCGCGGGCCTGTGGTGGACCAAGGAGCTCCCGCCGCCCTTCTTCGAGTTGGAGATGAGCTGACCCCAGCTCGCTCTCCGTCCCACGCTCTCCGTCCCACGCTCTGCTTCCTCACCGCGCTTCCATTCCGATCCATTCTGGCTCGGGATTGAGCTAGCCTGCGCGCACCGTCATGTCCGCAAGTACCTACGTTCGCCCCCTCATCAGCGTCCTGCTCATCACGCTCACCGTGCTCGGGCTCCTCAACGTCTACGCCGACAACGCCGAGGTCCAGGAGCGCGCGGAGGCCATCGCATGTGGGGGGGAGCCCTGCTCCGCCCGGCTCGTGCAGCTCCAGAGAACCGTGCTCGCGCAGACGTTCACGTTCGACACGCGGCGTCGCGAGACCCCCGGGTCGAGCCGCACCGCCGTCGTGAAATGCCAACGTGACTTCATTTTTGCGGGTGGCTACGCCTGCCAGGCGCAGTAACTTTCGCGCGTGCCCCCGCCCGGCGACGTCCTGCGCGCGATCTCCGTGATCGCCGTGGCCTCGTGCTCGCTCGCGTACTCCCACGCGGCGCAGGCGCAGGCCCCTGCCGGGATCCTCGAGCGCAAGCAGGTGAGCCAAGGCACGACGGAGGTGGCCACGGAGGGGTTCCAGTCCGCCCCCGTGCGAGATCCGAGCGCTCCCCCCGCGGACACCACCGAGCTGAGCATCGCGGCGGGCGCGCTGCTCGCTGGAGGCAACTCGCGCTCCGCCGCCGGGACGGCCGTCGTCCGATTCCTGGTGCGACGCTCCGAGAGCCAGCTGAGCCTGACCGGCGCCGCGAACTACGCGCAGTCCGCCGTCCGTGGCGAGCAGATGGAGCCGACGGTCGAGAACTACCAAGGCAACGCCCGCTACGACTACTTCTTGTCCCCCTCCGTCGCCGTGTTCACGACCATGACGGGCCGCCGGGATCGCTTCCAGGGGTTGGACCTGCGCCTCAACATCGGGCCAGGCCTCGCCGTGTATTTCTTGCGGCAGCAGGAGAGCCGTCTGTGGGGCGAGCTCGGCTACGACTACCAGCACGACCTGCGGGCCGCCGAGGCCCTCGAGAGCGCCGCGGCGGACGGGCCCACGCTCCTCCCCGACGAGCGACGGCACAACGCGCGCCTGTTCGCTGGCTACGAACATCGTCTCGACGACAGGCTCCGTTTCGACACGGGCATCGAGTACATCCGCCAACTGTTCGTCACCCTCGACACCTCGCCGCCGCGCTCGAACTGGCGCCTCAACTACAACTCCACTCTCTCGACGGAGATCGTGCGGCGCCTGTCCTTCGCGGTCGCGGTCACCGCCCTCTACGACAACAACCCTCTCCCCAACGTCTCACGCCTGGACGTGATCACCTCCCTGAACTTGGTGTACACGCTGCTCTAGAGCACCGCTTCGGTCGCCAGCGGGGGCGCTCGCCCATCAGGGGGCGGGGCCCGACACCGCTCGCTTTCGATCAGCGCTCGAAGCCCCGCAGATCGAAGGGCGGCCGCCCCTCCGAGCACCCCCAAGGACAGAGCAGCTCCTCGGGGATGGGCGGAGGTGGAATCGGCTCCGGCGGTCGACCGAAAGGATCACCCCGCCGCAGCAGCTGCGACTCGTCGAAGCGCGTCGTCAAGGTCACGCGCAGACCGCCGGGCCCCGCGAACATGCGCAGCTTGGGGGCGCCAGAGCTGCGAGGCGCGAAGGCGTCGGCAGGCGACTCCGCCAAGGCGAACCAGGCCGCGGTGGCCAAGGACACCATGCTCATCCCCAGGGCGATTCGCGAGAACTGGATGTCCCGCTCGACGGCGTCGACGATGGCCGCCTCGCACTCCGGCGCGCAGCCGCGCATCCCCTCGAGCCCGTCCACAGCGTAGGCGTCGAGCACGATCGCGGTGGCCAGGGAGGCGACCCCGACCCCGGCCATCGTCCAGGCGGTCTCGGGCATCGGCCAGCTCTGATCCCGCAGGGTCTCGAGGCGATCTCCCAAGATCTGTAGGCGCTCCTCGGAGGGCGCCCTCCGGGGACGAAGCTCCACGGAGAGGACGCGCTGCTCCCCGGGGGCGAGGCGCACGCGTTGGAGCCGTCCGACGTGGTGATCGTCCTCGACCCGCACCAGGTGAGCGCCGGGATCGATCTCGAAGGAGGTCCCCATCGCCTCGAACTTCCCGTCCACGAAGACCCGCGCTGCCCGCAGCTCGTCACCGTCCGAGTCGTGAGCTCGCACCAGGAGCCGCGGCATCTGCGCCCGCAGCCGCCCCAGGGCCGCGCCACACGCCCGACGCTGCGCTCGATCGCACGGCGCGTCGCTGCAGCGCTGGTAAGCAGCGCGGGATTCGACGAAGCGCTCCGCCGCCTCGAGCTGGACCGCTTGCCGATGCCACTGCGCACACGCGAGGGCTCGATCGGGGCTGAGCTGCGCGCGCGCGGCTCCCGACCCCGTCAGCACCAGCGGAACCGTCAGCACCGACAGCAGGGTCTTGACCTGCAGCATGGTCCTCCCCGATCGAGCCGAGCCGCCACACGCGCGCGAGCTGCCCCCACCCGGTGCGTGTACCCGAGCGCAGCACCCCATCCGCGCCGAGCTCCCGCAGGCAATACGCTCCCTCGCACGCTGCCTGCGAGCGGGTCACCGGCCCAGGGCTTGACGACACGCACCCATTTCGAGAAGAGCCCTTTGCCCTAAGCATGCTAGGGCGTCTGCATCGACATGCATCCTACAGACACGAATCGCGAGCCCATCTGGAGTTTGATGGGCGTCCTGTTCCAAGCCCACCCGTGGCATGGCGTGCCCATCGGGCCCGAGAGCCCCGGTCGGGTCACCTGCTACATCGAGGTGGTGCCCGGCGACACGGTCAAGTACGAGATGGACAAGGCTTCGGGCTTACTGCGGGTGGACCGACCGCAGCGCTACTCGAGCCACTGCCCGATGCCCTACGGCCTCGTGCCCCAGACGCTCTGTGATCGTCGAGTCGCCGAGCGTTGCATGGAGGCGACCGGCTTGAAGGGGGTCGTGGGCGACGGCGATCCCATCGACATCTGCGTCATCTCGGAGCGCGTGATCCCTCACGGCAACCTCCTGATGAGCGCGCGGCCCATCGGCGGGCTCCGTATGCTCGACAACGGCGAGGCCGACGACAAGCTCATCGCCGTGATGGTCAACGATCCGAGCTTCGGGACCTGGCAAGACCTGAGCGACTGCCCGCGGGCGTTCATCGACCGCCTGAAGCACTACTTCCTGACGTACAAGCAGGGGCCTGCGGATCACGAGCCCCGCTGCGAGATCGTGCAGGAGTACGGAGCCGCCGAGGCACGCCACATGGTCACCTTGGCCCACGAGGACTACCTGGAGACCTACGGGCACCTCGACGGCGCGCTCACGGCGGCGCTCCGGGGCGCGACACAATAGGGTCAACGACGCGAGCCGGCGACGCAGCGAGGACC
>JAEWOQ010000559.1 GCA_023460875.1 Pseudomonadota bacterium
CCCCCCCCCCCGCCGGCCGCGCCCCCGACCGCGCCGGCCGCCCCCCCGCCGCGGACCACATCATCACCCCCTCCGCCGAGGGGCCTCGTGGCGCGATGCTGCAGGCTCTGCGTCGCGCGGAGACCTCCCCCGAGTCCGTCGGCTCCTGGGACCTGCACGCCACCGCGACGCCGGGCGACTACCTCGAGCTCGCCAACCTGCAGACGGTCGTCCCGAAGAGCGTGTTCGTCACGGCGCGCAAGGGCACGTTTGGTCATGGCATGGGCGTCGGCGGCGGCTGGGAGCTCACGGCGCAATACCTCGGCTGCGCTCGCGGCCGCCTGCACCCCACCCCTCTCTCCGAGGCTGACGTGCACGAGAGCATCCAGCGGCTCGGGCAGGAGCTCGTCTACAATCGCCCGGTGCCACTCCCGCGCTCGGTCGTCGGCAAGCTGTCGATGGGCGTCGGCGGGATCAACGCCTGCGTGATCTCCCGGCTCTGGCCGCAGGAGCCCTGAGGGAGGGCGCGGGACGACGGCGATGGAGGACCTGGAGGCGCGGCTCCCTGCCCTCTTCGAAGGCCCCGTGGCGATCGCCTTGGCCGACGCCTCCACGCCCCTGACGCCCTTGGTGGGCGCGGAGGTCGACATCGTCGGCCCCCGCTGGTCGCCGAAGCGCCTCTGGGAGTACCAGGCGGGGCGGCATTGCGCGCGCGTCGCGCTGCGACGCCTCGGCGCGGGCGCGGCAGAGCTCGCGTCGGGCATCGTCCGGGGCGAACAGGGCGCGCCCACCTGGCCGCGGGGGTGGGCGGGGTCCATCACCCACACCGGTCACGGCGACACGCGTTGGGCGGCGTGCGTCGTGTCCCGCGACCTCGAGGTCATCGGCATCGACGCGGAGCTCGACGCTCCCCTCGAGGCGGACCTGCAGCGCCGCATACTGACGGAGCGGGAGCGGCGCTGGGCGCACGCTCACTGTTCGAGCGCCGCCGAGCTGGGTCACCACGCCCTGCTGGTGTTCTCCGCCAAGGAGGCGTTCTACAAGTGTCAGTTCCCTATGAGCCGGCTCTTCCTGGGCTTTCACGAGGTCGAGACGGAGTTCGACCAGGAAGGACATGGCTTCGCGGCTTGGTGTGATCGCCCCCTGGGGCACCTCGCCTCAGGGCAGCGCCTGGCGGGGCGCTTCCTCCGCGAAGCCGGGCTCGTGGTGACCAGCGTCAGCCTGCCCGGCGACGTGGCGCGACGCGCCTGACGAACGTCGCCACACGAACCCACGACGCCCTCACACCTCAAACGTCCAAGCCGAGCGCCCGGAGAGCCCGCTCCGTCACCTCACGACGCGCGGCCGCGAGGAGGAAGGCGAGCCCCGGGAGCGAGACGCGCGCGAGGGCGCTAGGGAGCCGAGGGGAGCGCATGGCCAAGCATGCCAGGGTCCGCAGGCTCCCGGTGAGCCCTGTCTCTCTGCTGGGGCGCGTCCGCAGAGCGGAGGCGCCGCTCCAACTCCGGACCATATCGCTCACGATACTCGAGGGCGTCGGGCACGAGCTCGCGCAGCCGCTCCGCGCGCTGCAGGGGGTCCGGGTGGGTCGAGAGGAACTCCGGCGCGCTGGCCCCCGCCTCCGCCATGCGCTCCCAGAAAGGCCCAGCTGCACGGGGGTCGTACCCGGCGATGGTCGAAAGAAACAGCCCGATCTCGTCCGCTTCGCGCTCGTGGGTGCGACTGAAGGGCAGGAGCAGACCGACGGTCGCGCCTACCCCGTAGGCGGTGGCGAAGAGCTGGCGCACCTCCGCGGGGCGCTCCTGCAGGGCGACGTCGAGGGCGACCCCGCCGAGCTGCGCCGCCATCACCTGACTCATGCGCTCGTTGCCATGCTCGGCGATCGCGTGGGCGATCTCGTGCCCCATCACCACGGCGAGGGAGTCTTCGTCCCGCGCGACCTTCAACAGACCAGTATACACCACGACCTTGCCGCCGGGCAGGCAGAAGGCGTTCACCTCGTCGCTCTCGACGACGACGAACTCCCAGTCGTAGTCCGCGATGCGCTCCGAATCGCCCTCCCCCTCCAGCGCCACCTGCGCGGCCATGGCGATCCGTTCGCCGATGCGCTGCACCTGCGCCGCCAGCCGTTCGTTGTCCGTGAGCTCGCTCTGCTCCATAAAGCTTTGAAATTCGCTCGCGCCCAGCTCCTGGACCTGAGCCTGCGGGAGCAGGTGTAGGCTGCGGCGCCCCGTGAACGGAGAGGTCGCGCAGCCAACCATCAGGCAGGCGAACGCTACCCCTCGGGCCACGTGCCGACCCAGCGACGCAGCGCCCGCCAGGCCCGACCAGCGCGCGATTTCCGTACACGGCGCGCTCCCCCAACGCCGAGCACCGCGCGTTGGGGTGGCTGCTGGGCCGGGGCGGATGGCGGCTGGAATGGCCGCTGATTGGGCCGACGCTGGGGCGCGAGCAGGGTTGTCCACCGGTGCAGCTACGGATCGGTCAGGGTGGTGGGTAATCGCGCCCCCCGGCCGACCCCTCCGCCGACGGGGTGTCCGCCCGCGCCACGCCGGCAGCCCGGCCGGCCGTCACGTCCCGCGGCTGGCGCACGACCAGGACGGCGCAGTCCGCCAGCCGCACTACGGATTCGGCCACCGAGCCAAGGACGAGCCGACGCACCCCGCGCCGACCGTGAGTCCCCACCACGATCACGTCCGCGCCGACCTCCGTAGCCAGAGCGACGATCTCCTCCGCCGGGATCTCCGCCCTCAGGTGCGTGATGCAGCGCAAGCGGGTCCCAGGGCCGTGGCGCCCCTCGAAGCGCTGACGGGCCTCGTCCACGTAGTC
>JAEWOQ010000560.1 GCA_023460875.1 Pseudomonadota bacterium
AAGGCCAGGTACACCAAGAGCCGCAAGCGCCCGCGCGTCATCTCGTACACCGCGCCCCCGCCGGCGACCTGCCACGGGGGGGTGGAGGTCATCAGCATCGGCGCGTGGGTGCCCGCGAGCTGCGCAGCGCGCAGGGCGCGCGAGTGGCCGCGCACCGTCTGCGACAAGAAGCCCGCCATCGCCATGCCGTTCACGGCGAACGCGAAGTACGAGCCGTCCAGCTGGGCGACCGCTCCGGAGGTCCCTCGATCGACGAGCTCGCCCAAGAAATAGAAGGTGACGACGGTGAGCAGGATCCCGCTCCCTTCCACCAGCCCGGCCAGGAGATAGGAGCGCCGCTCGCGCGCGTCACGGCGGTGGAAGGCGAGCCAGGTCCTCACGCCGGCTCTCCCCAGGCGAGCCTCTGCTCCTCGGTCGGCGCGACGTCGCAGAGGAGCCGCCCGTCTCGGAGGGTCCGCTCAGTGGCGCCGAGCCCCTGGGCGTCGCCCGCTCGGTGGCTGCTGGCGATCACGGTGGCCCCTGAGTGGAGCCGACGCCGCAGCGCCCGGTGGACCGTCGCGACGTGATGGTCATCCAGGCTCCTGGTGAGCTCATCGAGCAGCAAGATCGTCGGATCGTGCAGGAGCGCGCGGGCGAGCGTCAGTCGCGCCTTCATCCCCGCCGAGCATTCGCCGCTGGGTCGGTCGAGCACCTCTCCGAGCTCGAGCTCTTCGTCGAGCGCGGTGATGCGCTGGGACGTCTCGGCGGCCGAGAGGTCGTGCAGCGCGGCGAAGAACTCCAAGTTGTGGCGCCCGGTGAGCCGCGGGAACAGGCCGCGCTCGTCTCCACCGACCCAGCCCACGTGCGCCCGCGTCGCGCGGTCGCGGTGGGGCGGCTGCCCCAGCACCTCGACGCTCCCAGAGTCCGGCACGAGCAGGCCCGCGATCAGGCGCAGGAGCGTCGTCTTCCCTGAGCCATTGTCCCCCCGCAAAACGAGCGCCTCGCCCGGGCCCAGGGAGAGCTCGAGCCCCCGGAGCACTGGGCGACGCTCGCGCCTCCAGAAGGGCCCCTGGAAGTACGAGGCACGCACGGTGTGCAGGGCCACCTGCGGCTGCACCATCGCGGGGGCATTAGCACGGCCCGGCCCCGACGCGAGCCGAACGCCAAAGTGCGCACCGGACACCGCCGCGCTCTCGCCCTAGGTCCAATCGCCTAGCTGTCCAATCACCCAGCCCCTGCTAGGCTGAGCGCCGCATGGGGCGTCGCTTCTCCCGCTCGGAAACCGCCATGGGCGAGCTCGTGGACGGTGAGCTCGTGCTGTTGAACATGGACTCGGGCGAGTACTTCGGCCTGAACCCGACGGGCACGCGTATCTGGGAGCTGCTCGGGGAGCACGGCGATCTGGACCGGGTGCATGAGGCCCTGGTCCGTCAGTACCCCGTCGAGCCCGAGAGACTTCGGGCGGATCTGGAGGAGCTCGTTGCCGAGCTGGAGCGCGCCGGGCTGGTCCACGAGGCGCGCGTCCGCTGAGCGCTGGGCGCGCGCCGCGCGCCGCTGGGGGCAGGTCCCCTGGAGCGCGCGGGGGGACGCGGTGGCGATCCTGGCGCTCTGGATGTCCGCGGAAGGGGCCCTGCGGGTGCTGTCGCTCCGGCGTGTCTGCAGGACCTTCGGGCTGCGCTGGAGCGCTGCGCCGACCCGGGCCAGGGCGACCGCCGGGGCGCTGGCGCCTGAGGTGGCGGCGCGCGTTTCGGCAACGTGCGCTCGGGTCGATCGGGTGCTGCGGGTGGCGCGCCCTCGGGATGGGTGTCTGCGCCGGGCCCTCGTGCTCGGCCATCTGCTGCGCGATCTGGAGCCGACCCTGTGCATCGGCGTGGTGCGGGGAGATGGGCCCTTCACCGCACATGCCTGGCTCGAGCTCGGCGGGCTGTCGTTGCCGGAACCAGCGGGCTCCGCCTCGATGGACGTCGTCCCTCTGCGCGAGCTCTGAGCTCAGCGGGAGAGGCGCTCCGCGGAGGTCTGCACCCACTCCGGGTGCTCGAGGTACCAGCGTACCGTCCGGCGCAGCCCCGCCGCGAGCGCCGTCCGCGGCTCCCATCCGAGCTCTCGGCGTAGCTTGCGCGCGTCGATAGCGTAGCGCCGATCGTGCCCCGGTCGGTCGGCGACGAAGGTGATGAGGCCCAACAGCTCGTCCGGAGGCCGCCCGAGCTCCTCTGCCAGCACCCGGCAGAGGGCGCGGACCAGATCGATGTTGCGGACCTCGCAGGCGCCGCCGACGTTGTACGTCGCCCCGATCGCGCCGCGGAGCGCCACCTCCCAGAGGGCCTCACAATGATCCTCCACGAAGAGCCAGTCGCGCACGTGGTGCCCGTCGCCATAGACGGGCAGGGCGGCGCCGCGCAGCGCGTTGTGGATCATCCGCGGGATCAGCTTCTCCGGCGCCTGGTAGGGCCCGTAGTTGTTGGAGCAGCTCGTGAGCTTGACCTCGAGCCCATAGGTGCGGTGGTACGCCCGCACCAGGTGATCGCCCGCGGCCTTGGAGGCAGAGTAGGGGCTCGAGGGATCGTAGCGGCTCTCCTCGATGAACGCGCCGTCCTCGCCGAGGGAGCCGTAGACCTCGTCGGTGCTCACGTGGTGGAAGAGCACCCGTTGGCGCTCCTGCAACCTGCGACAGGCCTCGAGCAGATGGAAGGTGCCGAGGACGTTCGTGGTGATGAACGGCGCGGGCCCGACGATGCTGCGGTCCACGTGGCTCTCCGCGGCCAGGTGGAGGACCCAGTCGGGGGCAAATCGATCCACGAGGTCGTGCACGAGCTCCGGGTCTGCGATGTCCCCCTCGACGAGCTCGTAGTTGGGGCTCTCCGAGAGCGCCCCCAAGCTGAGGGGGTTGGCCGCGTAGGTCAGGGCGTCCAGGTTGAGGAAGTGGTGCTCGGGGTGCCGCGGCACGAGCCGGTGCAGGAGGTTGGACCCGATGAAGCCGGCGCCGCCGGTGACGAGGATGCGCATGGTGATTGAGCCGCACCCAGAGGCTAGCCCCTGACTTGGTAGCCCGCCCAGTCTCCGCTACATGGGGTCCGTGAGCGACCTACTGCCAACGAGCCAATCCCCGGTTCAGGTGGCCCTGATCGGCGCTGGAAAGTGGGGCCAGCGGCTCGGGGCGGCCATCGCTCGGCAGCCCTCGCTGTCTCTGCGCTGGGTCTGCGATCGGGATCTCGCCGCGCTGGTCCCTCTCGCTGCTTCGGGCTCCCCGATGGCGACGACGTGCGCCCCGACAGCGGGGGCCTCGGCCCGCCTCGATGGAGGGCCCGGGCTCACCACGAGCTTGGAGGAGGTCCTCGCGGATCCCCAGGTCGAGGCGGTGGTCGTCGCGGTGAACCCGAGCGAGAACGGGGAGGTGGCCCTGCGCGCCCTCGAAGGCGGCAAGCACGTCCTCGTAGAGAAGCCCTTCGCCACCACACTGGAGCTCGGGCAGCGCATCGTCCGGACCGCGGAGGCGCGAGGTCTCGTCGCCGGTGTGGGCCACGTGCTGCGCTACCAGCCGGTCTTCTGCGCGATGGAGCGACTCCTGGCCACGGGTGAGTTGGGAGCCCCCTGGGGGTTCCTTGCCCAGCGCCTCGGCAGTCATCGTCGTCGGGAGCTGAGCCCTTGGTGGGTGCTCGCCCCGCACGACCTCAGCTTGGCGGCCGCGTGGTTCGGCGAAGCAGCTCGGACGGTGCGGGTCTCGGAGGGGCAGCTGGTCGACGCGCGGCTGGGCTTCTCGGCGGGGGCGTTCGGCCGTCTCCTCCTCGGCGCGCATCCAGAGCGGACGCGGGAGACGCTCCTCCTCTTCGAGCGGGGAGTGATCCGAGTGGACGAGGGGGGCCCGCAAAGCAGCGCGGAACTGTATCGCCTCGCGCCGGACGTGGCGGACGGCGCCCGTGAGCGGCTCGCGGAGCTGCTCGATGAGCCCTTCGCGGTCCTGCGGGCGGAGGTCGAGCGCCTCCTCGGAACGGTCCAGGGCGCCCCGCTGTCGGTCCGCCCCGGAGACGCCCTCCAGGCGGAGCTGGCCGCGTTCTCACGGGCTGTCCGTGGCGGCATCAGCATGCCTACCAGCGTGCGAGCCAGCTTGCCCGTGCTGGAGATGCTGGTCCTCGGGGATCCCGCGGTCGACCGCGCTCCCTCCGCGGTCCGCGAGGAGGAGCGCGTCCCAGCTCCGGTAACGCGACTGGCCTACGATGGGTTCGCCTGAGATCCACCCGACGGCCACCGTCGCGGAGGCGGTCGATGTCGGTGAAGACACGCGCATCTGGCATCACTGCCACGTGATGGCCGGGGCGCGCATCGGAGCACGCTGCGTGCTCGGTCACGCCGTGTTCGTGGGCCCGAACGTCGTGATCGGGGACGGGTGCCGTATCCAGAACCACGTGAGCCTCTTCGACGGCGTCGTGCTCGAAGAGGACGTGTTCGTGGGGCCGAGCGCCACCTTCACGAACGTGAAGACCCCGCGGGCCTTCGTGAATCGGAAGCAAGAGTTCGGGCTCACGCAGGTGAAGCAGGGCGCGACGATCGGGGCCAACGCCACGGTCCTCCCGGGAGTGACCCTCGGTCGCTGGTGCTTCGTCGCGGCGGGGGCCGTGGTGACGCGGGATGTGCCGGAGTTCGCGCTCGTCATGGGCGTGCCGGCGCGTCCGCGCGGGTGGGTGAGCCGGCGAGGAGAGCGCCTCGCGCTCGACGAAGACGGGCGCGGCCGCTGTCTGGTCAGCGGTGAGCTCTATCGGCTCGAGGGGGGGCGGCTCGTCCTCGACTCTAACGTCGATTCTGTCGTCGACTCCGCTATCGACGCTGCCATCGACTCCGCCGCGATCGACGCTGCCGCCGACGCTGCCAGCGGCGCTGTCAGCGACGCTGCCGCTGTCATCGACGCTGCCGCCGCCGGGCCGGCAAGCTCGGAGGGATCGATCTCGATTTCGCCCGTCCAGGAGGGGCGCGACTGACGGTCCCCCCGCGACATCAGCTCGAGGTTGGCCACCAGCGGCAGGTGATCGGAGGCGGACCGGGCGAGCGGTCCCGTCCACGCGCCCGCTTCGTGCACCTGCACGGCGCCTCGCACGAAGATGCCGTCCAGCGGCCGGATGGGCATGTAGGCGGGGAAGGTGTTCTGGAGGAGACCGGCACGTTGAAACCCGACCGGCGCCAGGAATTTCGGCCCGAGCGAGCCCCAGAGGTCGTTCAGATCACCTCCGACGACCAGCGGCGTCTGAGGATCGATCCCGGAGAAGGGCTCACACGCGAGGAAGCGGCGGAGCTGCTCGGCGCGCTCGCTCCCCGCCAGGCCGAGGTGGAGGTTGTTGATGACGACCGTACGCTGGCGCCCCTCGTGCCGCACGATGGTGCGCGCCTGCAGCGCGCCTCGCTTCTTGCGCCACCCCACCGTGAGATCCACGTGGTGCGTGTCGTGCAACGGCCAACGGCTCAAGATCGCGTTGCCGTAGCCGCCCTTCTTGAACCGGTGCTCCGGTCCGAACACGACGTACGGGAGCTCGAGCGCTTCCCGCAGCTCGTCGACCTGGACCTCGAAGCGGGCCTGGGGCCATCCCTCGGCGACCTCTTGGAGCAGGGCGATGTCAGGCCGAACCGCGTGGAGCAACTCGATCGTACGATCCAGCCGATACCTCCGGTCCGCGCCTCCGATACCTTTGTGGATGTTCCAGGAGATGACTCGAAGATTCATGCGTCGAAAAGGTCCGACGAGAGCGCGGCTGCTGCTGAGGAACCGCGGGGGAGAGGGAACTCCCGCCGGTTGGCTTGACAGACGTTGTCTTGGAAGACGTTGTCTTGGAAGACCAGGAGGCGCGCCGAAGGAGCGCCCTTGGTGAACGTACCGAAGATGAGGGTGTCTCTCGCAGTCTAGCGCGACGAGCGCGGGGCGTGCCACCCAAGGCGCGCGCGAAGGGGCCTACGACGAGGAGCCGTTGTCGGTTTTGGTGGGTCCGAGGGCTCGTTTCACCGGGATGCGGGCTCGCGACGAGGGAGCCAGGGTGATATAGGAACCGCGGCCCAAGGGGATGAGTCCTCGAATCATGGCGGGGCCGTCATGAGGTGCGGAGATGATGCAAGAGGTCCTGGAAGATCTGCAAACGTCCATCGGCAAGTGTCACGAGGCCCTGCGCCGAGACCTGTCGAAGTTGCGCACCGGGCGCGCCCACGCCGGGCTGCTGGAGCTGGTGCGGGTGGATTACTACGGGCAGGTCACGCCCATCGCGCAGTTGGCGACGATCAGCGTGCCCGAGCCGCGCCTGCTGACGGTGAAGCCCTGGGAGAAGAGCCAGGTGCAGGTCGTGGAGAAGGCCATCCGTGAGTCCGATCTCGGCCTCAACCCACAGGTCGACGGTGACACGATCCGCGTTCCCGTGCCCCCGCTGAGCGAAGAGCGTCGTCGCGACCTGGTCAAGCTCGCCAAGAAGAGCGGCGAGGAGTGCAAGGTGGCGATCCGCCATGCTCGGCACGGCGCCCTCGACATGCTCAGCGAGATGAAGACCAACGGGGACGCCAGCGAGGACGAGGTCGAGCGCGCGAAGAAGAAGGTCGAAGAGATCGTCAGCCAGGGTGTGCAGAACGTCGACGTCCTCGTTCAGGGCAAGGAAAAAGAAATCCTCACCGTCTGAGGTGAGCCGGGGGCGTGGCTCGTGCACCGAACTTCGCCCCCCGCGAGCCTCCCTGTGCCGTGCGGAGCCCATCTTGTCCCCAATGTGGGTGACCTTCGGGGACCCGACGGCGACGCCGACGGCGGAAGTGACTGGACCGGGGATGACGGACAGCGGGCGTAGTGGTCACCGCCGGAAGGGGCGCCTGGTGGTCGTCGGGCCGATGGATTCGGCTAGCCTGCCGTTGACACCCCGGATCCGGCGTGAAATCCTCCGAAAAAGAACATGACCGCACCGGACGGCCCGAGTGAGTGGAGGAGCCCTTGGTGATGCGCGCGGTAGCGGCTGGCATCAGTGACGTTGGCCTGCAGCGGGAACACAACGAAGACAGCTTCGCCATCCTCGGCGAACAGCAGCTGTACATCGTTGCCGACGGCATGGGCGGACATCGGGCAGGGGACGTCGCGAGCCGGCTGGCCACCCAGACCATCGTCGATTTCTTCAAGGCGACGGCTTCTGAAGACGTGACTTGGCCGTTTCACTTCGACGTCCGTCTCTCGGAGGAAGAGAACCGGTTGCTCGCTGGGATCCGCTTGGCGAATCAGCAGATCGTCCAGCAGAGCGCGCGATCACGGGAGCACCACGGCATGGGCACCACGGTGGTCGGGGCGCTGTTCAGCCGGACCAAGCGCAAGATGTTCATCGGGCACGTAGGCGACAGCCGCGCGTACCGCGTCCGCGACGGCGCGATCCAGCAGATGACGCGGGATCACTCCTTGGTGAACGACTACCTCCAGGCCATGCCGGAGCTGACGGAAGAGCAGAAGAGCGAGCTGCCCAAGAACGTGATCACGCGGGCCCTCGGGATGCAGGAGCAGGTCACGGTGGATCTGCAGTCGGACGAGGTGCAGCCCGGAGATCTGTACGTGCTCTGCTCCGACGGTCTGAGCGGGATGATGGACGACGAAGAGATTCTTCGCATCGTCTTGGAGACATCGGATCTGCACACGAGCTGTCGGCGCTTGATCAACGTCGCCAACGAGAACGGCGGCGAGGACAACATCACGGCGGTCGTGGTGCGGGTCGACGACGTGACCGTGGACGAGCTGCGCGCGACCATCCCCGATCAGTGAGGGCGCCGCGGGCCTTGCGCCCGTCGATGAGCGCGCCACCGCGGGGACGTCGCTCCATCAGTGAGTGATTGATTACGTCGTCCGCGGCGCTGATGCACCGTGTCACGTTGCACAGAAAAGGCCCGGCGCTGGGCCGGGCCTTCTGTGTCGTCTCGAGGGAGGGTCGAGGCTCAGCGGTCGCAGTTCTCGAGCACCACGACGCCTTCGGTGCGGCAGTAGTTCGAGGGCTGTCCGGAGCTGACCATCCCACTGCAGACGAAGCGAGCCCACAGGAGCCCGTCGCCGTAGTGGTTGTCCCCGCCCGTTTCGACGCCGGTGACGGTGCAGGGTGTCTGGCTGGCCAGCTGCACGGTGCCCACGGCGGCGCTGCTGATGGGCGTGCTGATCGACACGGAGACGGTCCCCTCACCATTCGCGTCGAGGTTGCCGTCGTGGAAGCGTAGCTCCGCCGTGCGGCCATCCGTGGTGTTCGCGCCGCGGATCGAGCCCGAGAAGGCGACCGTGTCTCTTCCTCGCACGCGGCAGCTGACTTGCGTGCCGTCGACGCCATCGGGGAGCGTCGCGCCCGGATCGTTGCTGAACATGTCCGGCGCCGGATCGCCGATCGACACCGTGTAGCCCGGCGTCGGGCACCTGGTCCCATCGGGCGCGGCGGCTGAGCTGCCGGTCGTGAACTGTACGCCACCTTGTGGGATCGCCCCTGGTCCTTCACTGCAGGACAAGGCGAAAAGACACACAGCTGCTGCTGCGGAAAGGGTACGGGCTGCTTGCGTCATGAGGTCTTCTCCGACGCGGGAAGCTAGCAGCCGTCCACTCCGACCGGAAGATGCGTGGGGTGGATGACGGGAATTGAACCCGCGACACCTGGAGCCACAATCCAGTGCTCTACCACTGAGCTACACCCACCACGCGACCGTCCTACGGGAGGACGGGGCGCCGCCGACTCGGGCTCTCCCGGGAGGTCGTTTCCTCGGGGGTTCCTGACCGGCCCGCGGCATTTAGCGCACGACGACCCGGCTGCGCAACTACAGAGAGCGCCAGAACGCCTTCTGAAGACGCCGAGCCCGGTCGATCTCGTCCAAATGGCGGCCTTCCAGGGGTCGAGGGGCCCCCCGGGCGTCGCCGTCCGGCGCGGAGAGGGCACCTTCGAGGCCCCTGACGGTCATCGCCAAGGCCCCCTCGAGGGCGGTGAGATCGTAGCCGCCTTCGAGCACGGCCACGGTCGGGACCGCCCCGGTCGCCTCGAGGAGGCGCCGGGTCATCGCCCCGTAGGCACCGTCACCCAGCGCCATCCCAGCCAGGGGGTCACGGGCGTGAGCATCGAAGCCAGCGCTGATGAGCAAAAGGTCCGGGCCGTAGGCCGCGAGCACCGGCTCGATCACTTGCTGAAAGGCCGCCTCGTAGACGGCGTCGTCCGCTGCGCCCGAGAGGGGCACGTTCACGTTGAAGCCGCGTCCATCCCGCGCGCCGCAGTCCGTCGCGGCGCCGCTCCCAGGATAGAGCGGGTCTTGGTGTACGGAGATGTAGAGGACATCAGGGTCCTCATAGAAGATTTCTTCAGTGCCGTTCCCGTGGTGCACGTCCCAGTCCACGATCGCCACACGCCTGGCGCCGAGCCCGAGGACGTGTCGAGCGGCGAGGGCGACCTGGTTGATCAAGCAGAACCCCATCGCTCCACCCGGGCGAGCATGATGACCAGGGGGCCGGACGAGGGCGAGCCCCCGCCCGCGCTTGCGCCATACGGTCTCCGTTAGAGCCAAGGTTCCGCCCGCGGACCTCCGCGCGACGTCGACGGAGCGCTCGTTGTGGTACGTGTCTGCATCGAAGAAGCCACGCTTGCCGCCCCGCTCGAGCAGGTCCTCGACGTACTCGGGCGTATGCACCGTGCACAGGTCGTCGGCGGTCGCGGCGCGGGCGTCGATGCGCTCCCAGAGGCGGGTCGCCGCTCGCTCGAGCCCGCGACGACATGCCCGGAGCCGCTCGGGCCGCTCGGGGTGCGTGACGTGGGTGCTGGTGTCGTCTTCGGACGACCGGCCGTCATCGGCATGGTCCGTCGGGGCACCCGCGCCCCTGGTGTCGAGCCGGTGAGCGTCGAAGAGCGGGTCATCGAGGACGAACAGTTTCATGCCAAGAGCGTGCCTCCCTCGAGCGTTGTCGGCCATGGTTCGCGGGTGTTACGCTCTCGGGTCGCATCCTGCGGGCGCCTGGCCCGGCCGGAGAGGAAAGCCCCATGCGGTGGAAAATCATCTTCGTGAACGGTGGCGTCGTCGTGGTCGTGGCGGTGCTGACCTATTTCCTACTGGCAGCGTCCCTCTCCAGCGTGGTCGCCAACCCCGCTGAGCAGAAGCGAGAGCTCGTGCGAGCCCTCCGGGGAGCGAGCTCTCAGCTCGCCTTGGATGGCTTGCGCATGGAACGCTGGCTAGCGCAGCAGGTGACGACCAACCCTGTCCGTGAGGTCTACCAGGGGGGCACGGCCGCAGCGCGCAGCGATTGGGCGACGAGCGCCGCCAACGGGCTGCGCGATCGCGCAGCGGCAGAGTCCGACTTCGCGCGCATGGCGCCCGCGTTGGTGCTCTTCGTGGACGAGCGCGGGGTAGGGATCGGCCGGAACGGATCCGCGTTGATGCGCGGCGATCGCGTCGCCGAGTCCTATCCAAGCCTCGCCAGCGCCCTCGAATCGGGCCTGACCCGCAGTGACGTCTGGATTCACCGGGAGCGGCAGGAGCAGATGCTCGTGAGCTATGCGCCGGTTCGAGACGAGCGGGGGCGGATCCTTGGGGCCCTCGTCTTGGGGACCCCGCTGAACGACGAGCGCCTGGCCCGCACGAGCGAGCTGACGAGCGGTCATTCGTTGGCGTTCCTGCACGTACGCGGGGAGGAAGCGACGGTGGTGGCGGGATCGGGCCCGGGCGCGAGCCACGCGAAGGATCCCGCCGTCACCCATGCGGCCCTGCAGAGTCTCACGGGGCGCAATCCGGTGTTTGCAGCGGCTCCCATCGAAGATCGCCTCTATGGAGCGATACGCTTGGAGGGCTACCCGGAGGCTAGCGGCGCGGTCCTGGCGTCG
The DNA here is from genome assembly GCA_023460875.1 of Pseudomonadota bacterium. GTDB lineage: Bacteria > Myxococcota_A > Polyangia > Polyangiales > Polyangiaceae > NIC37A-2. Next base: position 10,800 of record JAEWOQ010000560.1, read on the forward strand.
GTGCCGGCCTCGCGGGTCGGCAGCGTGGGGGCCTTGCTCTGGCCCGTGTTCGCCGTGGGGGCGCTCGGCATCGCCCTGGTCGTGTTCGGCGGTGTGCTGCTCGGGAACTATGTCTCCCGCCCCGTGGCGGAGCTGGAGAAGGGGTTGTTGTTGGTGATCAGCGGCAACCAGAACCTCCGCTTCGAGCTCGAGCACGAGGAGCTCGGCGGGCTCGCCTCGCGGATCAACACCTTGCTGAATAGTTTGCTCGGTGTCGCCGAAGACACGACGGACGCTCAGGGCAGAGCACCCGCGGCGCCATCTCCCCATGTCTTCGACGACGTCCTCGCCGTGGACGACTCCGCCGTCGCGCAGTCGCGCGAGGTCCCTCATGCGGAGGCCCTCGCCGCGCTCCCGATGGAGCGCTACTACGCGGAGCTCTACGAGTCCTACGTCGCCTTGAAGCAGCAGCTCGGTGATCCCGTCGACCACATCACCCCCGAGGCGTTTCACAGTCGCGTTCGAGCTAGCGAGGCGGAGATGCACGGCAAGCATGGTCGGCCCGTGCGTTACGGCGTGGAGCTGAAGGAGGGGGCGATCGTGCTCGTGGCCGTCCCGCTCCCGGATCTGGTGAGCTGAGGGCTCTGCTCCAGGTTGGTGGCGGTCTCCCCGCCTTGCCGGCGTGTTCCCGGTCACGCAGGGCCGTGTCGAGCAGGGCTGTCCGCGCCCCGACGTGCTTCTGTGAAGGAGGGGAGGGACCCGGGCGCTTCCGCGCGGACGCCGAGCGCCGGTCCTGAACGCATTTTCGTGTTCCCCAGCGAGTTCGGGGCTCGTCGCCTGCATGTCGCGGCGAATCGAGCTATAAGCCCCGCGCGCCCCATCCAGGTAGGTAGGGGCGAAGGATCGCACATGGGACTGCTAGATCTCTTCAAGAAAAAAGAATCGGGCCCGGGCTCCTCGAAGGGCGACCGGGATCTCGCGCGCCTCGAGAAGCTGGTCTCCTCGAAGTTCTCGCAGAACTTGGACCGTCAGGACGCCCTCGACCGGCTGAGCCAGATGGGCACGGCCGCCGCTGCGGCCGCGCTGCTCAAGCGGTTCACCTGGACCTTGGACCCGACCATCACCGATCAGGAAGAGAAGGCGGTCGTCGTGACAGGCCTCGTGAAGGCGGGAAAGGAGGCTCTCGACCCGATACGACGTTACTGCGCACGCGCGGAGAGCGTCACCTGGCCGCTCAAGGCCGTCCGACAGATCCTCACGGGGGATGAGCTCCTCCAAGAGTTGCTGACCCTCCTGGACCAGTTCGACACGGACTACGTTCGCAACCCCGAGCCCAAGGTGCAGCTCCTCCAGGTGCTCGGTGAGTATCCCTCGGAGGACGTCCGCATCGCCGCAGAGCCCTTCGTCACCGACGCCAACGAAGCAGTGCGCTTCGCGGCGGTGACCACCGTCTTCGCGGTCGAGGATCCCCGAAGTGTCCCTAGCCTCATCGCGGGGTTGGCCGAGGAGGAGTCTCTCCGAATCAAGAACCGCATCGCGGGAGGGCTCGCCGAGCGCGGCTGGGAGATCCCCGAGGATTTGAGAGCGACCTGCAGCAGCGCGCTGCCCCCGAGTTACCGCCTCGACGGCGGCGTGATCCGCGGCTGAATCCCTCGAGCACCCCATGGCCAGCGGGAGGGGCCGGCGGCCACGCCAAACGCCCCTACCGTCCGCCCGGCGCTCGCGCTCTGGAGCCGCATTGGCGGGAGCATCGGCAGCAGCCACGCCGAACATCAAGGACGACGAGCAGGGCAGAGCACGCCGGAGGGGGCTGCGGCGTCCTGCGTCGTGAAGAGCTCGACGGCCTACCGAGGTCGGCAGACGCTCGAAGGAGCAACCCCCACCGCTTGGCGCCGTCGAGCGAGAAGCGCAGAAATACCGAACGCCCCTACGAGGGCCCGCCGGATGGGCGAGATCGAAGGGGCGTTCGCTCGTGGGGCCCAATCGCTGGGCCTCCCGTGAGCTCTTACTCGCTGATCTGGTACTGCGTCGGGAAGAAGAAGCTCACGTTGACCGACATGATCTGATTGACCTTGAACTGTCGGTCGTCCTCGTTGATCCGGTTGTCGGGGAAGGCCCGATCGGGGCCCGAGCCACCCGTGTCGAGGCCGCCGGTGTTCCTAGAGATCGGCAGGAACCGATACTCCCAGCCGAGCGACACCCACTTGCCGAGGTAGAAGCTCAGCCCGAGCCCCGCCGTCGGCGCGATCGCCGTACGGTCGGCCATGGCGAAGGAGGTCGAGCAGTCGTTGCAGTTCGCTCGCTCGTTGAGGCTCACGAAGGCCGGTCCACCGAAGACGTAGACGTCCGTGTCGACGTAGACGTTGTTGAACAGACCGAGCTTGCCTCGGAAGGGCACCAACGTCAGCTGCGGAGAAGCCATCCAGTTGATGGACCCGAGCTGGTCACGGAAGTCACGGCCCATGTTCACGGCGGTCAACCGGCAGTCCAGGCTGTCCCCGCCGCCGTCACGACAAGCGCGGCTCGCGTTCACGTCCTGGATGTTGTCGGAGAGCCCCGTCGGCATCTTGAGGGCGCCGAAGGCGCCCCATACTCCGACGCCCAGCCAGTCCGTGAAGTGATAGTTCAGCTTCAGACCCGGCATGATGTGCCGCTGGTACTCGTCCAGGAGCGTGAAGCTCGCGTGGGGGGCCACCTCGACGCGACCCTTGCGGTAGAGGCGCAGCTTGCGGACGGCCGGTGCCCCTGCCATCGGACCCGTGACGTGGATCTCCTGGGCCTCGGCCACATCGGGAAGCACCAGGAACGCACAGAGGGCGGCGAGCGCCGTAAGGCCGCGGCTCTTCATCTTCGATGCAGTGTTCGTGCTCATCGTAGTCTGACCTCGCTCCTCGCCTCTCACTGCGCCGCCGTCGTGTCTGCACCAGCCTTCGGGAGCCGGTACTCGAAGGAGAACGGGATGAAAATGGACGCTCCGATCTGGAGCTGGACGTTGTTCGTCAGGCTCGAGTCGCCGAGCCAGTGAGACTTGTCCGTGGGATCGACGCCGCTCGCGTCCGCCTCCTCCAGGTTCTCGAGCTTGTCGAGGAAGATGTAATCGCGAACCTCGAGGAAGCCTGCGAACCAGCGGTTGACGAACACCTTCAAACCGAGGCCCGCGTTGAAGGCGAGCTTGGGCTCGAACTCGAAGGTACGGTTCTCTGGCTCGATGACGGGGATGGGGCGCGTGCTGATGGCACCGACGCCGCCCACGACGTAGAAATCGTAGTGGAAGATGAAGTCGCCGAAGCCTGCGAACTTGCCGTTGGCGGGCACGTACGTGAAGTTCAGCGCCGCGCTCCAGTCGTACTCGGTCAGGGGCACGCCGACGCGCGCGCCTCTCCGAACCTGAGCGTTGAACTCCTGATCCGTGTTGAAGGGGCCGTAGTAGTTTCCGTTGATGCCGACGGCCAAGGCTTCGGTGATGTAGTAGTTCACCGCCATGCCGGGGCCGGGGTGCCCGACGAACTGATCATTCAGGGAGAGCGACCAGTAGGGTTGGAGCTCGAAGCGGTTCTTCTTGATGATGAAGCGCTGCTGGACCGCGATGATCTTCTCATCGAGCGGCTTCGCGGCCTCTTCCTCCATCTTCAGGGTAGGGCACGCTTCGGGGTCAATCTCACAGATATCACCCAAGCCCATCCCATCGTCGTCGATGCCGATGTCGTCGCCGAGCTCGTCGGCTCCGTCATCTTCGACGCCCTCTTCGACGACGTCCGCATCCTCGTCAGCATCCTGTGCCCAGCTGGCAGTCGGAACCGCCCACAGTGCGGCTGCCGCAAGGAGCCCGAAGCGAGTCTTCTTCATCGATGCCTCTTCAACTCTTCCCAGGAAAGTCCGCAGGCGAAATGCGTGCGGGGTGCTCGAACCGTCGGAGCTCCCGAAATAACCATCGGACGCCTTTTTATCGGGTACCAGCCCCGAGGAGCAACCCACAAATGCGTGTAACCATTAGAGAATTCGGCTAGCCGGAAGTTGCAGCGGGACTATATCACGCGAAAAATCACACGATCAACAACCAAAAAATTACACTTCAGGCGGCAGCGTCCTCTTCGTCCCGTCCGAGCAGGGCTTCGACGAACGCTTCTGGCGAGAACTCGTGGAGATCATCGGGGCGCTCACCAAGACCTACGTAGCGCACCGGCAGCCGCAGGGTGTCACAGATGCCCAGCACCACGCCCCCCTTGGCGGTCCCGTCCAGCTTGGTGAGCACGATGCCCGTCAAATCGAGGGCCTCGGCGAACTCCTTCGCCTGGGCGAGGGCGTTCTGGCCGTTGGTCGCGTCGATGACCAGCAAGGTCTCGTGGGGCGCTCCGGCGAGAGCCTTGGACGCGCTCCGCGCGATCTTCTGCATCTCCGCCATGAGGTTCGTCTTGGTGTGCAGACGTCCGGCGGTGTCGGCGAGGACGACGTCGGCGCCGAGCTCCTCACCTCTGCGGACAGCGTCGAAAATGACGCTGCTCGGGTCGGAGCCGTCCTTGCCGGCCACGACGTCGCAGCCCACGCGCTCGCCCCAGACCCCGAGCTGCTGCACTGCGGCAGCCCGGAAGGTGTCACCCGCGGCGAGCAGCACCTGGTTGCCCTCTCCGACGAGCTTCGTCGCGAGCTTGCCGATGGTGGTCGTCTTTCCAGCCCCATTCACGCCCACCAGGAGCACGACCGTCGGCTTCGTGCGGGGAACGATGGCGCCCGCGCGACCATCCACGTCGAGGATGCGCCGCGCTTCGCTGCGGAGCGCTTCCCAGACCTTGGCGGGATCGTTCAGATCCCCGCGCCCGAGCCCCTCCCGGAGCCGCTCGAGGATCGTCCGTGTGGTGCTCACGCCCACGTCGGAGGTGAGGAGGACCTCCTCGATCTCTTGGGCGATGCTCTCGTCGATCTGCTGTGCGCCAGCGAAGAGGGAGCGGAGGCGGCCGAAGAAGCCTTCTTGGGCCCGGGAGCGAGCGAGCCCCCGACGCATGCCCTCGACGTCCACGACGGGGCGTCGAGGGGCCTCGAGCTCGACCTCGACGTCGACGGAGGTCGCCTCCGAGGTCGTGAGGGGCTCGACACCGGCTGATTCCGCTTGTGCGCCGCGGGCTGCTGGGACATCGACGGCGGGACCAGCTGCCGCTGGCGCCTGGTCCCGGGGACTCGGTGGCTGCGGGGTCGATGGCTGGGGCGCTGCGCCCGGGCGTTGGCGCGCCGCCTCACCGGCGCGAAGCTCGGAGCGCGCCTCCGTGGGCCGCGTCGCCGGCGCTTCGCCACCGCTCTTCTTGAGCAGGAAGAAGGCGACGATCAGGATCGCCGCTACCACCAGAACGATAGCTATTGTCATCGTATCGAGACCCCAGCGCCCATGCGCTCAGCGCGCGGACTATAGGAACCGGCTCAGTGGGGCGTCAATGGAAAGCCCGGGGATCCTTCGATTCTCGGAGAAGCAGGCTCGGGGTTCGGGCGCTGTGTCGCGCCGCTCACGTCACGGAGGCTCGGCATCTCGGAGGTGGCGCTCGACGTCTTCGTTGGGTGCGTTGGGCCCAAAAGCAGCCTCTTCGACCTGCTTCGCCCAGCGCGCCGTCGCTTGCTCGGAGCGGGCCACCGCCGTGTCGGCGATGTGCGCTGGAGTAGGGGGGAGGGGACCGGACCAGGGAGGGCCTTTGCGGCGGGCCCACGAGAGCAGCTGGTCCAGGATCGCGCGCCGCAGACCGCTGAGATGGATCATGAGGCGGCCGCGGCGGGGGAGGGGGCGTTCGAGGGGCGCATGGCCCGGCGCTCGAACTCGCAGCCGTGGACCCGCCCCTTCGATCGCGGGGGACCCCCTGTCGACCTCCAAGCGAAAATGACCGTTCGCGTCCGTCCGCGTCGTCGCGATGACCCGCAGCTGCTCGAGGGAAGGGAGCAACGCATCGATGACGGCGTCGACGATCGGTGTGCCCGTGTGAGCGTCGAGGACTTGACCCGTCAGGCCCTCCGCTGCGTCGTCGAGGACGTCGAGGGTGGCCCGTCCGGGAGGGACCCGCGGACGATCGTTCTCCACGTCGAGGGGGTGGCGGCCAGGGCGCCTCCAGATGACGAGCACCCAGCCCATGAGCGCGGCGGCTGCGGCGAGCCACGGGAGCCGCGACCAGGGGTTCGGAGGGGCGAGGGTGAGCTCGATGGTGGTCGGCGCTCCTGGGATCCACCAGGGCGCGTTCGAAACGTAGCGAAGTGTGAGTGGTGCTCCGGCGCCGCCGTGCTCTCGAGCGGCACGAAGGGCCGTGAGGAGCTCGTCCGTCGGCGCGAGGTGGAGACGCACGCCTCCGTTCGCGATCGGCCCGGCCCCGACGCGCTGATCGCGCCAGAACGCCTCGACGCTGCCCGTGGGGACTGCGCCGCGGGTCCAGCGCACGGCGAGAGCGAGCTCGGCGGGGAGCGCCTGTTCGTCGAGCTGAAACTCGGGGGGGCCGTCGACGCGTGCACGCGCCGTCTTCGAGACCTTGCGCAGGGCTTCGGCGGGAGCCCACGCCGCGTCGCCCTCGAAGCGCGCAGCGAGCGTCGCCGGGCCGGGAGGTCCGAGCTCTGCCGCAGAGAGCTCGAGCCTGCCGCGCTCTCCGGGGACGATCTGGGCGACACCGAGGCTGCGCCGTTGCCCGTGGGGGCTCTCGAGCGTCAGCTCGATGCGCACGGCGGACGAGGGCGCTGGGAGGAGCGCTCCGCCATCATCCCTCGCGAGATGAGGCGAGGCGTCGATCTCGAACACGTGCAGCGGCGTGTCCAAGGGGAGTTCGGCGGGCGTGGTGAGGACGAGGTCGAGGGCCTGGGGAGCCGGCGCCGCGACGAGCTCGAGCTCTGCGGCGCTCAGGAAGCCGTCCGGGTCCTCGTAGCGGAGGTGCATCGGGCTCCCCTCGAGGTCCGCCGCCACCTCGAAGCAGTAGACGCCGCTCGCGGAGGTAGAGAGCAAGAGCTCCTGTCCGGATCGGCGGAGCGGTTCGCTCGCGTCGCAGGGCTCCACGCTCCGCTGCGCCTGCTGGACCCGCAACCGCACGGACGCGCCCGACACGGGCCGCCCCGCGTCGTCGACCAATGCCCCCTCGACGCGGAGGCGGGCGTCGTCGCTCGCGCGCGTGACGCGGCCTTCCAGGGTCGTCGAGCCAAGGACGCGCAGGGAGCGCTCTGCGCCCGACGCATGGGCTGGACACCCCGCGAGGAGACCGAGGAGAGCGAGCGCGGCTCGTCGGGTACGCTCAGGAGCCCGCAGGGCCCGACCCGTCAATCGTGGGGATACGCCCGACACGTGTCCGTCGGCATCGTACACGATTGGTGGAGGGGCGCACGACGAAAGGCCGCTTGCGTTCGGAGGCGCAGCTAGGACCATCGACTCGAGGGGCGCTCCGCCGTTGGGTTTGGGTGGGGCGCGCTGGTCTGTGCGGTGGCCTTCGCGCTGGTCTTCGCGCTGGTCTTCGCGCTGGTCTTCGGGCTGGTCTTCGCGCTGGTCTTCCCGGTGACCTTCGCGCTGGGTAATGCGGTGGTTCTGGGCACGTGTGGGATAGTTCGAACGTCCAGGGTGCGCAGGGCTTCGTGTCTTGAAGACGCGAGCGCCATCTGCGGGGCGTGGGCGCCAGGCGAGCCTGTCGTCATGGCGTAGGAGTTCGGCACTCACATGGACACACGAAACCGCGACGCGCTGGGAAGACAGGCGAGAGATCGGACGAAAACCCTACGACCCACTCTCCCAGGTCATCTGAACGTGATATCGTCCTTCGACATGCAGCGCTTGCTGGTTGCCACCTTCGTCGCCTCGGCGCTCATGTTCGGAGGCGTGGTGACCACCCGTCCTGCGAGCGCACAGGACGCGATCGAGCGACACATCTCACAGCTCAAGGGCAGTGAGGATTTCCGCGTGCGTACCCAGGCTGCGTTGGCCTTGGGCGCGTCGAAGGACAAGCGGGCGCTCGTCCCGCTGTGTCACGCCCTCGACGATGGAAATCGCACGGTGCGCATCGCCTCCGCGTCCGCTCTGGGCCGCCTCCGTCTCGGCGGTAAGGGGTGCCTCGAGCGGCGGCTGTCCGTGGAGGACCAGGAGGCGGTGAAGTCATCGATCCAACGAGCCATCGAGGCCGTGGGTGGAACGCGCGCCGAGGAGGCCGCCCCGACGATCGATGGCTCCACGAAGTACTACGTCGCCTTGGGCAAGGTGGTGAACGCGTCGCCGGAGCACGCGAGCAAGGTGCGCGCGAACATGACCGGCGCTGCCCGTGAGCTCGGAAGCTACGCGGTGGCTCCGGAGAACGAGACGCAGGCACAAGCCCAGGCGCTCCTGAAGAAGCACCCCAAGGTGAAGGCCTTCTATCTCGCCCCGACCCTGACCCCGCCCACCTACGAGGGCGGCAAACTGACGGTCCGGATCTCGGTGGCGATGCTCAGCTATCCGGAGAAGGTCATGCTCGGTCAGTTCTCCGTGAGGCTCACGCAAGAGGGCGTCTCCGCGAAGAACCCCCAAGCGGAGCAGGAACTCGTCGGCATGGCTGCGGAGAGCGCCATGAAGAAGTTCGCCCAGCACGCGGGAGCCCTTGGATCCTGAGGTGGGGCGGGGTCGAGGTGCCCGTCCCCGCCCTCGAAAGGGGGGGATTCTTGCACGCGGGCTCGCGGCCCCTCTACGATCCGAAGAGCGCGCCACGCGTCCCTGGTCCGACCCTACGCCGAAGACCTGCGAAGGCGCTTCTCCCACTCCGATCCCCGAGAGATCCTACGTCCAAGCAGAGCGAAGCAGGCGATCATGTCAGATGCAGCAATGACAGTGCGGCGTGGCGGACCGGGAAAGCGCCGCGTCCGCAACTTCCTCCTCGACCGGAACTTCCAGCTCAAGTACGCGGGGTATCTCGTCGCCATCGCGATGGTGCTGAGCGTCTCTCTGGGGGCGGTGTTGTGGCGCACGGGCGCGACGGTCGTGGCGCAGAGTCGCGAGAACGTGCGCCGGGGTGAGCAGATCGTCGCCCTCGGCAACGAGGTGGTCAGCGAGTCTCGCAAGGTCAGCGCGGTGGTTCGGATGAACATCGTCAAGGACCCAGACTATCGGGACAACCCCGACCTGCTGGCGGCCTTCAACGCGGACGCGGAGTCTCAGGACGCGCGGCTCGCCTCGCAGCAGGGTCAACTGGAGCAGCAGCGCATCGAGCTCGCTGAGCAGTCGGAGCGACTCGCGTCCTCACAACGGCGCATGCTGTGGACCCTCGTGGTCGTCCTGCTCGTGCTCGTGCTCGCCATCGGTGCCGCGGGCATCGTCGTCACCCACAAGGTGGCCGGGCCGATCTTCAAGATGAAGCGTCAGCTGGGGGACGTCGCCGAAGGGAGCCTCCGCTTACCCGCTGGGCTGCGTAAAGGAGACGAGCTCGTCGAGTTCCACGAGGCATTCCGCGAGATGGTGGTCCACTTGAGGGAGGACCGAGAGCGACAGATCGCCGTGCTCGACGCGGCCCTCGCCGAGCTCCCGGAGGGAACGGGGGGGCCACGGCTCGAGGGTCTGCGGGAGCTTCGAGCCGATCTCGAACGGTCCCTCGACCCCCGCTAGGCATCGGTAGCGCCTCGGGCGCTCAGAAGGCGCCCTCGACGTACTCCACGGAGGGACCGGCGGCGCTGAAGCTCACCGCCGCCGCGTCGAACCGCATCCGTTCCACCGACAGGTCCCTGCGGTAGCGCATGCGCCACAGGCGCTCCCCCGCCCAACGGATGCGCCTCCGCTTGGCCGCGGAGATACTCCCGAAGCCGCTCGTCCAAGCGCCTGGGCCGCGGGTGCGGACCTCTACGACCGCAACCACCGCGCCCTGCCGCGCGACGATGTCGAGCTCGAGGGCCCCGAGGCGCAGGTTCGTCGCCTCGATGCTAAAGCCGCGTCCCAGGAGGTAGTCCACCACCACTCCCTCTGCTTCGCGACCCAACCGGTGGCGCTCGCTCATCGTCCTCCCCCGAGACCTCCAAAGCACAAAATGCGACGAGGCGCACCTGCTCGGTGCGCCTCGTCCCTGCTCGGCTCCTACAACCTCAGTTGTGGGGTGGGTTGGCCCCGCCGCCGCCGCAGTCGCCGTTGTTCGGTGCGCCGCAAACAGTGCCCTCCGATGCGATCCGATCGTATTCGGTCCCGTTCTTGACGCAGTACGAGCCGGCGAGCTGCCCCCGCCCAACGCCCAGGTCGTCCACCAGCTCCCTGCAGGAGAAGCCGCTTGGACACTCGCAATAGTTCGCGTTGGGATCCGGTCCCGCGCAGCGGCAGGAGCAGTACACGGCTCGGTCCGCTTGGCGATCCACGCGCTGCGGCAGCACCGCCACGCTGATGCGATCGCTGACCTCGGAGCCGTCCTGCCCGGGCACGCGACAGGAGGCGGCATAATCCGCCGACCCAGGCATGCAGTTCGCAGGGTCCTGACACTTCTCGGCCATCTGCTCCGTCTGGCCGTAGGGGCAGCTGACCCGTCCCTGGAACTGATTCACGAGGCAGACGCGCGTGAGGCACTGGAACGACTTGCTCTCGACGTTCACCTGCTCCTCGGAGTACCCCGTGAACTCGGCCGTGTATTCGTCCTCTGGCGTGCAGGGGTCGCCCACCCCGCCAGGATCGCAGCCCAGGCTCAGCAGTCCCGTCGCCAAGAGCCCCAACGCAGCCAGGAGGCGGGCCCCGCGAACACTGTTCTCGCGCATAATTTTCCTCATGATAGGGGGGCGACGAGCGGTGAAATTCCGTCGCTGCCGCAGCGGCGGTAAGCTACCTGACCTCGAAGAACGCCGTCAACGTCAATCAAACCGCGAAATTCGTTGAGCCTTCGCCCTCTGGTGAAAGCTTACCGCCCGAGCGGTCTGCGGGTGTGGCTCGACGCCGCAGAAGCCGCGCCCTGGCACCGTCACGCACCCACACTTCGACACGTCTCCTTCTCTTCCTTCTCGGGGCTCCCTTTCAGGGGTTCGCTCCCCCCTTGAGGGATCGGGCGGACATGAGCCGCCTGCCGAGGGGACACCCGAGCTCGAGACGAGTGTTGCGCATGGTCTTGCGTCCCGTCCTGCATCGAGGCCCTCCGCTGGCGAACGCGCTCTGCCGGCGAACGCGCTCTGCCGGCGAACCCCCCCCGCTCTCGACGACGATTCCGGCGAGACTGGCTGGCGCTCCCATCGTTCCCCATGAGACGATGCCCTCCCTCGGCGGCGGCCGACATCATCCCACCCGGGGTGCCGCTGGAAGCGGCCCGCGGCCCCAGGATCCCCGTCGTTGGGCACCGAAGACCCAGGAATTTTACCTTGCTAAGAGAACCGTTGCAGCCGGGCGCAGGCACACCGAAGGGCGCTTGACAACTAATTGCAGTGGTATCTAACATCCTCGCCCACCGGTCGGTATCTGGCCGTTCTCATTATGGTTTTCTCTTAGACGAACCGCTGGGGTCGCACACGAGGCGGCTTCCGGCGTTTCGCATTTCAGTCCCTTGTTCGCCTTCGTGGAAGAATTCCGCTGTCAGAGGCACACCCGCCTGTCGGCGACCCAACACGCCCGGAAATCTCAGCCCGGCCACCTTGTGCGCTGAATCCAACGCTCACCAACGAGGACACATGTTTCGAAAGCGCATTGCGGCAGTCAGTGTCATCGCAGCTGCCATGTTCGCGGGAGGAGTGACGACTCCTCGACCCGCCCACGCTGCCGACGTCATCGACTTGGACGACGAAGAAAGTGGCGGCGTCATCGACCTCGATGAGGGGGATGCAGCACCTCCGCCTGCCGTCGTAGCCGGAGACATGACGGAGGAAGCCGCGGCCGCTAAGCGAGCTTTCGATCAGAAGCGCTGGCCCGAGGCTGCCCAGGGCATGTTCCGGGTAGTCGCGGGTGAGACCGGAGACGACCCCGGAAACCGTCAGCTCGGCGAGTACTACCTGGCGGTGTCCCTCTACAACCTCAAGTTCTTCCAGGCGAGCTTCGCGATCTTCAGCGTGATCGCCGACAACCCGAACCACCTGCGGTTCAACGAGACGCTGCTCTGGCTGGCCAAGCTGGCGACGGACCTCCCCGAGGCGGCCGACATCATCGCCCGCGTGGGTAAGTACGGTGACGAGCACCTCGCCCGCTTCGACAACAAGGAGCAGCGAGACCTCTACTGGCAGCTCAACTACATGCTGGGTCGTTACAAGTACCAGCAGGGCGACTACGAGGAGGCGATCCGCCTCTTCCAGAAGGTCGATCGTCAGAGCCCGCAGTACGTCAAGGCTCAGTTCTTCACCGGCATCAGCTATGTCCGGGTGAGGAAGTCGGTGCCAGCCGTCAAGGCCTTCCAGCGCATCGAGAAGGCGATCGCCGAGGGCGCCGCCAAGGGCGTCGAGGACGAGAACCGCATGCTCGATCTCGCGAAGCTGTCGATGGCGCGGACGTTCTACTCCGCGTCCATCCGCCTCGACCCCGAGACGAACGCTCCAACCATCGATGAGACGAAGCTGAGCGCCGCGGTCAAGTACTGGAACGAGGTCGAGGAGAACAGCGAGTACTGGCTGGACGCCCACTTCGAAGAGGCGTGGGCCTACTTCATGGCCGGCCAGTACACCCGCGCCCTCGGCAACATCCACACCCTGAACGCTCCGTACTTCCCGAACGCGTTCTACCCAGAGGCGGACATCCTCAAGGCGGTCGTCTACTTCACGAACTGCGACTACGACCGGGCGACGATCGTCGTGGCGCGGTTCCAGCAGAAGACGCAGCCCGTCAAGGAGGAGCTCCAGAAGGTCCTCCAGAAGCACAAGGGCGAGAACCAGGACGAGGACTTCTACAAGTTCCTCATCCAGGTCCGTGAGGGGAAGGCGAACCTGAACGAGACCGTCGAGCCCATCGTCGAGTCGGCCCTCAGCGACCGCAACCTGCTCCGGAACATCGAGTACGTCCGGCTGCTCGAGGAGGAGGAGAAGCGCTTCAAGAAGGCGCCGCCGACCTTCCAGAACTCGGCCATCGGCACGCAGGTCGAGCAGTCCCTCGAGCTGGCGAAGACGCTGGCCAAGAAGAGGGCCGGCAAGCTCGCTCGGCAGCGTTACCAGCGGTACGTGGACGAGATGGATGAACACATCCGCAACGGTGACAAGATCCTGATCGACATCGTTGCGGCCAAGCGAAACTTGCTCGACCAGGCCATCACCGAAGGTCAGGTCAGCGCCGCCGAGTCGAGGCTCTTCGGCGTGGTCAATCCGGACGACGAGCACTTCATGTGGCCGTTCGACGGCGAATACTGGCGCGACGAGCTCGGCTTCTATCGTCAAGAAGTCCAGTCGGCTTGCGGGAGATAATCGAGATGCACATCAAGCACGCGAAGACCGTTATGGCCACCTTGTGTGGCCTGCTGTTGACTACGGCGTCGGCCCTGGGGGCGGACGCGCGCAAGATGAGCGCTGAGTGCGTCTCGCCTCAAGCATACAAGAACATCGAGGAGTGCCCCGGCGGTCCGGCGAAGTTCGAAGGCAAGAAGCGCAAGGGCACCTCCTTCAAGAGCAAGCCGCCGCCCATCGAGACGAAGAAGAAGTCCGACGCCAAGCCCGGTGACGTCGGCGCCCTCGAGAAGCTGATCGAGCGTGACACCCGTAAAGGGAGGATGCAGCAGCGGGTGAAGAGCCTGCTCATCACCGAGATCACCGGCCTCGAGCGCCTGTACAAGTCGACGCCCGACAAGTCGAAGGACAAGCCGCAGCTGACGTTGCGCCTCGCAGAGGCCTACGCGGAGCTCGAGCAGTCGGCGATCCGCGAGAAGATCGCCACCGACATCGCGATCCAGGACGCGAAGAAGAAGAAGAAGGACACCTCAAAGCTCCGCAAGGAGGTGGCCAAGGCCAAGCAGATGGAGAAGGCTGCTCGGTCCAAGGCCATCGCGTACTACCGCGTGATGGCGTCCAAGTACTCGAGCTACTCGAAGATCGACGAGGTGCTCTACTACCTCGCGTACGAGTACGAGCAGGCGGGCGACCTGCAGAACGCTCGGAAGACGTACTACGAGTTGATCGAGAAGGCGCCGAAGTCCCCGTACGTCCCGAACGCGTACCTCGCCTTCGGTGAGCTCTTCTTCCAAGAGGCCAGCGCGGATCCCTCCAAGTGGGCCCTGGCCGAGGCAGCTTATCGGGAGGTGGTGAAGTATCCGCCGCCGAACAACAAGCTGTACGGCTACGCGCACTACAAGCTCGGGTACGTGTACTGGAACCAGGGCATGTACAAGCAGGCCCTGGCCGAGTTCAAGAAGGTCATCGAGTTCGGGAACACGCACTCGCAGCTGCCGAACGCCAAGCAGCTCGCCAACTCGGCGCGCCGTGACCTGATCCCAGTGTACGCCGCGAGCGAGTCGCCCAGTAAGGCGTTCGTGTACTTCAAGCCCCTCGCCGAGGGAAAGACCGACGAGAACGCCGTCAAGATGATGCGCGATCTCGGCTACGCGTACCTCGACACGGGCCACTATCCCGAGGGCATCGAGCTCTACAAGGACCTGATGTCCCGGGACAGGGGTGAGCACTGGTGTGAGTACCAGGGCCAGATCACCACGGCGGTCCAGGCGGCGTACTCGGCGGACAAGGAGCGGATCAAGCGCGAGCTCGACCAGCAGATCGAAATCCGCAAGCAGTTCACGGGCATGAAGGTGCCCGACAAGGCAAAGCTCGCCTGCGACAACAAGACCGCCGAGCTCCTCTCGGAGACCGCGATGAGCTGGCACCTCGAGGCCGTGGGCACCGGCGGTGTGCGGGGCACGAACAGCCCGCAGACGATGGATTTGGCGGCGTACGTTTACAAGAAGGTCGCCGACAACTTCACCGGGGAGGACTTCGCCAAGTTCGAGTTCCCCCGCATCGTCAAGGAAGACTGGCCGACGATCTACAAGGTCAAGTACGCGATGGCGGACTTGCTCTACTTCCAGCAGCGCTGGGAGCTCTGTGGTCCGGCTTTCGACGCGGTGGTCGCGGAGAACCCGAAGGGTCCTGACGCCGCCGAGGCCGCGTACGCTTCTGTGCTCTGCTACCAGAAGATGTACGACCAGATGCACAAGGGCGGCTCCGATCGACAGGGCCGCGGCCTGGGACCCACTGGCGCCTCCGAGGAGGATCGCCAGGCGTCCAAGGGCGAGTGGGAGAAGTTCAAGCCGAAGGAAATGTCCGAGATGCAGAAGGGCATGGTCACGGCTTTCAACCGCTACGTCTGCTACATCACTCCGAAGGCCGGCGACACCGAGGCTGAGGAGCAGTACGTCGAGGTGAAGTACGCGCGGGCGCGCACCTACTTCGAGGCCCAGCACTGGGAGGAGGCGGCGCTCGGCTTCCGAGACATCGCCATCAACCACTCGGACAAGGACGCGGGCATCTTCGCCGCGCAGCTCTACCTCGAAGCGATGAACGTCCTCGGCTCGAAGACGGAGCCGCCGCGACCGGCCTGCTTCGACGACATGGCCGCGGACGTGCCGATCTTCCTGAAGAACTACTGCCAGGGCTCGGCGTACGAGGACAACAAGGAGCAGTGCGAGCTGCTGACCCGCATCGAGTTCGACGTGAAGCGTCTCGCGGCGCAGAAGAAGGTCGAGCTGGCGGACACCCAGGCGGACAAGGGGGACTACAAGAGCGCTCTGGAGAACTACAAGGGCGGCGGTGACGCCTACCTGGATCTCTGGAGAGGCTACTGTGAGAAGCCCATGGCCGCGGGTGAGAAGGTCAAGCAGTGCGAGACCGCTCACGAGATCGTCTACAATATGGCGCGGGCCTACCAGGCTGGCCGTCTGCTCGCGAAGTCGATTCAGGCGCGCATGATCCTCCTGAATCCCAAGTACGGGATGCAGAACACGGATCTGGCGCTGAAGGCGACCTACGAGATCGGCGGCAACTATCAGGCCATCGCCGTGTACGACAAGGCGGCCGACTTCTACGAGCAGTACGCCAGGAACTCGAAGTTCCGGGGCGAGAACGCCGATCAGGCCCTGAGCGACGCGGTGGTGTTGCGGCTCGGTCTGGGGCAGGAGGACAAGGCCCTCGAGACGGCGACGCTGTTCCAGCGGAACTTCGGCGCGCGAAAGCCGGCCCAGGCCGCTCAGATTGGCTTCGCCATCGCGGCGAACTACGCGGACAAGGGTGCATGGGACGATGCGCGCAAGAGCCTCACCGGCTCGATGCGACTCATCGACTCGAGCGCGACGCTGGACGTTCGGCTTCAGGCTCACGCCCTTCTTGGTCGTGCCTATGAGAAGCTGAAGAGCAAGCCGGCGGCGGACCGCGAGTACCGGGCGGTCGTGGCCTTGTGGTCCGACCCGAAGAAGGCGGTCGCAGCGATCGAGAAGGACGGCGGCCCTCGCGAGCTCGGCCGTGCCCTCGAGGCGGTGGGTGAGGCGCACTTCTA
Source organism: Pseudomonadota bacterium (assembly GCA_023460875.1). Taxonomy (GTDB): domain Bacteria; phylum Myxococcota_A; class Polyangia; order Polyangiales; family Polyangiaceae; genus NIC37A-2. The sequence continues at coordinate 27,145 of JAEWOQ010000560.1, forward strand.
CTTCGCAGAGCAGAAGAAGGAGAAGGTCGATGCCTACGCGTTCCCGAAGTACAACGGACCGAAGGATCGGGAAGGCATCAACAAGCACATCAGCACCAAGGTCAAGGACTGGTACACGAAGAAGCGGGACATGATCGCCGAGGTGAGCAAGGAGTACGAGAAGGTCGTCGTTCTCGAGCCCGTGCCTCCACCGAAGTGGGTCATCGCGGCCGGCTCACGCGTGGGTGAGATGTGGGGCAAGTTCGTGGCGGACTTCCGGTCCGCGCCGATCCCCAAGGAGTGGGAGCGGGACTTCGAGATCCGGACCGCCTACTACGGCGCGCTGGATGACGCTTCCGAGCCCTTCAAGAAGCAGGCCCGCGGCGCCTATGAGATCTGTCTCGGGTACTCGGTGAAGTACCAGTACTTCGACGGGTTCAGCCGAGCCTGCGAAGAGTGGCTCGCCGAGAACTACAAGTCCGAGTTCGCCCTCATCGACGAGTTCCGCGGAGCTCCGACCCGCGTGAACGATCCGCTCCGCGAGCAGGCCTACCCGCTCCGGATCGGAGGAGAGCCGATGGTGAGCGCCCCCACGATGCCCGTGGAGGAGCAGAAGAAGCAGGAGGCGGCCAGCAAGTGAGCCGCGAAGCGGGCCGCTGCGAGGTCGGGAGTCAACCCGACGCGCGGCGGCCCGTACGCTGACCAAGAACGGAGATGACGAGATGAAGACGTTCAGTGGACTTGCAGCGATTGCCCTCTTGCTCGGGGCCGTGGCTTGCGGTGGTAGCAGCAAGAAGGCTCTGGACCCCTCGCTGGATAGCGGGAAGAAGGACCGAAGCGGCAACGCGGTGGTCAAGGCCGCGGAGAGGGGTTTCAATAGCGCCCTCGACGATTTCGTGGCTCAGGACAACGCCGCGTCGTGGAAGGACGCGACCTGTGAGCGGGTCGCCAAGGCCTTCATCGCGGCGTCGGACGAGCAGAAGTCGGTGGCTGGCAACGTGCTGCCAGAGGCGATTTACAACGCTGCTCTCGCCTACCAGCGGTGTGGCGATGACGTGAAGGCGAAGGAGCACTTCGCTAAGGCGCTGGCGGAGGAGTCGGAGTTCCATCGCGCGCGAGCGCAGCTGGCCCTCTACAAGTTCCAGGAGACGAAGGATATCGACACCGCCGTGCGGGAGCTCGATCAGATCATCCGGGACGCGAAGTTCCAGAACGTGGAGGCGCTCGTGAGCGTCGCGGCGTTGCAGATGCAACGGGCCGGGAGCGCGAGCGGCAGCGGCTGCAGCGACGACATGAGCTGCGCGCAGCTGAACCTGCAGCGGGCCCTCGCGATCGATGACAGCTTCATGCCGGCGTTCAACCAGCTGGCCCTCTACTACCTGGAAGAGGCCCGCCTCAAGGCGGGGCAGAAGAGGCCTGCGAAGGGGAAGGGCGGCCTGGTCGTGGCGGGCGCGACGGCTGCGAAGGCGAACGCGCAGCAGCTCGATCTGGCGGCGCTCGTGGCGTCTCAGGCGCAGAAGAAGAACCCGAACTACGCGCCGATCCACAACACCAGCGGCCTCATCCTGGTGGAGCTCCAGAACTACAACGGGGCAGTGAAGGCGTTCGGGACGGCGCGGAAGCTGGATCCGCGGTTCTTCGAGGCCCACATGAACTACGCGGCGGTGAACCTCTCCTTCCGCGGGTTCGCGGAGGCGGAGAAGGCTTACCGGGAGGCCCTGAAGCTGCGACCCGACACGTACGAGGCGCACCTCGGGCTGGCCCTCGCGTTGCGCGGGCAGATCACGCCATCGAACATGACAAAGTACGTCGCCGAGGTGCAGAAGCACCTGGACGCGGCGAAGAAGATCGACGGGTCGCGCCCCGAGGCCTTCTACAACGAGGCCATCCTCTCCCAGGAGTTCCGCGCCAAGACGAGCGAGGACCCGATCCCAGCGTACGACAAGGCCATCGGGCAGTACGAGGCCTTCATCTCGAAGGCGAGCGCGGATGCTGCCTTCGCGGACGCGGTCAAGCGCTCGAAGGACCGGGTGCAGGACATCTCGGACACGAAGCAGTTCATCATCGATGGGCGCGAGATCGAGCGGCAGCAGAAGGAGATCGACGCCCAGATGAAGGCGGAGGCGGAGGCGGCCAAGAAGGCCGCCGAAGCGGAGAAGGCCGCCGCGGACAAGGAAGCGGCGGGCCCAGCGGCGGAGACTGCCAAGCAGTGAGCCCGGCCGTGGCGCTCGGTGGCGACACGGGGGCGAGAGGGACGAGGAACGAGCCCCAGGAGGAGCGTTCCTCGTCGCTCATTTGGCGCACTAGTTGTCGAGAAGCGAAGAGCACGATCTGACGAGGGCGCGAGTAATTCGGGGTCGCGAGAGAGTTTTCGACCGGTTTGGGGAACTTCGACGATCTTGTGATGTCTGAATCGGTGCCTGACGCGGCTGGATCTCGCGGCCGCTGTTGACGAGCCCTGGGAAACCCAGGTACACTGATACTGGAAAACAACGAAAAGTTTCGACGAGGCTGAAATGAAGCGTTCGGGCAAGGTGAGCTTGGTGGCTGGTTTGGTTGGTGTGTCGTTGCTCGTGCTAGCGCCTGCGGCGTTTGCCCAGAGCGAGGGCGGCGGCGACGATGGCTACGGGTACGAGTTCTCGGATGACCCGCTCAGCGCCGGTGGGTTCGGGCCGAACGACTCGACCATTCGAGTGCGCGCCAAGGCGCAGCGAACCACCCTGATCCGGCCGCGGACCTCGTTCGTGCCCGAAATGCTCAAGTCGGTGGAAGACCTCTGAGCTCTGATTCCCTTCCGACGTTGACCCGATTCTTTCTCGTCACTTCCCCGTGAGCTCGCCCCTGAGCGAATCGAGGAGTGCGTCTAGGTAACCCCCGAAATGGCAAAAGCGGTTCTCACATTTGCGCTCTACCAGGGTGATGGCCTCCTGCGTCGCGAAACGGTCACGCAGGACATCGTCAAGGTCGGTAGGGATCCCAAGAGTCACCTGCAGGTAGAAGACGAGCTGGCGTCGCGCATGCACGCCGTCATCGAGGTCGCGGGTCCCGATGACATTACGCTCATTGACCTGGGGAACGAGCCGGGCACCCTTGTCAACGGCGCGAACGTCAACAAGTGCAAGCTGCACGTAGGTGACCAGATCCAGGTCGGCGGCACGCTGATCGTCCTGGAGCGCGCCGACGCGGCGGGGGTGGAGGTCG
>JAEWOQ010000561.1 GCA_023460875.1 Pseudomonadota bacterium
TGCTGGAGGAGGCATCGGGCCGCGAAATCGAGCTGATCCGCGTCGTCGCCGGGGGTTCGGCCCGAGCCTGCGGCGACGGGACCACGTCCCCGTCCGTCGTGGCGGAGCTCCGCGCCACCGCTGGTCAGGGCACGGGGCTCGTGGCGACCCGTCTGTTGGGGGGGACGCCCCGGTCCACGCTCTCCCCCCTCGCTCCACTTCACCGGTGAGCTCGAGAGCACCGATCGGCCGAACGCCGCCCCCACGAGCGGCCCCGAACGGGTCGATCGGACGCGGCCCCTCTCAGGAAGCCTTCCCGTCGACCACGTGCGCCGACAGCGCGCCCACGTCCACGCCCTCGATGCAGCGCACGTTGACCGCGACCGTCGGCCGTCCCATCGGGCGCCTGCCCCCGGACGAACGGCTTGATCCCACAGGTGGCGCAGAACAGATGATGGATCGCCCCCGGGCTGGACTCGACGCACTCCTTCTGCTGTGACTGGCCTCGACCCGAGATGGGCAGGAGATGAGTCGGAACCGGGGCGCTGAGCTCGAGCAAGAGGCCCACTACTGGATGCTGCTGTCCGCGGCCAGCATCGTGCTGTGCGGCAGCTGCATGAGCATCGCCGCGGTCCTGCTCTGCTACATGGCCCAGCAGGACGCCCGGCGCGACGACCTCGCGGAGGCGGTGGCCCACCTTCGCTGGGGGAAGCGCGTGACGATCGGGGGCGTGCTCCTCAGCGTCCTCGGGGGGAGCCTCACCCTGGCGCTCCGGACGCTCGCCTGACCCTGGGGTCCGGCGGGGGTGCTCTCTCCGGCGGGCGGGCAAGTCAACCTTGAAGGGCAGGCGCCCCTCTCCTATGCCAGGGGCGCCCATGCGCATGGCTCGAAGGCACGCCTCCTGGAGGAGCGGACCATGTCCGAAGGAGTGACCGGCAGCGGCGGCGATGGACTGAACCGCGCGCAGCGCACCGCGGTCACGACCCTCAGCGGTCCTCTCCTCGTGCTCGCTGGCGCCGGGACGGGCAAGACGCGGGTGATCACCTTTCGCATCGCCGAGCTCATCAAGAGCGGCATTCAGCCCCAGCGCATCCTCGCGGTCACCTTCACGAACAAGGCCGCCAAGGAGATGCGTGAGCGCGCCACGGGCCTGCTCGGGCGCCGGCGCAAACAGAAGACGACGCCGGAGATCTCCACCTTCCACGCCCTGTGCGTGCGCATCCTCCGCCGGCACAGCACGCGCCTCGGTTACCCCGAGCAGTTTACGATCTACGATCGCGGCGACCAGGAGAGCGTGGCGCGCTCGGCCCTGCGGGACATCCGGGTGGGGCACGAGAAGCTCCGCCCCGGCGACTTCCTCAACGTCGTGTCCGGCTGGAAGAGCCAATCCATCCTGCCCCCACAAGCAGAGAGCGCCGCGAAGAACGACACGGAGCTCCTGTGTGCCCTCGCCTATGGGCGCTACCAGGCGTCCCTGCGCGCGGCGGGCGCGATGGATTTCGACGATCTGCTCCTGCTCACCGAGCAGCTGTTCGTGGAGCACCCCGAGGCGCGCTTCGCCGAGGCGTCGCGGTTCGATCACCTGCTCATCGACGAATACCAGGACACGAACGGGCTCCAGTATCGGATCGTGCGCCACCTGGCTGAGCGGCATCGCAACCTGTGCGTCGTGGGCGACGACGATCAGTCCATCTACGGATGGCGCGGCGCCGAGGTGCAGCACATCCTGAACTTCAAGGAGGACTGGCCCGAGGCTCGCATGGTGCGGCTCGAGGAGAACTACCGCTCCACCGAGTGGGTCTTGCGCCTCGCCAACACCCTCATCGCCCACAACAGCACCCGGCACGACAAGGTGCTCACGGCCACCCGGGGCCGCGGTGAACCGCCTCGATTCCTCAAGTTCGAAGACGAGACGGCGGAGGCGGAGCACGTGGTGCGCGAGATCCGCGACCGCATCAACCGCGAGGACGCGGAGCGCGTGCAGGCGAGCGACATCGCCATCCTGTTCCGCACCAACGAGCAACCGCGGGCCTTCGAGCAGGAGCTGCGGCGGGAGCGCGTGCCCTACGTGCTCGTGGGCGGGCAGAGCTTCTATGACCGCAAGGAGATCAAGGATCTGCTCGGCTATCTGAAGGTCCTCGCCAACCCGAACGACGAAGTCTCCCTGCTGAGGATCATCAACACCCCATCTCGGGGCATCGGCGCCAGCTCCGTGCAGGTGCTCCTCGACGAGGCCATCGAGTCCGGGCAGCCGCTCTGGAAGCTCCTCCCCAAGGCCAAGGAGCACCCGCACCTGACCCCCCAGGTGACCCTCTCCATCGAGGAGTTTCGCATGCTCATCGACGAGTTCCGGGCGCGGGTCGGTCGTGAGCGGCTGAGCGACGTGTTCCGCGAGCTCCTCGCGCGCATCGACTACAAGTCGGAGATCGAGCGGCAGTACAAGGAGCCGGGCGACCAGGAGACGCGCTGGAACGCCGTCGAAGAGCTGGTGAACGCGGTGGCCACCTACGAGGGGCGATCGGAGTCGCCGTCGCTGCTCGGCTTCCTCGAGGAGACCGCGCTCACCACCCGCGACGATCAGAAGGACTCCGCCGACGACCGCAAGCAGCACGCCGTCACCCTGATGACGCTCCACAGCGCCAAGGGCCTCGAGTTCCCCCACGTGTACCTGGTGGGTCTGGAGGAGGGGCTCTTGCCCCACAAACGCTCGGTGGCCGACGGCCGCCACCTCATCGACGAGGAGCGGCGCCTGGCGTACGTGGGCGTCACCCGCGCCCAGGACACCCTGACCCTGAGCTTCTGCAAGCAGCGGATGAAGTGGGGCAAGCTGCGTCCGCAGATCCCGAGCCGCTTCTTGATGGAGATGCGGGGTGAGACCGAGCGGGCCCTGCGCCTGGCGGAAGCGGCGGAGGAGCAGATCGGCCAGGAGGTGCGCGCCGCACGGCAGCGCGAGGAAGACGCGAAGAAGCAGAAGCGCAAGAAGGCCCCCACGCGCCCGCGCCGTCCTTCGGGAGCGCCGACCAAGGCGGCTCCTGGTGCCATGTCTCGGATCACGGACAAGCCCCCAGTCGCCTCCCCTGCCCGCCCCGCCCCCGCCACCAAGACCGTTCGGCCCCAGCCCTCGGCCGCGCCTCCAGCGAGCAGACCCGCGACCCGCCCGGTGAGCAAGCCCTCAGGCGAAGCGCTCATCAGGCAGCGCCTCGAACCCGAACGTTCTCCCAAGGCCTCGCAGAACGCGGCAGCGCGCCCCACCTCTCCGCTGGGCGCGTCCCCCCGAGATGGCGCTGCTCCCGCTCGTCGAGTTTCCGCGTCGACGCCCGCTCCGCGTCGCGAGCCCCCCGCACCGACAACGCCCACGACGCCCGCGCGTCGACCTTCGGCACCCGCAGCGTCCACCGCATCGGCGCCCGCTCCCCGCTGTGAGCCCCCCGCACCCGCAGCGTCCACCGCGTCGGCGCCCGCTCCCCGCCGTGAGCCGTCAGCTCCACCGCGCGAGCCGCCCGCCGGCCCGTCCGCCCAGCCCGCCGACGACGTCCGCACGAGCGCCGAATACAAGCAGGTGCGCCTCTTCGACTGACGAGAACGCCCCCTGGGGCTTCTTGGAGCGCGGAGAGCTCCGCTCCGCGCGGGCGCTGATGTCGGTCGCGGCGCCCGCTCCGCGAGCAAGACTGAGGCTTGGGTGAGCCCATCAGGCCCCTCGCAAGCCTCATCCGAGTCCCCGGGGGTTCCCGTAGAATCCGGAAAATCGACGTTCAGCGGCCCGTGAAGGGCAGCTCCACCCACTCCCCCCGGTCCGCGGGGCCCCGGCAGGCCCACAGGCGGCGCTCCGCGGGCCAGGCGAGCACGCAGGAGTTGGTGGTCGTGCCCTGCTCGTCCTCGGGGTAACGGTTGATCGAGTCCACGCCGTCGGAGCGGTCCGCCAAGAGCCGGCGCAGGCTCTCCAGATCGTGGGGCCCCTCCTCGAGGAGCTCCAGGGCGCGCTGCTGCCGGGCGCGGCTCGAAGAGGTCGTGGCCTCCCCCTGCAGCGCGGCGATGGAAGGCGCCAAGCAGTGATTGGCTCGCACCAGAGGGCCTTCCCCCGCGAGGTTCTCCGGGGAGTTGTCGAGCTGGCGCACCACCCCGTCCAGCGCGGTGGCCTCGATCTCGAGGGCGCCATCCGCGTCCGCGAGCCAATAGGTGTGCGCCGCAGCGCGAGGCGCCTCGAGGAGGACGTCGCAGGCCGCCTGACGGGAGCGCTCCCGCAAGGCGCGGTGGAGCAGGCTCATGTAGCCGACGCCGACACGGGTCGAGCGCACCTTGATGTTCGTGGTCCCCACCGAGACGCCCCACTCGTTCATACCGACCAGGGACAGACAGCCGGCGCAGGTGACGGACCAGGTCTCCGGCCCCTCGCTGGGCCGCCGGTGGACGGCGACGACGAACTCGAGATCGTCGGGGTTCAGGTCCCAGGTCTGCCCCGCGATCACCGTCCCAGAGGCGGAGAGGCGCGCGGGGAGCACGAACGAGGTGCAGCCCTCGTCGTGGTTGGGCGGCGGCAACAGGAGCACGTCCCGCACGTCCGTCATGTTCGCGACCGCGTAGAGCTCCGCGGCCTCCACTCCGGCGCCCTCGGCGATGCCCACGTGCTCTGCCGTGCCCTCCGGATCCCAGCGGCGCGCCACGTCGAGGCAGCTCGCGCCCACCCGGAGGAACTCCGCCACGCGGTCGTCGCCGCGCTCCGCCATGTACCCCCGCAGGGCGGCGAGGCGCTGATCCACGAAGGCGCGGATCGTGGAGCGCAGCTCCTCACCGTGGCCGCGGCCCATCTCGGCGGGGGTGCCGGATACGTGGATTCGTCGCAAGGTCAAGAGGGGAGCGCCCATGGGGAGAGACTAACAGCGCCGGCGCTCTTCGCCAGAGAAGAGGCGGCCAGAGAGAGCACGGCGACGCGGCGGCGGCGCGAGGGCAGCGCGAGGGCAGCGCGAGCGCGGCGCGGGCGTTGTGCGTCGCCAAGCGGGGGGCTAGGCCATGACCCATGGTCGCCGCGCCGTGGCTGCAGGAGGTTTGCCACCTGTGCGTTCGCCAGGGGGTCGATCTGGCGCGCACCTTCGGGCTCGCAGCTTTTCACGAGGAGTGCGCCCCCGAGCATCGCCTGGACGACTTCGGGCGCCCCAATCCCCTCGCCCTGGTGCTGGGGAACACCCGCGCCCTCTGGCCCGCCTTCCTCGACACCCTCGCCCTCCGCGCGGAGCTCCTGGCAGATCCGCACCCCCTGGATCGCTACGTGGAGGAGGTCGTCCAGGGAGCCCTCGCCCAGGCGCCCCACGCTCATCGGGTGTACTGGGGTCACCACCGGCAGCGCCCCCCGATCGCCCTGCAGAGGCTCACGGCCGCGGCGGGGCTGGCGGAGCTCGGCCCTGCGCACCTCTCCGTGCACCCCGAGCACGGACCCTGGATCGGTCTGCGCGCAGTGGTGGTGTTCGACGCGGACGCCTCCGAGCTTTCGCGGCCCCTGCCCTCGCTCAGCTCCTGCGCCAGGTGCCCCGGGCGCCCCTGCGTGCCGGCCCTGAGCCGCGCCCTGGCCGCCGCCCAAGAGCACAGGGATCCGGGCAAGCGGCCTCCGCCGCCCCCGCAGCTCCCCCCCGAGCGCAGCGCCTGGCTCGCCATCCGCGAGGTGTGCCCCGTTGGACGAGACGCCCGCTACGAGCCCCTACAGATCCACTACCACTACACGAAGGACCCGAGAGCCCTCCAGGAGGCCCTCGCCGCACGGCGGCTTCAGCTCCGTGACGACGCGCCACCCATGGATGGTGGTGATGTCGGAGCTACCTGACGCCGCCCTGGGAGGTGCGCGGAGGCGTCTCCAGCCACTGGAGCAGCTCTTCGGTGCTCCGCGTCTTCACACGCGCGCGCCCTCGCTCGCGCCCGGCCTCGAGCTCCGCCGCGTCGATCGCGAGCCAGTCGTCGTAGTCCACGACGCGCACCCCCCGAGCGGTGAGCAGCTCGCCGATGGCGCTCGTCTCCCGCTCCCGCACGAAGCTCTCTCGTCCCGCGTCCTCGAGCATGGCGTGGACCGTCTGCAGTGAGCAGCTCTTGTTGGTGCCGATGAGCCCGGTGGGACCTCGCTTGATCCAGCCCGCCACGTACAGGCCCGGCTCCACCTCTCCGTCGTCGCGGAGCACCCGTCCCCCCTCGTTGGGGACCACGGCGCGCGCCGCGTCGAAGGGCAGCTCCGGCAAGGGCACAGCCCGGTAGCCGATGGCGCGAATCACCAGATCCGCCGCGAGGCTCGACGTGCGCCCCGTCCCGCGCGCGCGCGCCGTCCCTGGCGCCCCCTCGAGCTCGTTGTGCTCGATCTCGAGCTGGCGTACGCGCCCCACGGCGTCCCCGCGCAGCTCCCGGGGGGACGCGAGGAACCGGAGCAACACCCGGCGGTGGCCCGTGAGCTCTTCGGCGCGGGGCAGCCCGGCGATGAACTCCACCTGGGCCGCAGCCGCGCCGTCGCGCGGGCGCGCTTTCAGCGCTTCGTCGAGCTGCCCCGGCGGCGCATCCACGCCCACCTCCACGCCCACGAGCCGCGTCAGCTCTTGGAGCTCATTGAGGTCGAACGCTGCCTCGGCGGGGCCGCGACGCCCGAGCAACACCACCTCCCGCACCTTGCTGCCGCGGAGCGCGCGCAGCGCGTCGTCGTCGATGTCCGTCGGCTCGAGCTCCCGCGAGTGCCGGATCAGGATCCGAGCCACGTCGAGGGCCACGTTGCCCATCCCCACCACCACGGCGCGCGGACCGTCCAGGGGAGGCCCCGACGGAAAGTCTGGATGGCCGTTGTACCAACCCACCACCGACACCGCAGAGACGCTCCCCACGAGGTCCTCGCCCGGGACGCCCATGCGCCGATCGCTCGCCGCGCCGATGGTGACCAGCACCTGATCGTAGTGCGCTCGGAGCTCGGCCAAGCTGACGTCGCGCCCGACCTCCACGTTGCCGAGGTAGCGAAGCCCCGGAGCGCGAGCGATCTTGTCAAAGGCGCCCGCGACCCGCTTGATCTTTTGATGGTCGGGGGCCACCCCGTAACGGACGAGCCCGAAAGGCGCGGGCAAGCGCTCGTACAGGTCGACCTGGGCTCCCTCCTTGAGCAACGCCGCTGCAGCGAAGAAACCTGCGGGACCCGCACCCACGATCGCGACCCGCAAGCCTGGCCCACCGCGGGGGATGGCACCACGCACGCGACTCCGTGTCTCGTCTCCTGGTGTCGTGCCTCCAACCATGCCCTTCCCCCCAGAATAGCACGAAATGGCCACTCGCTGGCTGGTTTGACGGACCTGGGGCGCGATCGCTAAACTTTCAAAGAACTTTGAATCCTAGGAAATCCCAAGACATGTCCGGCGAGAAGGCCGGCCGGGGCAGCGACGCGGCGACGAACGCGGAGCTCGCCGTGGCCGACACCATCGGCCGCCTCATGCATTTCTGGGGCTTCAAGCGTCCGATGGGCAGGCTGTGGACGGTGCTCTATCTGTCTCCGGTGCCGCTGTCGGCGGGGGAGCTCGGAGAGCGCCTGAAGATGAGCGCCGGGGGCGTCAGCATGGCCCTGAACGAGCTCGAGCAGTGGGGCGCGGTCGTGCGCACCTGGCAGCCAGGGCGACGCCGGGACTACTTCCAGGCCGAGAGCAACATCTGGAAGATGGTGCGGCGGGTGCTGCGGGACCGCGAGCTCACCCTGGTGCGGGAGTTCCGGGCGACGCTCCAGAGCGCTGAGGAGAGCCTCGCTCGGGCGCCGACGATCGATCCCAGCGCGGGGCGGGACCAGGACCAGGAGTTGAGCTACAAGCGCGAGCGTCTGCGGCGCCTGGCGGAGCTCGCGGCGACCGGCGAGTCCTTGCTCGCGGCCCTGGTGGCCGGGCGTGCCATCGATCCCTCAACCATCAACGACGAATCTGGCTCATGAACACGACCTCGAGCGAACCCGTTTCCCCCGGCACGGCCGTCGTGCGCACGGACGGATCGGGGGAGATGTTCGACCGCATCGCAGAGCGCTACGATCTGCTCAACCGCATCCTCTCCCTCGGCATCGATCAGCGCTGGCGCAAGCTCACGACGTCCGCCCTCGAGCTGCCGACCGGCGGCCGCGTCCTCGATCTCGCGACGGGGACCGCAGACCTCGCCATGCTCGTGGCGCGCCTGGAGCCGACCGTGTCGATCGTGGGCCTCGATCCATCGGGGCGGATGCTGGATGTCGGTCGCCGCAAGGTCACCGCCGCGGGCCTCGATGGACGCGTCGAGCTGGTGCAGGGGGACGCCCAGGAGCTCCCCTTCGAGGAGGCCAGCTTCGACGGGACGTGCATCGCGTTCGGGATCCGCAACGTGCCCGATCGTCCGCGGGCCCTGCGGGAGATGGCTCGGGTCACGAAACCCGGAGGTCGCGTCGCCATCCTGGAGCTCTCGGAGCCTCGGAAGGGCCTGCTCGGTCCCCTCGCGCGCTTTCACGTGCATACGGTCGTCCCTTGGTTGGGCTCGCTGCTCTCGGGCGCCCGGGAGTACCGCTACCTGCAGCGATCCATCGCCGCGTTTCCGCCAGCGGACGAGTTCGCCGCGATCATGGAGGCGGCCGGCCTCGAGGTGCTGCGCGTGCAGCCCCTGACCTTCGGCGTGGCCCATTTGTACGTCGCTCGCCCCCAGCCTCGAGCCGTCGGCTAGTCTCCGTGACCCTCCCCCTTTCGCCCCCCGATCCCCGCGAGCGGCTCTGGCCTGGCCGCCCCGAGCTCACGCCCGCGCTGCGCGCCGCGATGGCGCGCGCGGACGTCGAGCAGGAGCGATCCGACCTGCGCGTCGCTTGGATCGAGCTCCCGGTGGGGCTCGGCCCGCGCCTCGCGCCCTTTCGACTCGGGGAGCATGGGATCCTCTGGGCAGCTCCGCCCATGAGCACCTCGGGGGGCGCGTCGCTCGAGACCCTGCGCTGGTTCGCTGGCTGGGGCGCCGTCGAGGTGGTGCGGACCCGCGGTCCCGAGCGGGTGAGCCAGGCGCAGGGCGCCATGGAGCGCGTCTACAACAGCTGGAGGGACGCCTCCCCGGCCTTGCCGCGGTTCTGGGGAGGGATGTCCTTCGTGCCCCGCGGGGAGCTCGCGGGCTGCTGGGCGGACTTCGGAGACGCGACCTTCGTGTTGCCCCGGCTGAACTACGTGGACGAGGGCGACGGCGCGCGGCTCGGGGTCGTCTACCGCCGCGCGGCGGGGGACGCGGAGAGCGCGGTGCGCCAGGCGGAAGCCCTCTGGGAGCTCGTCGAGCGCCCCCCCGCTGCGGCAGAGGACGGGGCGCGGGCGGAGGTGGAGCGGCAGGAGAGCACTTCGATGACGGAGTGGGCCGCGCAGGTAGCGGCCATCCACGAGGGCATCGCTGAGGGGCTGGTCCACAAAGTGGTGGCGGCGCGGCGCTCGACCCTGCGCCTCTCGCCGACGCCCGATCCGGTCCGCGTGTTCGAGCGGTTGGGCGCGCTGGCGCCGGAGTGTCACCGGTTTTGTTTCCGTATGGGTGCGCGCAGCTTCCTCGGGGCCACCCCTGAGCGTCTCGTGAGCCGGCGCGGGCGTCAGGTGGTGACCCACGCGCTCGCCGGATCCATCGCCGCGGACGCCGAGGGAGCGGCCGAGCGGCTGCTCGCGAGCAGCAAGGATCGCGCGGAGCACGAGTACGTGGTCGAGGCTCTGCGCGAGCAGCTGGGGCCCCTGTGTCAGCGGCTCGACGTGGCCTCCGAACCCGGGATTCGTCAGCTGCGCCACCTGCTGCACCTGCAGACCCCCGTCACCGGGTGGCTCCAGGACGAGCGACATCTCCTCGATCTCGTGGAGCGCCTGCACCCGACGCCCGCGGTGGGCGGTGTGCCCACCAAGCGGGCCCTCGAGTGGATCGCCGAGCTCGAGTCGACTGAGCGCGGCTGGTACGCCGCCCCCGTAGGCTGGGTGGACGCGCGGGGTGACGGCGACATGGTGGTGGCGCTCCGTTCGGCGCTGCTCCTGGAGGATCGCGCGCACCTCTACGCGGGGGCCGGCATCGTCGCCGGCTCCGAGGCGAGCTCGGAGTACGCAGAGACGGAGATGAAGCTGGCGGGCATGCGCGCCGCCCTGGGGATCAGCGAGCGAGACGAAGCTCATGCAGCCCCGTAACCTGCTCACCGAGTGGTCCAGCCTGCTGCTGCGCGCCTTGGCGCGGGCCGGCGTGCGCGACGTGATCATCAGCCCGGGCTCCCGCTCGACGCCCTTCACGGTGGCGGCGCTGCGCTGTCGTGAGCTCCGCTGCCACAGCGTCGTCGACGAGCGCAGCGCGGCCTTCTTCGCCCTCGGGATGGCGAAGATCACCGGGCGGGCGCCCCTGCTGCTGTGCACCTCCGGGACGGCGGGTGCCCACTACCTGCCGGCGCTGATCGAGGCGAACCAGAGCCGCGCGCCGCTGCTGGTGCTCACGGCGGATCGCCCCTTCGACCTCCTCGAGTGCGCGGCGCCCCAGACCATCGATCAGCAAGGGCTCTTCGGGGGGCACGTCCGCTGGTTCGCGGATCTGGGCGCTCCAGAGGGCACCGCCGCTGCCCTGGCCGCCCTCTGCCGCAAGGCCAGCCAGGCCGTGCTCGCGACGACGAGCCCCCTCGCGGGCCCCGTGCACCTCAACGCGCACGCTGCCAAGCCCCTCGAGCCCGTCGAGCTCACGCAGCTCGAGGGCGTCACGGCAGAGGAGCGTCAGCTGCACGACCGGGTCCAAGCGCTGCTCGACGCCCCCCAGCCGCGGGCTCATCTCCCCTCCATCGAGGCTCACCCCGAGGCGTTGCAGCTGCTCGCAGAGCGCCTCCGCAGCTGCCGTCGCGGGCTGATCGTCGCGGGGCGCCGGGAGCTGTGGCACGAACCGCAGCGCGGAGAGCTGCCGGGGCCGCTCCAGCTCGCCGAGCGCAGCGGGCTCCCCCTGCTCATGGAGGCGCCGAGCCAGCTGCGGCTGCAGCGCTTCGAGACGACGGCCACGGTGCTCGACGCCATCGAC
>JAEWOQ010000562.1 GCA_023460875.1 Pseudomonadota bacterium
GGCGTCGGCCCGCACCAGCCCATGAGGCGCGCCCAAGGGTGCTCGGGCGCGCAAAAGACCACCAGCTCGTCCCGGTACCAGGGGGTCGCCACCAACGACTCATTGATCAGCTCTCCCTCGACCAGCCCCACGTCGATCTCGAAGTTCTCGACCCGGTGGGCGATGTCCCGCGTGTTGCCGAGGGTCAGGGTCACGCGGCTCCCCTCGTGCTCTTCCGCGAACCTCGCCAGGAGCCGCGGCGCCAGGTAGTTGCCGATGGTGAGGGTCGCCCCCACCGTGAGGGCGCCGAGGGTCTTCGGCTCGGCCAGGGCCCGCTCCATGGCCTTCGCTTGGTCATACAGGCTCTCGGCGCGCGCCCGAAGATCCCGCCCCAGGGAGGCGAGCCGCAGCCGCTTGCCGATCCGGTCGAACAGCTGCACGTCGAACTGCCGCTCCAGCTCTCCCAGCGCCCCGCTCGCGGCGGACTGGGACATGCGGAGCTCCTCCGCCGCGCGGCTCACGCTCTCGTGCCGCGCCACGGCGAGGAACACCTCGATCTGCCGTAAGGTGAAGCGCATATCGATTCAACCGATAAGAATAATAGAAACATCCGGTTTTGTCGATACACGTGTGCGCGCTACACCTTCCCCATGGCCCACCTCGGTACGGAGCGCGTCCTCAGCGTACACCATTGGAATGACACGCTTTTCAGCTTCACCACGACCCGGGATCGCGGGCTCCGCTTCCGGAGCGGTCACTTCCTGATGCTCGGGCTGGAGAACGAAGGCAGGCCCTTGCTCCGTGCCTACAGCCTCGCGAGCGCCCACTACGAGGAGCACCTCGAGTTCTACAGCATCAAGGTCCCCGACGGCCCCCTCACCTCGCGCCTCCAACACCTGCAGGCCGGGGATGAGGTCATCATGAGTCGCCGGCCTGCAGGCTCCCTGCTGCTGAGCCACCTCCGCCCAGGCAAGCGCCTCTACCTGCTGGCGACCGGGACGGGGCTCGCGCCCTTCTTGAGCATCGTCCGGGATCCGGAGGCCTACGAGCGCTTCGAGACCGTCGTGCTCGTGCACGGGGTGCGCTTCATCAGCGAGCTCGGCTATCGAGAGTACCTCCAGGAGGAGCTCCCGCGGCACGAGTACCTCGGAGAGCAGGTGCAGAGCCAGCTCCGCTACTACCCCACCGTGACCCGGGAGCCCTTCGAGCACCAGGGTCGCATCACGACCCTCATCGAGAGCGGCCGGCTCGCCGCGGACCTGGCGTTGCCGGACCTCGATCCCGCTCACGATCGGATCATGGTGTGCGGGAGCCCGAACATGCTCACGGACATCACGAGCCTGCTCGAGGGCCGCGGCTTCAAGGAGGGCGCGGGGCACGAGCCCGCCGACTTCGCCATCGAGCGCGCCTTCGTGGAGCGCTGACGAGAGGGCCCGGGAGCCCGCTCGGCGACGACTGTCTCAAGCGCCCCGGGAGGCTTCGATGAGCCGCTGCGCGACGGCTCCCGGCGGCGCGCCGCTCGGAGTCGTCGGTGCCTCGGCGCGTTCCGGCGGGAAGGTGAGCTCGGCGGCGGTGCTGCTCATGACGAGCGCAGCCACCACGACGGCGAGCACCAACATGCTCGCGCCGACCCAGCGCAGCTTCTTCATCTGCCACCACATGAGCAGGCCGCTGAGGCACCAGAACAGCAGGGTCACCGCGGTGAGATCGGCGAACAGCGCCCAGATGGTGCTCGCCGCGAAGCTCGGCGGGTAGTGGTGCTGCGTGTGCAGCGCCTCGAGCAGCTCGATGGTCGGCGCGCTGGACACCTCCTGGATGGGGCGCCCATCGAGCAGGCCCGTCCCGAGATCGTAGATGACGTTCCAGGTGTCTCCCTGGTCGTCGCGCACCTGGAAGCGCAGCTCCGGACGGATCTTCGGGTGCGGGCGCAGGGGCGGCGCGTCGGCGCCCGAGACGTCGGCGTGGATGGGATCGAGCACCTTGGCCAGGGCCTCGGTGTTGTGCTCCGGGAGGCTCACCCGCCCTCCGAAGAAGGGCGGCTTCGAGCTCTCGCTCGTCGAAGGACGGGTGGAGAGGAACGCCTCGCCCCGATCGAGGGCCAGGATGACGACCCGCTGCCCCTCCGCAGAGGAACGCGCGAACAGAGCCCAGCCATGAAAGGACGCCGAGTCCGGCACCAGCGCGTAGCCGCCGCCCTCTTGGGGCGGCGCTTCGTCGCTCGGGCCCGCCCCCATCCCCGCCGCCACGCGCTCGGCGATGACGTTCGGATCCCACGGCTGGAAGCCGACGAGCTCGCGGACGCGCTCGGGAGACAGGGTGCTCCCCTGAAGATCGCGCCACATACCGGGATGATTGAAGGACAAGGCCGTGATCGCGAACAGCAGCACCCAAGGCATGAGCAACAGGCCCAGGTACAGGTGCACGCGCCGGATCACCCGCAAGGAGCGCAGCCACCATTTCGGCGGCTGCGCGCGAGTCTCGACCGAGGATCGGGGGACGGGGATGGGTTTCATGGATCGAAGGCAGGGAACAGCGACCGGTTCAGCAGAGGCTCACCAGAGGCTCACCAGAGGCCCACTAGAGGCCCACTAGGGGCCCACTAGGGGCCCACTGGGGGCCCACTGGGGACTCAGCGCAGCTTCACGACTGAGAACGCGAGGCCCGAGGTGGAGGCGCCGACGGCGCCGAGACCCTCGGCGGTGAGCTCCACGATCTCCGTCGACTCCCGCCCCGCGAACACGGGCAGGTAGACGTCGTCTCCGAGGGCGGCGGGGAGGATGCTGCCGGGCAACGGGTCCCCGTCGAGGACCTCCACGCTGGGGTCGTCACCGGTGGTCAGCTTCGCGAGCTGCCAGAAGGGGCTGCTGGCGAGGACGCGGGGCGCCGGCGGGCCTGCGTAGTCCGCCGCGTCGAGGGCGAGGAGGTACGGCTGATTGCCAGGCCCGATGAGCAGCGTCCCCGCGACGGTGCCGTCGAAGAGGGTCGTGAGATCGACGTGGAAGGACTCGTCGAACTCGCCGGCCTCTGGATCGAAGCGCAGAAGGCACGGCGGCGAGGCGTTCTCCGGGTTCATGTGGTGCACCGCTGCCCCGAACGCCTCCGTCGCGAGGTACACGAAGCCGTCGGAGGCGAGCACACCGTCGCGCACGTAGCCGCAGCGTTCGTCCGTGGCGATCGCGACCGAGTCCGACTCCGTGTCGACCATGACGACGGCGGCCCGATCAGGGACCTGGGCGTTGTCGCTGGTGCGCCAGCCCGCGAAGGCGAGCAGCTCGGCGCCGGAGCGCAGCGGCACGCCGCCGAAGGTCAGGAGCTCACCGTCGAACACCAGCGCCGACAGATCGAGGGACTTGGTGTACGTCATCTCCTCCGGGTCCCAGACGATCACCTGAGCCGTGCTGCCGTCGAAGAAGTACGCCTTGTCGTCCGCGACGAACTGGAACTGCCCCGCGTACTCGCCCAAGGAGGTGAGGCCGGCGCCGGCGAAGCTGACCTGCCCCGCCTGCTCGAGCTCCCCCTCGGCCGTCAGATCGTAGCGGGTCACCGTCGCCCCCAGGTCGGTGCCGACGAACAGGCGACCGCCGTTGGTCGGCCCCGCGGCGATGGCGCGACCGTTGATCTCGATGCCGCGCGCCAGGGACAGCTCGCTCGCCGACAGATCCTGCGTCGTGACGACGTAGCTCGTGTTGTCGCTCTCCCCGAAGACCTGGGTGACGACGGCGTACACGGCGTCGCCGTCTTCGCTGACGCCTCCCTCGCCGCCGGCTCCGCCGCCCGACGACCCACCGCCGGTCGAAGCGCCGCTGCCCCCTGTGGAGCCACCAGGGTTACCGCTCCCGTTCGAGTCGTCGCTGCAGGCCGTGACGTTCAGCAAGGTCCCCCCGAGCAGCGCGGCGAGTGCGTAGTTCCAAGTCGATTTCATGTGCGTTTTCCTTTGGGGGCGCTCAGTTCACCTCGAGCGCCAGCTTGACGAACACCGACCTCCCCGGGCGCTGGACGCCGTAGAAGTCGAAGACCTTTGCGTTGGTGAGGTTCTGGACCTCGAGGGTCGACGAGAGCGTCGACGACCGGGGCTCCGGGCCGTGCTGCCGCAAGTAGGTGAGCGCCAACCCGTGTGTGAGTTGATCGGGGACGATGAGCTTGCGGCTCGGGTCGCCGGCGCTCTCCCAGGCCAGGAAGAAGCGGCGGACGAAGGACGTCGTCCAGAGCAGCTCCACGGAGTCCCGCGCAGCGAGCACGTCGAAGGCCCGCAAGCGACCTTCGGCGCTGCCTTGCAGATAGGGGAGGTTCGGGATGCGATCTCCCTCGAAGGGCGCCGCCGGCCCGGAGCGGGAGAGGTTGCGGACGTCCTGCCAGCTCACGTTCCCGGCGAGCCCGGCGACGCGCTGGGGCGCGTCCCAGCCGAGGGAGCCGAGGACGCCCAGCGTGCGCGCCGTGAGCACGTTCTCGTAGACCAGATAGTTGCCCGCGTTGACCAGGCGGATCAGATCGTTGGAGAGCCGCCCGAACAGGTTCACGGACCCTCGAAACTCCCCCACCCTCGTGGGGTGGGGGTCCGCGAAGGCGCCCAGGTTGACGTTGTGGCTCCGCTCCGGCGCGAGTCCGAGGTTGCGCACCACCAAGCCCCCGTTACCGAACACCTCCTCCGGGTTCGGGAGCCGCGTCGCGTACTCGTAGGACGCCTTGAGGTACGTCTCCTCGGTCAAGAGCAGCCGCACCGCGTCCCCGCCGCCCCCCTCGAACGTGACCCGCTCGGGACGATCCAGCACCCCCGTGGCGAGCAGCTGCTCGCTCCCCATGAGCTGCCCGTAGGCTTTGCCGAAGGCGATGTTGACGATGCGCCCATCGAGGAACCGCCGCTCCCACTCGAGGCCCAGCACGGCGCTGTCGAGCTCCTGGGTCGCGTTCAGCGCGTCGTAGCGCTCGCCGGAGATCTCCCGATCGTCCCCCGATCTCCGGAACACCGTCGGCGCCCGCGCCCGCCGGCCCTCGTCGG
>JAEWOQ010000563.1 GCA_023460875.1 Pseudomonadota bacterium
GGTCGGAGGCGCGGCTCCGACCACGAGGAGGGTCAGGACACCCGCCAGCAGCGCGCGAGCTCCTCCCATGGTGTTCAGAGCCCGAGGTCGCTCCAGAGGCGGGCCAGGAGCTCGGGGGTGATGTCGGCGATCGTCGCGACGACGGCGCTGGCCTCCGTCGACGCTAGCTCGTCCTGGGAGTAGCTCTGCGCCACGGCGACGCACGGCAGGCCCAGGGCTCGAGCCGCGGCGATCCCCGCCGGTGAGTCTTCGATGACCAGGGACGTCGCCGCCGCTTCGGCTCCCAAGCGGTCGGCCACCCAAGCCATGGCGATCCGATACCCCTCCGGATCGGGCTTGGACGCGGTGGTGTCCTCCGCCGAGACGATGCGCTCGACGTGTTGCCGCACGCGCAGGTGCCCGAGCCCGAACTCGATCTCGTCGCGCAGCGCGCCCGACACCACACCCACCGGACCTGCGGCCGCTCGCTGGGTGACCAGCTCCGCCGCGCCGGGGAACGTGCGGAGAGCGGCCTTCGCGCGGGTCATGTAGTGGGGGCGCTTGGCTTCGATCAGGGAGGTGAGCTCTCGAGGCGACGTCGCGCGGCCGGCGTCCTGCAAGATGGCCTCGAAGGCGCCCCGGTCGTCGAAGCCGAGGTACCGTTCCCAGTAGGCCGCCTCGGACACCTCGATCCCTAGGGGAGCGAGCACGTCGCGGAAGGCCTCGAGATGTACGTGCTCGTCGTCGACCAGCACGCCGTTGAAATCGAAGAGGGTTGCGGGGAACACGGGCTTCGTCCTTAGCGGAAGTACCGGAGAAGAACCAAGGCGGTCGGCCGAAGCGGCGCAGCCGGCGCCGTCGCGCTCCGGGCGCGGCGCCCATCGAGCCGCGATTTTCGGGGGAACCTTCAGGAGAGGGAGCGGAGGATGGCCCGCGCCTTGCCCTCCGTCTCGCCTTGTGTCAGCTTGCGCCCACCTCGGTCCGCGCCAGCCGTTCTAACGAAGCGCCGCCCCGTGGGGAAGATACAGAAATTCTATGAGCAAAGGCGACCTTTTGGAGATGGAGGGCGTGATCCAAGACGCTCTCGGTGGTGGTCAGTACACGATCAAGGTCGACCAAGGTGGAGCAGTGGTGCGAGCCCAGCTCTCCGGTCGCATGCGTCGCCACCACATCCGCGTGCTGCCCGGCGATCGAGTGCGGGTGGCTGTGTCCCCGTACGATTTGAGCCACGGGCTCATCGTGTACCGCGGCCGCAGTTGAGGCCGTCCACGCGGCTGCCCGCGTGTGTTGTCGTCGCCCGGTCGAGCTTGCTCCGCCGGGCGTTCGTTCTGGGCTGGGTTCGATTCACGTGCCTCATCGCGGTCCTGGGGACCGCCCCGGCCCTGAGCGGTTGTGGCTGTGAGGACCGCCCGGCTCCCCCCGAGCCGACAGAGCCGGCGCCTCCTCGGTTGGCGAGCGCGCCCAAGGTCCTGGATCTGGCGGAGGGCCCCCCCGAGGAGTCCGTGCGCGTCGACGACGCGAGCCCGGTCCCCGAGGCGCCGATCTTCGCCCCGCCCGTCGGCGGGGGGCGCGGCTGCCCGCCGGACATGGTGGACGTCGCGGGGCAGCTCTGCATCGATCGCTACGAGGTGTCCCTGGTGGACGCGGCCCAAGGGCGCCGGCTCTCACCGCACTACCCACCGGTGCGCGCGCGCATTCGCCAGCTCTACGAGAACTGGCGGCAGCGGCAGACGCGCGCCCCGACGGAGCTCGGCAGGTTGCTCGGCATCCCGGAGCCACCGCGCTTCCAGCTCGAGGAGGCGTTCGTGCCCCGGGCGGTCTCGGAGCGGGGCGCGATCCCCAACGGCTATCTCTCCCGAGACACCGCCGAGCGGGCCTGCCAGAGCGCAGGCAAGCGCTTGTGCCGCCGGGACGAATGGATCCGCGCCTGTCGGGGCGATCAGGACATGAAGTTCCCCTACGGCCCCGCGTACCGCGCCGGCGTGTGCAACGTTCACCGGGACTCCCACCCGGCCGCGCTCCTGCACGGCAGCGCCTCGATCAATCACCTCGATCCGCGCCTGCCCCTCGTGCAAGCCCATGACGGGCCGCTCCTCCGCCCCACGGGCGCGACGCCCGGGTGCGCGAGCCGTTGGGGCGAGGACGCCATCTTCGACATGGTCGGGAACCTCGACGAGTGGATCGACGACGAGAGCGGCGTCTTCCTCGGCGGGTTCTACTCGCGGGCGAACCGCGAGGGCTGTGAAGCGTCCATCTCCTCCCACGCGCCGAGCTACCTGGACTACAGCTTGGGGACCCGCTGTTGTCGGGATCCCGGTCTCCCGCGAGCAGCTGGGAGCCGATGAGAGCGGTGTCGGAGCCGCGCTCACGCCCGCGTCGTCAAAATGTAGCGCGATGTAGGTGTAGGTGGGTAGAATCAGCGGGATGCTTGCTCACGCTTGGCACTCCGTGTTTCGCCCCTCGAGCGACCCCGTGGAGCGTCCTGGGAGAGTCCGCCGCCGCGCGCGCGCGGATCGGCCCCGGCGGCGCTGGACTGCGTCGCTGCTCCTGATTTCGATGCCCTTCGCGCTCTCGCTCGTGGGCTGCGGTCACCCCACCCAGCGAGCGCTCCAAGGGCGCTGGCTCGGCGACTCCGTCGAGAACTTCGATGAAGAGGTGTCCGCCGCGGCGGTGGGCTGGGCGAAGGGGACGAGCTTCGAGTTCGCTGGCTCGACCCTGACGGTGGCGATCCCCGCCGAGGAGCCCCGCACGGGGAGCTATCGCGTGGAGGCGCTCGAGGAGCGCACGGTGCGGCTCGCGGTGCTCGATCCGGCGGGGGAGACCTCCGAGCTGGTCCTGTTGCTCGACGACGAGGCGAGCCTGCGCTGGGTGCTAGGAGGCGGGCGCTCCATCGTCATGCGACGTCAGTGACGTCTCGGGTCGACGACGAGGGCGGAGCGCCCCGCTCCTTCAAAAGAGCTGCTTCAGCTCGACGGGCTGCTCTTTCTTCTGCTCGAGCACGGCGTTGACGGCGCGGAGCAGGCGCGTCTTGGCGGTGCCGCTCACGGGCTTGCCGGCGTTGACGCGATCGAGCAGCACGGGGGTCACCGGACGACCCGAGTGGGGCTTGGCGGGCTTCTCTTCGCCCTCCGCGGGGGCGGCTGCGCCCTTGCTCTTCTTCCGCTTGAGCTCGCGATCCTCGGGGCGCAAACGTTCCATCTTGCGAGAGACGGCGACGATGCGTCGGGGGTCGATCTTCTTGGATTCGATGAACTCGGCAAACTTGGATGCCATGCTGTCTCCTGGAGCGGACCGGAGACTCCGTGTCTCCGCCCGAGTGAAGGGCCCTGCCCGAGGGCGCGGGGTCGCGGACCTTAGCAGGGGGGAGGAGCCGGGCCCAGCAGGGGTTACAGTGCTTCCATGAACACGACCCGACAGACGGATCCGACCCTCCCCCTCGGCGTCATGGATCGCCTCACTGGCGCGTGCGCCGTCGTGCGCGAGCGGACCTCGCTGGCGCCGCGGATCGGCGTCGTGCTGGGCTCAGGCCTCGGCGACTTCGCGGAGCGGCTCAGCGGGGCGGTCGCGATGGAGTACCGCGAGCTCCCCGGGATGCCGACGCCGCACGTCGCCGGCCACGCCGGGCGCCTGGTGCTCGGCGAGATCGGCGCGGTACCCGTCGCGTGTCTGGCGGGTCGCGCCCATGTGTACGAGGGGCACACGGCTCAGGACGCGGTCTTCGGGGTCCGTCTCCTGGCGGAGCTCGGGGTCGGAGCCGTCCTCGTCACGAACGCGGCGGGCGGCATCGCCCCGCACTTCGCGCCGGGGACGTTGATGCTGATCACCGATCACCTCAACCTCACCGGGGCGAACCCGCTGGTGGGTCTCAACGACGAGCGCCTCGGGCCCCGCTTCCCGGACATGTCCCTGGCTTACGATCCAGCGCTCCGGGAAGCCGCTCACCGAGCGGCCAAGGAGCGAGACGTGGAGCTCGCGGAGGGGGTCTACGCGGGGGTGCTCGGCCCGAGCTACGAGACGCCCGCGGAGGTTCGGATGCTCGCGAAGCTCGGGGCGCACGCCGTGGGAATGTCGACGGTGTTGGAGGTGATCGCCCTGAGGCACCGGGGGGTGCGCGTCGGCGGCCTGAGCTGCATCACCAATCCTGCGGCCGGCCTCGCGGCGGCGCCGCTGGATCACGCCGAGGTCCAGCAAACGGCCGCAGGAGCGACCGAGCGCCTCACCCAAGTCATGGAAGGCTGGATCGCGCGCGCGGATGAGCTCGTCAGCGCGGAGACGAACCGATCCTGAGCAGGGCCTGAGGGGATCGGCTCGGAGGCTGAGTTTGCATTCACGCGGGGGCGAGGCAACCTCGAAGTAATCATGAGCCAGCCATCACACTCTGCTGACGAACGCCGCGTTGCTGACGAACGCCGCGTTGCTGACGAACGCCGCTCCGTTCCCTCCCACGCGTCCATGAGCGGAGCGCTGCGCCGCCTCCGACCGGAGAAGACTGCCCTGCTCGTGGTGGACGTGCAGGAGAAGCTGAGCGCGGTCATGCCGGAGGATCGCATGGCGGATCTGAACCGCTGCACCAACATCCTGCTCGGCGCCGCCCGCGAGCTCTCGCTCCGGACGATCTTCACGGAGCACTACCCCAAGGGCCTCGGTCCGACGAACGGTGCGCTGCGGCAGGAGCTCGAGGGGGTCGGCGCGCTGCGCCTCGAGAAGACGAACTTCAGCGCGTGCGGTGCGAGCGGCTTCGGCGACGCGCTCCCCGGCGACCTCGACGCGGTGATCGTGATCGGCATGGAGACCCACGTGTGCGTGTTCCAGACGGTGCGGGACCTGGCCGCGCGAGGGCTCGCCGTCCACGTGCCCATCGATGGGGTCGCGTCCCGCCGCGACGATCACCGGCAGGTGGGGCTCGATCTATGCGCTCAGGCGGGCGCCACCCTCACCACGGCGGAGACCCTGGTCTTCGATCTGCTCGAGCACGCGGGGCACCCAGCCTTCAAGGCGCTGTCCCGCGCTGTGCGCTGACTGGAGCCGGAAAACTGCTTCAGACCGGGTAGTGACATGTTGTCACAATCGTGCCAAAGTGGCGCTCATGGATGACGCTTTGGCACAGGAGGCGGAGGTGAGCTCCGAGCAGGTTCCCGGAGCGCCCGCGACGGGCGGAGCCGCGGACGCGTCGGAGATCACCGTGTTGGTGGTGGACGATGAGCCCAGCAACCTGACGTCCCTCGAGAAGACCTTCGTGCGGGAGGGGATGCGCGTGCTCACCGCGGACGGCGCGCGGGCGGCCCTCGAGCTGGTCCGCAAGCACCGGGTCCAGGTGGTGCTCACGGACTTGATGATGCCCGGCGTCAACGGGGTCGAGCTGTTGCGCGCGCTCAAGGAGCTCGCTCCGGAGACGGAGATCGTGCTGATGACCGCCTACGGCACCGTGGAGACCGCAGTGCAGGCCATGCGTGACGGCGCCTACGACTTCGTGGAGAAGCCCCTCAAGCGCATGACCATCGTCAAGAGCGTGCGCAAGGCCGCGGAGCGACAGCGCCTCGTGGCGGAGAATCGCTCCCTCCGGGAGGAGCTCCGCTCCCTCACCGCCCGTGAGATCGTGGGGCACAGCGTCGCGCTGCGCAGCGTCTTGAACGTGGCCAACCAAGCGGCGCCGTCCAGCGCCACCGTGCTGATCTTGGGGGAGAGCGGGACGGGCAAGGAGCTCATCGCCCGCTACATCCACTCCAAGAGCGCTCGCGCTTCGAAGCCGTTCATCGCGGTCAACTGCGCGGCCATCCCGGAGACGATCCTCGAGGCGGAGCTGTTCGGGCACGAGCGTGGCGCCTTCACCGGCGCCGTCGCGCGCAAGGAGGGGCGCTTCGCCAAGGCCCGGGGCGGGACGCTGTTCCTCGACGAGATCGGCGAGCTGAGCCCGAGCGTTCAGGTGAAGATCCTGCGGGTCCTCCAGGAGGGCGAGTACGAGCCCGTCGGCGGGAACACCGTGCAGGCGGACGTGCGCATCGTCGCGGCGACGAACCGGGATTTGGTGGCGGAGGTCGAGGCGGGGCGCTTCCGCGAGGATCTCTACTACAGGCTCGACGTCATCTCCGTGACGGCGCCGCCGCTGCGCGCTCGGCGCGAGGACATCCCGCTCCTGGTGGATCACTTCCTCGGCATCTATTGCAAGAAGAATGCTCGAGCGCGGCTCTCCGTGGAGCCCGAGGTGATGCAGCGGCTCGTCGACTACAGCTGGCCAGGGAACGTGCGCGAGCTGGAGAACGTCATGGAGCGGGCCGCGGTGCTGTGTCGCAGCGACGTGCTCACGCTCCAGGATCTGCCGGAGCAGGTGCGGCGCGCGGAGGTGTCCAGCCAAGAGCCGGCGCCGCTGGTGTTCTCCATCGGGACGCCCCTCGCCGAAGTGGAGCAGCGGCTCATCCGCGAGACCCTACGCTACACCAACGGCGACAAGTCCCTCGCCGCTCAGCTCCTCGGGATCTCCACCCGCACGATCTACAGAAAGGTGGAGTGACGTGCGCGCGCCCAGCAGGTCCGAGGTGACCCAGGGGTGACACGCGGTGACAAGGGCTGACACGGCGGCGGTTCTGAGCTCGAATGGAGGATCATGGGCTCGAGCGTGCGTGCGCCTCGGGTCGGGGTATCCTTACGACTGGAGTATGCCGAGGTGGATGGGGCAGAAGTGAGCGTTCCTCGACTGACGCTGGCCAACCCGCCAGAGCTCATCGTGTACGATCGGGCGCAGCGCTGCCCCTACCTGCAGGACCGGGTCGCGCGCATGCCCCTGCGGCTCCCGGCGCGGCCCTTGAACCGCGAGGAGCTCGACGAGCGGCTCGAGGCGGGCGATCGGCGCCAGGGGTTCGTTTTGTACCGGACCCACTGCCCCCAGTGTGTCGCCTGCGAGCCCATCCGCATCGCCGCAGGAGACTACACCCCGACGAAGTCGCAGCGGCGCATCCTCCAACGGGGGGACGAGGAGCTGAAGGTCCTGGTCGGTCCTCCGGCGGTCGACGCGCGCAGGGTCGACATCTACAACGAGCACAAATCGGGGCGCGGGCTCAACGACGGGCAGCCGCCCATCGACGCCGAGGGCTACCGGGACTTCCTGGTCTCGACCTGCTGCGAGAGCTTCGAGCTCTCCTATCACCTCGACGGTGAGCTCGTCGGGGTCGCCATCGTGGATCGGGGGGAGCGATCCTTGTCAGCCGTGTACTGCTGCTACGACCCCGCGGCGGCTCGCCTGAGCATCGGCACTTACTCGATCCTGAAGCAGCTGGAGCTGTGTCGCAGTTGGTCCCTCGAGTACCTCTACCTCGGCCTCTACATCGCCGAGTGTGACGCGATGCTCTACAAGGCGAGGTACCGCCCGCACCAGCGCCTCGTCGACGGCGCCTGGCAGACCTTCCGCTGAGCGAGCCGAGAGCTGTGCCGACATCCGCGCGCGTTGCCCCCTGCGCGCGGGTTGCCCGTGCGCTGACTAGCGCGCGCGTTGACCGTGCGCTGACTAGCGCGCGTCGCCGACGGACGAGCGGGCGAGCCAGCTGGATGCTGCAAAGGCGGCACCCGGGTGTCATCGGATTGTCACCGGCGGGGCCGACAAGGCCCCCCCATGACGTTTTGGGTCACTTCGCGTCACCGTGCTCCCTCTGGCGCCCTGCGCGCGCTCGTCGTCGCCGCCGTCGGCTGTGGGATCTCCCAGCCGGCCTTCGCTCAGGAAGCCCCCGGGGCGGCCGAGCCACCCTCGGAGCTCGCGCCAGCGCAGCAGCCCGCCCCGCCCGTCGACACGGAGACGGCGCCCTCCGGCTCGCCCCTCCCCGACTCGAACTCGACGACCGCGGCGCCCCCGGACTTGAAGGAGACGCCCGTCGACTCGAGGCGCGCCGACCCCACGGTGACGCCCGCCGCTCCCGAGCGGCGTGAGCTTCGGCCGCGCGGGGCGCTCGAGCAGGAGAAGGCGACCCATCGCGTGAACACGGAGAAGCTGGAGGAGCACTTCTTCGATCGCATCGACGTCCGGGGCTACACGCAGCTCCGCTACAACCACCTGGGACAGACCAACCCGCGCCTGGTCAACGTGCAGGGGGACAAATCCTGGGGCGGCGAGGGCGGCGGCTTCTTCTTGCGGCGCGCTCGCATCGTCCTCTCCGGGGAGCTGCACCCGCAGCTGCAGCTCTACCTCCAGCCCGATTTCGTCAGCGCTCCCTCCGGCGACTCCCTGAACTTCGTGCAGGTGCGGGATTGGTACGCTGACATCTCCGACCCCTCGACGGAGTTTCGCGTCCGCGTCGGACAATCCAAGGTACCCTTCGGCTTCGAGAACATGCAGTCGAGCTCGAACCGCTTGCCCCTCGACCGCTCCGATGCGCTGAACAGCGCGATCGCCAACGAGCGCGACATCGGGGTCTTCTTCTTCTACGCGCCGGTCGAGATTCGGCGCCGCTTCAAGCACCTCGCGTCGAGCAAGCTCAAGGGCACGGGGGACTACGGTCTGGTGGGCATCGGCGTGTACAACGGTCAGACCGCGAACCGCCCCGAGAAGAACGAGAACAAACACGTCGTCGCCCGCGTGACCTACCCCTTCCAGTTCGGTGACCAGTACGTGGAGATCGGCGCGGCGGGCTACGCCGGCAAGTACGTGATCAAGAAGGACCCGACGATCGGCGGCGGGGAGGAGTTTCGCGACGCCCGCGTGCAGGGGACCTTCGTCCTGTACCCCCAGCCCTTTGGCTTGCAGGTCGAGTACAACGTCGGCATCGGCCCCGAGCTGGACGCGCGTGAGGTGCTGCAGCCCGACGGCAGCCGCGTGTTCACCGGCGAGGTGCGCGAGCAGCGCCTCCACGGCGGCTACGCTCTGGCGTCCCTCGCGCTCGGCGACTTCATCCCCTACGTGCGCGGCTTCTACTACGAGGGTGGCAAGAAGCACGAGACGAACGCCCCCAGCTACACGGTGCGCGAGCTCGAGCTCGGCCTGGAGTGGCAGGCCATCAAGGCGCTGGAGCTCGTGGGCGCGTACACCATCGCCGAGCGCACGTTCTCCGAGCCGCCCTACGAGCTCGAGTCCGGACGCCTGTTCCGCTTCCAGCTCCAGGTGAACTACTGAGGCGCCACCGAGTGACCGAGCGCGCGCCAGGCGATCCGCTCGGTCACTCCGCGGGCAGGCGAGACGAGCGGGGCGGCATCGTGTCGGAGAGGGCGGGGCTGCCCCGGAGCGCCTCCTGGGCTTGATTCAGGCTCGTCGCGAACCGGAGCGACTCCACGGCCATCCGATCGCGCGCCAGATGCTGCATCTCCAGGAGCTCTTCGTCTCGCTCGACGGAGGCCTCTTCTGGCTCGAAGAGGAGGAAGAACACGTGTCCCTTCCACTCCCACTGGGGCCGCTCGACGCCGCTGCGGCTGATCCCGAGCCAGAGGCTCTGCTCCTCCAGGTTCTTGTCCACATGCCGCAGGAGGACCACTCCAGGCCCGAGCTCCACGGCGCTCTCGGCGATGGCCTTGTAGTGAGCCTCGCCCGGGGGCCGCTCGTTCGGCCAGCGGCCCCGCGCGTGAGCGCAGATCCGCGCGATGATGGCGTCGAGGGTGAGATCCTCGAGCCCCAGGATGATCTGCTCTTTGGCGACCAGGTCCTCTTCCGCGGGGACGATCTGTGACTGGGGCACGTCGGCGCCCGCCGCCTGGAACTCGGCGCCGAAGATCGTGAGCTGATTGACCTCGGGGAAGCGGGCGGCGACCCGCCTCGGGAGGGTGTGGAGGCTGGGCTCGAAGGCCGGGCTGCCTTCGCGGAAGCCGATCAAGACCAAGAGATCGTGCTGACTGACGCGATCGGCGAGGGCCTGCATGAGGCCGTCCCACTGCTCGATCGGCTTGGAGACGACCTTGCACGAGGGGCGGATCGCCTTCAGCCCCTTGATCGTCGCCTTCTCGTTCATGGCCTCGACGATGGCCTCGAGGGGCGCGCCGAGCTCCTTCGCGATCTGCTTGGCTGTCGCGACGCTCGTGGTGAACGAAGGGTCCTCCTCCGCGCGGGGAGGGACGACGAGCAGGACGCGCGTGGTCGTGTTGAGGGCGTGGGGCTGGCGGATGACGCTGAGGGTCGTCGCCGGATCCGCGGCGACGTCGTCCAGCACGCTCCCGAAGACTCGATCTTCGGACGAGACGCGCCCATCCCAGCCCGCCACGATATCCGTGATGCGGAGCTCCTTGCGCGCGCGGAGGATGGCGGTGGCGACGTCGGCGTCGACGCGGGTGAGCGGGTGGGTCGGGACGTCGGCGCTGCTGGCGATGCTGGTGACCTGGGCCAGGGTGCGCTCGCCCGCGGCGACTCGAGCCGTGACGTCCGGGCCGTCCTGGGCCACGAACACGGGATAGAGCGGGTTCGGGCCGTTGGCGCGCAGCAACATGGCGAGCTCGATGGTCGGCTTGGCCGAGCTGGCGTCGACGATCGGGACCAAGATGCGCTGCTGCGGGCCCTCGTCGCTGGGGCGGCCCTTCTCGGCGGCGGCCACCTTCTTGGCGTGGCGGTCCACCATCCAGGGACCGATGATGCACGTCACGAGGATCGTGACGATGGCGCCGTTGACGATGGTCTCGTCGAAGAGCCCGAGCTTGTGGCCGACCATGACGGTGGCCAAGGTCGCGGCCGCCTGCGCCACGCTGAGCCCGAACATGACCCGCCCCTCGTCCTTGCTGTAGCCGAAGACCAGGCGCGCGCCCTCCGCGGCGAGGAACTTGGTGACGATGACCGTCCCGGTGATCGCGATGGCGACGATCCAGGTGCGGATCCCCCCGAAGAGCACGTTGGCGTCGAGCAACATGCCCACGGAGATCAGGAAGAACGGGATGAAGATCGCCTCGCCAGTGAACACGATGCGGTTCATCAGCGCGCCGGTGTGGGGGATGAGGCGGTTGAGCGCGAGCCCCGCCAAGAACGCGCCCACGATGGGCTCGACGCCGGCGGCCTCGGAGAGCGCCGCGCAGATGAAGACGGAGGTGAGCACGAACACGAACTCGCCTGGCCCGTCCTTGGCCATGCGCCGGAAGAACCAGCGCCCGATCCTCGGCAGCCCCACCAAGATCGCCAGCACGAAGACGACGAGCGACACCCCGAGGCGCCACCAAAACGCCTCGTTCATCTCGCCGCGCACGGAGCCCGCGATCACGGCCAGCACCATGAGGGCGAGGGTGTCCGTGACCATCGTCCCCCCGATGGTGGCGGTCACGGCGGGGTTCTTGCTGAGCCCCAGGCGGCTGACGATCGGGTAGGCGAGCAGCGTGTGAGACGCCAACATGCTCGCCAGCAGGATGGCCCCCGGCCAGTCGAAGCCGAGCAAGTAGTAGGCCACGATCGTGCCGATGCCCTGGGGCAAGCTGAAGGTCAGGAGCCCGAAGACGGCGCCCTGCACCCGGTAGCGCTTGAACGCCGCCAGATCGACCTCGAGGGCGGCGGTGAACATGATGTAGAGCAGCCCGACCGCCCCCAGCAGGACGAACGACTGATCCCGGGCGAGGAGCCCCAACCCGTTCGGTCCGAGGATGGCGCCGGCCAAGAGCAGGCCGATCATCCCCGGCAGGTTGAAGCGCGCCATCAAGATGGGCGCCCCCAGCATCAACACCAAGACGATGGCGAAGATGATGACCGGATCTTGGATGGGGAAGAGATGGTCGAAGTATTTCGCCAGCATGTTTGCCACGAGCCTATCGCAACGCTCGCTGGCATTGCAGTGCTCGAATGCAAGAAAATGCGAGAGAAATCGCCCGTCTGGACGCTGCGCTGCCAGCGCGGCTGCTGCGCAGCGTAGATCGGATGATGACGACGCGCCGTGAAGCGCGCGCCGAGCTCCTTACGGCGGGTCAGCGATCTTCGAGCGGGCGGCGCTCCGCCTCCTCGAGGCGCTCGATCGCGGCGCCGAGCGCCTCCTTCGCGGCGTGGATCGCGGCGCTGTCCGCGCGCCACTTGTCGCGGGCGCCCTCGAGCTTCTGGGACTCGCCGGCGAGGGCGCCTTGGGTGTCGGCGAGCTCCTTGCGGGTGTTCGCGAGCTCCGCTTCGAGCTCGGCGACGCGCCCGTTGCGCTCCTCGATGGTCGCGTTCGCGGTGTCCCGCTCCTCGGTGCGAGCCGCCAGGGCCCCCTCGAGGGACGCGATCGTCGATTCGCGCTCTTCGATGGTCGCGTTCGCTGCGTCGCGCTCTCGAGTACGGGTCGCCAGCTCCGACTCCAGCTCGGCGATCCGCGCGTCGCGCTCCGCGAGCTGCGGCTCGTACTCGGCGCGCTGCGCCGCCACCGTCGCGTCCCGCTCTTCGATCAGCTCCTGCTGGTGCTCCGCGCGGAGCTTGCCCAGGGCCTCTTCATTGGCGCGATGCAGGGCGGCCATCTTCGAGTCGTGCTCGTGCTTGAGCTCCGTCTCCCGAGCGCGGATGGCCTGCGCTTGCGCCTCCTGAGCTTCGGCGGCGGCGGCGGTGAGCGCCTCCTCCTGGGCGCGGGCTGCCTGCTCTTCGGTCGCGGCCACCGCTTGTTCGACGGCTCGAGCCTGAGCCTGCGCGGCCTCCTCCCGAGCGCGCTCCAGCTCCTGGGCGTGGTCTTCGCGGAGCGCGGCTTCCCGGGCGTCCCGCGTGGCCAGATCCGCCTCGTGCCGCTCGTGGGCCTGGCGCAGCTCCTCACCCCGCGCGGTGAGCTCCTCCCCGAGCTTGTCGCTCTTCGCCTTGTAGTCCGAGGCGCGCTTGTTGGCCTGCTCCTTGTCGGCGCTGAGCGCGTCGCGCACCTTCTCCAGCTCGGCCTTGGCTCGCTTCAGCTCGGCCTGGCTGTCCAAGAGATCTGCCTTCTCTCGCTCCAGCCCGATGTTCCGCTCGTTGAGCGAGACGACCTCCTTCTCCCTCGAGATGAGGCTGTCGCGGATCTCCAGGATCTCCTTGTCCTTGCGGTTGAGCTGCTCGCGCAGGTCGAGGAACTCCCGCGCCGTGCCGGCGGCGGCCCCGCTCTCCAACTTCTCGCGGAGCTCATCGAGCTCCCGCTGGGCGAGCTCGAGCTCCTGATTCTTCTTGTCGAGCTCTTGGGCCTTTTGGTCGAGCTCTCGGCTCGCCACGTCGAGGGACTGTCCCTGACGCTCACCCTCGGCGCGGGCCGCGTCTCGCGTCTCGCTCAGCTCGCGCTCGAGCTCTTCGGTGCGGGCGCGCTGCTGGGCGAGCGCCTCCTCGAGCTCGCGCTGAGCGGCGACGTCGGCGGGGGAGGGCAGAGGCGCTTCGTGGCTGGCGGCCGGCGCGCTCGGCTCTGCGATGTCGGCTTCGTCGAGCTCCGCCGAGCTCCCGGGCCTCACGCTGCCGGTGCCAGCGCGCACGGGCGGCGGCGGACGTAGATCCGCGGAGGGCGCGCGCGGTGCGGCGAAAGGAGGCGGCGCGACGGACGCGGGGCGAGGTGGCGGTGGGGGCGCCTTGGATGGTGAGGTGATAGCCCCGAACGCCGCCTCCGTCAGGGCCTCCATGTCATTGTCGGTGTCGCCCTCCGGCTCCAGCTCGATCGCTTCCTCGATCTCGATCTCGTCTTCGATCAGGAGGTCGTCGCCCTCCTCAGCCGCCGACGCCTCGAGCGGTACGAAGCTCCTGATGCGCTCGACGAGCTGATCGACGCTGATCGGCTTGTGCAGGTAATCTTCGGCGCGGGTGCGCAGCCGCTTGTGCTGCTCGAAGGTCTCGTCCGTGGAGTCGCTGCTCATGATGATGAGCGGGACGTCCTTGAGCGCAGCGTTCCGCTTGAGCTTGTTGCAGACGGAGAAGCCGTTCATGCGCGGGAGCTCGATCGACAGGAGGATCAAGTCGGGGCGCTGGCTCTCCGCCATCTTCATGCCCTGCTCCGCGTCGTCGACGACGGTCGTCGCGCAGCCCAAGGCGCCGAGCCCCGTCTGCAAGGTGTTGGCGAAATCGGAGTCACTCTCGAACACGAGGACGTTGGTCATGATGCAATCCGCGCTGTTGTCATTCCCGTCCGTGGACGTCGCGTCGGGGAGACGTCGAGCGTACCTGTCCTACTTCGAAGCGGTCAAACTGCCTCGGCTTTTCGCGCCGCCCCGTCGCCGCTGGGCGCGGCGTTCGCCCGCCGTCAGCTACGCAGTTCGATTGACGAATGCACGTTGGCGCCAGAGTCGCACGGTGTGCGCACCGTGTGCGCATGGTGTGCGCGCAGTGGGTGCATTGATAGTTCGATAACTGTGGGGGCGCGCTGGCTCACCCGGCTCACCCGGCTCACCCGGCTCACCCGGCTCACCGGTCACTCGCCGCGGGACGCCTTCTCCGCGTGTCCGCTCGTCCCGAGCCGCTGCGCGAGCACTCCCAGCACGTCGCGCCAGGCGACGCCGCGGTGCCGCAAGCCGACGAGGACGTGATACAGGACGTCGGCGGCTTCGCTCGCGACTCGCTCGTCGGTCTCCTCGGCCAGGGCGACCGTCAGCTCCTCGGCCTCCTCGCGGATCTTCGCGCCGATCTTCGGCACGCCGCCGTCGAACAAAGAACGGGTGTAGCTCTTCTCACTGGTGCTCTGCTTCCGGGCTTCGAGGAGGCGCTCGAGGCCGCCGAGCAGGGGCAAGGCGACCTCGTCGTCGCCGGGAGACCCTGCGACTGTGCCCCCGACCACCCCCGCTCCGGCGCCTTCAGGCTCGGCGGCGGAGGCACCCACGGGGCGGAAGAAGCAGTTGTCCTGCCCCGTGTGGCAGGAGGGGCCCACGGGGTCGCAGAGGACGAGCACCGTGTCCCGGTCGCAGTCCAGGAGCACGTCGTGGACGCGCAGCTCGTGACCGCTGGTCTCTCCCTTGACCCAGAGCGCCTTTCGGGAGCGGCTGTAGAACGTGGCCCGGCGCGTCCGGAGCGTGGCCTGGAGCGCCTCGGGGTTCATCCAGGCCATCATCCGCACCTCGCCCGTCAGGCGGTCTTGGACGATGGCGGGGATGAGGCCTTGGGGGTCGAGCTTGAGGTCGGAGGGGAGGCGAGCGTCCGTCACGGGGGGGGGATAGCGGCTCCCGGCGTCGACCGCGAGGGGGGCGCCCCGAGAGCCTGTTCATGAGGGCTCTGCCCCCCATCGCACCGCTTCGAGCTGGGGGCCTGCTCCCTCCGCTGAGATTGGATCATTGGGCTTTTCTGAGATTTCGAGCCTGGCCTATGGTGTGCATGGGAAGTCTCCCAGTGCGTTCACCGGAGTACCTGTTCATGCGCGTTTTCCGATCCAAGGTCGGCCTCGATGTGACCACAGCCGCCTCGGCGCGCCCTCGGACGACGACCGGCTGGAGACGGGGCGGCGGGAAACGGGGCGGCTGGAGGAGGAGCGGCGGCGGACTGCTCGTCGCTGGCACGTTCTGCGCTGCGGTCGCCGCCGCCCTCGCGGCGGTGCCGAGCTGCTCGAGCGACCGGGAGCAGGGGCCCAACCGCACGGACGTGACCCGCATCGTCTATGCGGTGCGTCAGCACACGGTGGTGGATGAAGAGGGGGTCCGCATCGACGTGGCCGGCGGCATGGGCCAGGTCATGGACTACAAGCGCTACGTCCCCGGTGGGCGCCTGGAGGTGTTGGACCTACGCACGGGAGAGGTCGCGAACATCATCGAGGAGTTCGAGAGCGCGGACGTCGCGAGCGTCGACGTGAGCTACGACGCCACGAAGGTGCTCTTCTCGATGAAGACGAGCGCCGACGACCACTATCACTTGTACTGGGCGAGCCTCGAGCGTGACGCGGAGGGGCGGTTCGAGATCCATCAGCTGACCTTCGGCCCTTACGACGACATCCACGGGCTGTGGTTGCCAGGCAATCGCATCGCCTTCGTGACGGAGCAGCCGTACACGGAGATGGGCACGCGCGCCGACGAGTACAACCACGCGCGCATGGTGACCCAGGTGGCCACCATCACCCTGGAGGGGGGCGACGCGGACAGGAAGCTCTGCTCACAGAACCTGTCCCACACCGTGGAGCTGTTCTCGCTCCACGATGGGCGCCTGGGCTTCTCGCGCTGGGAGCACCTCGAGAACATCAACGACGTCAAGCTCTTCAGCATGAACCCCGACTGCACCCAAATGACGGCGCTGGCGGGGCAGCATGGCAAGCCCGCCAACTCCCTGGTGCAGATGCAGGAGACCGCCACGCCGGGGGTGTTCGTGGGCGTCGCCACGTCCCGGGAGAACACGATCCAGGCGGGCGCGCTGGTGCGGGTCGACGCGCGCGGTGACAACGGTCACAACGAGGAGCTCGCCGAGTACGAGGTGCTCACCCCCTCGGTCCCGCGCGGTGAAGACGCCTCTCCGGTGGGGCGTTACCGCGCGCCCACCGTGTTGCCCGATGGTCGGGTGCTCACCTCCTGGGCCGAGGGCACCGTCAACGATGTCAACGAGCTCGCCCTGACCCCTCCAGATTTCGGCCTCTACGTCTACGACGCCAAGTCCAGGGTCAACCAGCTGGTCAAGAACTACGCCGACACCTGGGAGCTCTACGCGAGGCCGGTCATCGTGCGGGACGAGCCGCCGCCCATCGGCGCCATCCAGA
This sequence comes from Pseudomonadota bacterium, assembly GCA_023460875.1. Lineage (GTDB taxonomy): Bacteria > Myxococcota_A > Polyangia > Polyangiales > Polyangiaceae > NIC37A-2. The sequence goes on from JAEWOQ010000563.1 coordinate 16,482, forward strand.
ACAGCCAAGATCCGACGATCCCGACGCTGCTCGGCGCGGTGGACGTCCGCCAGACGTCCCTCGGGAGCATCCACGAGGAGCGGGTGACCGGAGCGCAGTTCGGCGACGGCGTGTCCATCGACGAGGCGCTGCAGGAGGCGGTCAAGGTGCGCATCATCGAGGGCTTCTCGAGCGAAGCGGCGCCCGGGGTGACCATGTTCGGGCTGACGATGGCGGAGGGCGCCGCGCTGCTCGGGGAGGCCACCGTCCATGCGGACGGATCCTGGAGCGCGCAGATCCCGCCGTTCATCCCCGTGCACCTGCAGGTCGTGGATGAGTTCGATCTGGCGATCCGCAACCAGACGACGTGGATCCAGGGCATGCCCGGCGAGGCTCGCGTCTGCGGCGGGTGTCACGAGGATCGCACGGAGCCGTTCGCGCCCTCGGGGCAGCAGCTCGGCATCGCGGCAGGCAAGGGGCCGGAAGACTTCATGCTGCCCTGGAACGAGCGCGCCGAGTACCCGTGGGCCTACGCCAACGACGCGGACGACCCGAACGAGATCCAGAAGATCCTCGAGCTGCGGTGTGTGAGCTGTCACAACGAGACCACCAACGGGTCCGAGCCGCAGACCTTCTACTCCCTGTCGATGACCCCCGTGGGCGGCGAGACCTCGACCTACGAGATCCCGCGGCTCGACCTGAGCTCTCGTCCCATCACGGTCACCTACGACGGCGAAACCAAGCCCTGGCCCGCCTCCTACGTCTCGCTGTTCTTCCCCGCGGCCCTCGACATGGCGATGTCCATGGGGGCGCAGGTGGAGGGGGAGGTGCCGCCCCGCTGGGCCGTGCCCTCGGACGCGCGACACAGCGCCCTCATCGAGAAGCTGAACATGACGTCGTCCGGCGACGAGGCGCGGTACGCGTGGCCCCTCGGCGAGGCGTTCAGCGACGCGCGCATCGCGGGTGGTCAGCGGACGGATCACGCCGCCGAGGCTGGCCTGACGCGGGACGAGCTGGTGAAGCTGATCCGGGCCATCGATCTCGGGGGGCAGTTCTACTCGCGGAAGAACACCGCGTTCGAGCCCTACACGGTGGGAGGAGGAGACGGTCGTGACTACTGACTCGACGAGGAACGAGGTGCGCAGGCTCGGCCGCGGCGGCTTGCGACGATGGGCGAGCTCGGCGGTGGCGCTCGCGAGTCTGCTCGTCGTGTCCCTTGGTGGGGCGCGAGGCGACTCCGATCCGCACAACGTGTACGCGGGTCGCGCGGAGGTGTATCGGCAGCTGCCCGTGGAGTCCCTGGAGCGGCTCAGCACCCCCGAGGCGATCCGGGCGGTGAGCATGCCGAACATGGCGCCCTCGAAGATCTGGCGCGTGCTCGAGCACGGCGAGCGCGTCGAGTGCCTCGACTGCATCCCCCACGTGGCCAAGCTGCTGTACGCCGGCCACCCGAAGACGCGGGAGATCGGCGCTTGGTGGCTGCGGCGCCGGATCTTCGGAGTGTTCGGTCCGGGGGAGGTCTATTCGCAGGTGGTGGAGACCCTGAAGGATCCCGCCGCTCCCGAGGAGCGCCGGGCTCACGCCGCGGAGGCCCTCGGGGAGTTCTTGACGCACGCTGGGCTCGAGCCCCTCGCCACGGCGGCCGTGTCGGATCCGTCGCCGCAGGTGCGCTGGAGCGCGGTGGGCGCCCTCGCGCGCATGGGGCACCCGGGCCCGCGGGGGGAGCTGGCGACGGCCATGGGCGACGAGGACGCTCGGGTTCGGCTCGCGGCCGTCGACGCGACCGTCGGCATGCACGGCTACTCGGACATGGACGCGGTGATCGCGCGCTTGGCGGACGAGTCTCCGGAGGTACGCCGGCGGGCGGCCCAGGTGCTCGGCGTCGCGCGGGCCAGCGCCGCCGCGCCCCACCTGCTCGAGCTCACCTCTCCCGACACGGAGCCCGACGCCCGAGTGCGAGCGGCGGCCGTGTTCTCTTTGGGGAGGATCGGCGATCCCGCCGCGAAGGGCGCTGTCCAGGCCGCGCGGGAGGACTCGGACCGGTTCGTGCGGGACGCGGCCCGCGTCGCGCTCCGTCGCTTGTGAGGAGAACCCTTGGCGAATCCTTGGGCTCGCTGGTGGAGCGTGACCCAGCCCTGCCTGGGGCGCTGCGCCGGAGGACCTGGTAAAAGGTCACGTCGAGGTCCTCACGGTTTCCCACGCGGCAAGCCCGCTCGTCCGTTCATGAGCCATCTCCCTTCGTCGTCTCGTTCGTCTGGCACCCCGTGGAGGCCCCCTGGGGTGATCACCCTGGCGCTGGGCGCCGTGAGCCTGGGCGCCATGGGCCTGGCGGCGCTCACCGGTTGCTCACGGGACGAGCAGCCGGAGTCGACGACCTTCTTCCAACGGCAGATCGAGCCGATCCTCGGCAACTCCTGCGCCTCGAGCCCCAGCCAGTCCCGCTGCCACGTGCAGGCGGACGATCGGGGCAACGCCCTCGGAAATCTCAGCGTGGCCAGCTTCGAGGAGCTCCGGAAACGCGAGGACCTCCTCGCGGACTACGGCCCCTACGGGGTGCCCGGGCTGCTGCTGAAGGCGCTCCCCGCCTACCCGGTGCGGCTCACCTCCTGGGACGACTCCGAGCCCCTGCTCATCACCACGGACATCGCCCACGTGGGCGGCCCGTTGCTGGATTTCACGAGCAGCGGCTTCAACACCCTCGAGACGTGGATCCGCAACGGCGCCTCCGAGAACAACGCGCCGCCGTCCTCTGCTCTGAGGGAGCGCTCCGTGTGCAACGAGCTCCTCGGCACCGATCCCGCGTTCGATGGCGACGCGGACCCGCCGGGCGACGACTACCGCGCGTTCGACGCGGCCAACCGGGTGCTGGTGGACAGCTGCGCAGCGGGCAACTGCCACGGGTCTCCTGGGAACGTTTTGTATTTGACCTGCGGCTCCACGGAGGAGCAGAAGCGCTGGAATTACTTCGCCGCCTCGGACTACCTGGCGGTGGAGACGGACTCGAGCGAGCTGCTACGTCGCACCCTGGTGCCGGCCTTCGGCGGCACCTTCCACGAGGGGGGCGTGCTCTTCTCGAGCACCAGCGACCCGAGCTATCGCGCGCTCCGCACCTGGGCAGAAGAGAAGGGCGGCCCCGGTAACGTCCCCGAGGACGAGGGCTTCCCGTTCTTCGCGGAGCGGGTGCAGCCCATGCTCGTCAAGCGCGGCTGCATGATGCTCGGCTGCCACTCCCCCAGCGCCTTCCACGACTATCGGCTGCGCGGGGGCAGCGCGGGTCACTTCGGCCTGGCGGCGACGCGCCGCAACTACGAGCTCACGCTGGAGCAGGTGGCCCTGGAGTCACCGGATCCGAACGCGAGCCGCTTGCTCCGCAAAAACCTCGCCGTGGGCGGAGGAGGGATCTTGCATCGGGGCGGGCCGCTGTTCGCCGCGGGGGGGGATCCAGAGCGCTGTGACCTCGACGCCGCCGAGCACGGCTCCATCGACGAGCAGGATCCCTACTGCGTGATCGTGGCGTGGCTCGCCCGGGAGCGCGCGGCGCGGATGAGCGACGCGCGCCCGCTGGAGGCCTTCGTGTTCGTGCGCCGGGGCCCCGTCACGGATGCCGAGCTGCCCCAGGACTTCGAGACCTTCCGCCCGGGCGCGGAGGTGGTCCGGATCGAGGCGAGCGCCGAGGAGGACGGCACCTTCGCCCTGGGAGCGGAGACCAGCTTGAGCGCGGCCTGTGGACTCGATCCCGCGACGAGCGACGCGCGGCGGCCGGCCGTGTCCTGGGATGGGTCACGGGTTGCTTTCTCCGCCCGCAGCGCCGCGGACGCGCCCTGGCGGATCTACGTCGTGGAGGCGGATGGCTCCTGCGCCCTGGAGCCGACCATCGCCGCGCCCCCAGTGGACGAGCAGGGGGAGGCGGTGCCCGACAACGGGGAGCTCGTCCACGATTTCGATCCGGCGTTCGCCGCCGACGGGCGCATCGTGTTCACGTCGACGCGGGGCAACGTGATGAACCGCGCCGCGTTCACCTACGACGGCCCCCAGCGCTCCCCGGCGGATCCCAGCCGCCTCAACGCGAACCTGTACATCCTCGACGGCCCGGAGTCGGGCGCCGAGGCGCCGCGGGTGCGCCAGCTGACTTTCCTTTTGGACCAGGAGCTCACGCCCGCCTTCATGAGCGACGGGCGGCTCATCTTCACCACGGAGAAGCGCGCGAGAGGCTTCTATCAGCTCGCCGGGCGTCGCATGAACCTCGACGGGGGCGACTACCATCCCCTGTTCGGGCAGCGCAGCACCGTCGGCCACGAGCAGATGACGGAGATCGTCGAGCTCTCCGACAAGAACCTGGTGGGCGTCGTGAGCGATCGCGGCGCGCGCCACGGCGCCGGTGGGCTCCTGCTCGTCAACCGCAGCGTGGGCGTCGACCACCTGAGCACCGAGCCCGAGGACTACCTCCAGGACCCCGGCGCGATCACCTGGCCCAACCCTCTATTTTACCAGAGATCGGCGCGGGTGCTCGATCCGGCCGCCACGGGCAAGCTCGACGGCACCGAGGGCGCTTACCGCAGCCCCGCGCCCCTGCCCGACGGGCGCTTCGTGGCGAGCTACGCGCCCGACGTGACCGATCTGACGGAGTTCGACGGCGGGTTCGAGCTCGTCGTCATGGATCCGGAGACGGGCCGTCGCTCGCCGCTCTTGGGCCGCGCGGCGGGGGAAGAGCTGCTCTGGCCGGTGGCCGTATACGCGCGGCAGCCGCGGGAGGTGTTCCAGTCGCGGATCGACGAGGTCAACGGCGCGACCCGGGTCGTCCCAGGGCGCAGCGACGCGGAGGTGCTGTACCTGGACGTGCCCCTCATGATGAGCCTCGTCTTCCAGAACACCCGCACGGGGCGGCTGCTCGGTTCATCGCAGCCCCTGGAGGTCCTCGAGGTGCTCCCGCCCGAGCCGGGGATCACGAACCTCGACGGCGCGGCCCACGTGGAGGAGGACGCCTTTGGGCGCCTCTACGAGCGCCATCGCTCCCTTGGTGTGGTGCCCCTCGAGGTGGACGGCTCGGTGCGGGTGAGGTTGCCGGGCGGGATACCCCTTACTTACGGGACCAGCATCCAGCTCGTGGGTGACGACGGGCCGCGCCGACACGTGGTGCGGGAGCAGTTCCAGTTCTATCCGGGAGAGGTGGCGCGCCAGTCATTTCCCCGCACTCTGTTCAACGGCATGTGCGGGAGCTGTCATGGCTCCGTGAGCGGCTACGAGCTGGACGTCGCGATCCATCCGGATGTCCTCACCCAGGCGTCTGACGTCGCCGCCGCGAGCGCGCCTCCCATCGACCTGCGCTGAGTCGCAAGCCGTCGCCGCGCCGCCGTTGAGCCGCGTCGCAAGCCGTCGCCGCCGCCGTTGAGCCGCGTCGCAAGCCTCGCCGCGCCGCCGTTGAGCCGCGTCGCAAGCCTCGCCGATTTGCCAAGCGCTGCGCCTCTGCGGTGACCGTCACTGAGCGGGCGGCTGGGGAGCTGCGAGCTCGACCTCGAAGGTCGCCCCCCGCGCGTGCCGTACGATGCGGCTCTGAGGGCTCGTCTCTTGCCGGAGCTGGAGCACCAACTTCAGATCCTTGCCCTGGGGAACGAGCTGGGCGCTGTGCACCACGGACTCGAAATGACGGGCCAGGAGCGGGCGCCGGTTGTTGCGGAGGGTCACCCGCGTCCCCTGGAAGGTGTACTCGAGGGTCTTGCCGCGCGCGGCGAGGGTCGGCTCGACCTCCTTCGACAGCTCCACATAGACGAGGGTGCGCCCGGAGCCGAGCTGGCGGAAGCCGATGAAGGTGGCGACCACGCCCTGCTCGTCGTCGTCGGCGGCGACTGGTTCGGGGACGACGGGGTCACCCCAGGCAGCCGGCGCGGCGAGGGAGGTGAGGGCCAGAGGCACGATGGCCGCCCTCAGCAGACGTGACTCGAGCCACCATCGACGACGAAACGACCTGCTGTGGGACATGGGCACCTGCGGGCGTGGAGATAACCTCCGCTATCATGATGGAACGCCAGAGCCGGGCCGGGGGCAAATTTTGCCCAGGGGTAACGTCGTCAGGCGTATCGCGGACTCGACGGACGGAGTCACTCCCGACCCTGCCTCGGGCGCTGCGGTACGATGGCCGAGAGGTGACGCCCCCCCACTTTGCCGTCCCGGCGGTAGGAGAAGAAGAGCTCCGGGGCGCCGACGGTGCACCCCGGCACGTCGTCGATGTGCTCGACCCCCAGCTCGAGCAACTGCGCGCGGACGAGCTCCCGCAAGTTCGCGTGGGGACGGGGGCCCAGGCTTCGATCGATCAAGGTGCGCTCGACGAGCGCGGCTCCGGGGGCTGCTGCCTGGATCTGGGCGGCGACGTCCTCGGAGACCTCGAAGGCTTGGAGCGAGATGTGGGGGCCGATCGCGGCGATCAGGGGGCCCCGGGCACCTTGCGTCCGCAGGGCGCGGACCGTCTCCGGGACGATCCCCGCGACCGCGCCGCGCCACCCAGCGTGGGCCGCGCCCACCTGCCCCGAGCTCTCGCAGGCGAGCAGCACGGGCACGCAGTCCGCGGTCCGTACACCGCAGGCCACCTGGGGATCGGCAGCGATCAGCGCGTCGCCCTGGGTGGAGAGGAGGGTGGCCCGATCATCGCCGTCCGTGAGGACATGGACCTGCGCCCCGTGCACCTGATCGAGGAAGTACACTCGCGCCGGATCCACCCCTAGCGCGCGGGCCGCGCGGGTCAGGTTCTCGGCGACCTTCTCGGGGGCGTCGCCCAGGGCGCTCGAGAAGTTCAGGGACGCGAAGGGGCCCTCCGAGACGCCGCCGTGGCGGGTGAAGAAGGCGTGGCGGAAGCCGGCGGCGGCGAGGAGAGGGCTCTCGAGGTACATCGGGTGAGCGAGGGGGTAGACGGGCTGGGGGAACTCCGACAATTCTGATAACACCGGAGTCGAATGGCGTCGCGTCAAACGGATCCGTTCATCGGGCGGGAGATCCTGAATGGGCAGTTCAGGATTCTGCAGAAGATTGGCACGGGAGGGATGGGGTCGGTGTATCGGGCCTCCCAACCCGCCATGAAGCGGGAGGTCGCGATCAAGATCCTCCATCCGAAGCTCGCCGGCCGGAAAGATCTCACGAGCCGGTTCCGCCGTGAGGCGCGCGCGATGAGCCAGCTCAGCCATCCGAACACGGCCCGCGTGTTCATGTACGGCGAGCTCGAGGAGGACGGCTCCCTCTACATCGTCATGGAGATGTTGGAGGGCAAGAACCTCAACCAGACCGTGCGCCGCGGAGGGCCGCTGTCCGTCGAGCGCGCCATCCCCGTCCTGGTGCAGGTGTGCGGGGCCCTCCAAGAGGCCCACGAGCTCGGCATCGTGCACCGGGATCTCAAGCCCGAGAACATCTTCCTGTGCAACCAGGGCGGGCTCGTCGACTACCCGAAGGTCCTCGACTTCGGGCTCGCGAAGGTCACGGAGCAGCAGATGCAACCGGGCAGCATGATCCTCACCCAGGAGGGCATGGTGTTCGGTACGCCGGAGTTCATGTCCCCGGAGCAGGCGCAGGGGCGGACCCTCGACGCGCGCAGCGACATCTACTCCTTGGCGGTGATCCTCTACGAGGTGTTGACCGGCAAGCTGCCCTTCGACGCGAAGACGCCCATGGAGTACATCCAGAAGCACGTCACGGCGCCGATCATCCCCCTCAATGAGCGGATCGAGGGCATGTCCTTCCCGGAGGGCCTCGGCAAGGTCTTGGAGAAGGCTCTGCAGAAGAAGCCTGAAGATCGCTATCAGACCGCCGCCGAGCTCGGCAGCGCGCTCAAGCCCTTCGCGAACGAAGGACAAGGCGAGGGCTCTTGGGCGGACTCACCCACGTCTCCGCAGGGCTCGGGGCAGGTGGAGCGCGCACCCGACACGGGCCCGAGCACGCGCCTGCTGGTCGTCGTGGCGGCTTCGTGCCTCGTTGTGGGCGTGGTGCTAGCAGTCGTCGTCATGAGCCTGCTGGGCCGATGAGCGACCACGATTCCACCAAGCCGTCTCGGCCACCCGCGTCGAGCCAACCGGCGCTGGAGCTCGACGAGAGCCCGGGTCGGCGCTCCGATCCCGAACCGCGCGAGCCTGCTCGTCTCGCGGATCTCGGCGGTGCTCCTGAAGCGCCCGTGGATACGGAGCGGTCGTCGGAGTCCGCGCCCTGGGGATCTGAGCCGTCGTTGGACTTGGTGCCTTTGGGGCCGTCGTCGTCGGGGTCCGCCCCTCCGGGGTCGTCGGGGTCCACCCCTCCGGGGTCGTCGGAGTTCGCTCCACCGGGGCTGGAGTCGCCGTTGGAGTCCAGCCCAGAGCGGTCGTCGGAGTCGGAGTCGGCGCCGTCGGGCTTCGAGCCTCCGGTCTCTGCACCGCGAAGCTCCGATTCATTGGGTTCGGGAGCTCTCGTTGCGCCGGAGGAGGCTGCTTGGGCGGGAGCCCTGAGGCGAGAGCCAGGGGCCGAGCTCGGCGCTGCCCCCTCTTCGACCGCGGCCGTAGGACGGGCCGCGCGGGATCCCTTGGCGTCGGGGCTCCCGCCCGAGAAGCCGCCGACCCGGCGCTGGGTGACGGCCCTGCGCTGGTGCATGTTCAGCGGTCTGGTCCTCGGCCTCGTCGGCGTCCTCGCCGTGGTCATCGCGGTGTGGCGGTTCTCCCGGGATCTGCCGAGCGTGGCGGAGCTGGAGAGCGGCTATGCGCCGCCCCAGGTGACTCGCATCCTGGCGCGGGACGGCACGTTGCTCGCGAACCTGTTCACGGAGCGGCGCACCGTCGTGCCCTTCGAGCGCGTCCCGAGCCACGTGAAGCACGCGTTCCTGGCAGCGGAGGACGCCCATTTCTACCAGCACGAGGGGCTCAACTACCTTGGGATGCTGCGGGCGCTCTGGGTGAACCTGCGGGCGGGCAAGGTGTCCCAAGGAGGGAGCACGATCACCCAGCAGGTGGTGAAGAACGTCCTCTTGGACAGCGAGCGCAGCTACCGCCGCAAGATCCGCGAGACGCTGCTCGCGCACCGCCTCGAGGAGCACCTGTCGAAGGAGCAGATCCTCGGTCTGTACTTGAACCACATCTATCTCGGGCACGGGCGCTGGGGCGTGGAGGAGGCGGCGACCTACTACTTCGGCAAACACGTCGAGGAGCTGGACATCGCCGAGGCGGCGCTGCTGGCGGGCATCGTGGCGTCGCCGGAGCGCTTCACGCCTCGCCGCAGCGAAGAGCGGGCCCTCGAGCGGCGCCGCTACGTGCTCGGGCAAATGCGCGACAAGGGGTTCATGACCGAGGCGGTCTACGAGGCCGTCATCGACGACCCGGTGCGCCTCGCCCCCGCCGTGGAGGCGGAGTCGGACCTGGCCCCGGAGATCGTCCCCCACGTGCGCAAGCTGCTCCGGCAGCTGGCCGGTGAAGACGCGCGTCGCGGGGGCTTCACGGTGCACACGACCATCGATCCCCACCTGCAGGCGGCGGCCCGCAAGGCCCTGCGGGACAACCTGGACGACTACATGCGGCGGCAAAAGCTGAAGCCGCCCTTCACCCTGGAGAAGCGCAGGCTCTGGGGGGACGTGTTCACGGGCAAGCCACGGCAGCATGCGATCTACACGGGGCGTGTGGTCGCTCTGGACGACGAGCGCCACACCATCGACGTCCAGGTGGGGGAGGTCCTCGGGCGCGTCGATCTGCGTCGTGAGGAGCGCTACAACCCGCAGCACATCAAGCCATCGGAGTTCGTGGGTCTCGGCGCCGCTCTGCGGGTACGGCTCCTCGAGGCGCCCCCTGCGGAGCCCGAGGACACGGGCCCCACGACCGGCTCCGATCCGGGCTCCGACGCAGGGTTCGGCTCTAGCGTAGAGACCGACCCCGTGCGGCTCCGGCTCGAGCTCGCGCCCCAGGGAGCCCTCATCGCCATCGACGTGCGCACCCGCGACGTGGTGGCCGCGGTCGGGAGCTATGAGGCCCTGATGGGCGGGCTCGATCGCAGCGTGCAGGCGCGCCGTCAGCCGGGCTCGTCCTTCAAGCCTTTCGTCTACAGCTATGCGCTCCACGCGCGGCGCGTCACCCCTGCCACACAGTTTCGCTTCGTGCGCGCTGGAGCGGTTCAGCGCGGTGACGACGCCGCGGAGGACGACGAAGCCGCAGACCCGGAGGACGTGATCAACCTCCGCCAAGGGGTGGCGCGCAGCGATAATCGCGTCGCAGAGCGGGTGCTCCAGGAGGTCGGCGCCGCGAACGTCGTCGAGTGGTCCCGTGCGCTCGGCATCGAGTCCAAGCTCGGCGCCACGCCGAGCCTCGCCTTGGGCGCCTACGAGGTGACCCCCCTCGAGATCGCGAACGCCTACGCGACCCTGAGCACGGGGGGAGAGGTGGCGGCGCCGCGCTTCGTGAGCAAGGTGATCGGTCCCGAAGGAGAGATCCCGCTCCCGGAGCCGCCTCCCGCGCGTCGCGTGATCTCGGCGGAGGTCGCGTACCTCATGACGAGTCTGCTGGAGAGCGTCGTCAGAGAGGGCACGGCGGCCCGCGCCAAGAGCCTGGGCTTCCCGGTGGCGGGCAAGACGGGCACCACGAACAAAGCGAAGGACGCCTGGTTCGTGGGATACTCGACGGAGTACTCGGTCGCGTCGTGGGTCGGGTTCGACGACGCGCTGCCCCTCGGCTGGGGCGAGGCCGGCGCGGTGTCTGCGCTGCCGGCGTGGGTCAGCTGGATGAAGGTGGCCCACCAGGGCAAGCCGGCGACGGAGTTCCCCCGCCCGTCGGGGATCGTGGAGGAGCGCATCGATCCCGCGACGGGCCTCCTGGCGCGCTTCGACCAGGAGGACGCGGTGGTGGAGCTGTTCTTGGACGGCACCGCGCCGGAGCAGGTGGCCTCCCTCGACGACCCCGCCGAGCAAGACGACGAGCTCGAGGAGCCCGGGGATGAGCCCACGCTGCACCCCGACGCTCCCGGGCTCGACACCCCCGTAGAGCACGTCGGCGAGCCCGCGGAGCACCGCGAGAGGCCGGCGCAGCGACTCGACGACGTCGATCCTCCGGGCGAGCAGCCGGGCGCGGAGACGCCGCCGCCACCGCCGCCTCCTTCTCCGCAGGATCCAGCCTGGTCCCTGCCAGAGGTCTCTCCCGAAGACACTCCCCTGGAGGACGAGCCCCTGGAGGACGAGCCCCCGCCGTTCTGAAGAGGGAGCCTCTCGGGAGGCCGGTGCGGAGGCCGGTGCGGCGCGTTCGCCCCCTCCGCCTTGGGTCGCCCGGGGAAGTCGGATATTCTCGGGGACTGTCCCAACGAGGCTCCCCTCGATGTGTCCTGTCCTCTCCTCGCGTCGCCCAGGTCCGGAGCCTGGGTCCCGATCCACGCGCCTCCGCCCGCCCACCTGGGTGCGGGGGGCGGCCTTGCTCGCCCTCCTGGGCCTCGCCGGGTGCTCGAGTAAGGACGATCGGGCGCCGCTCATAGATCGGACCAAAGGCCCGGAGCAGTCGCCTCCCGAGGACCGCCTCCCGGAGCCGACCGGCGATTTCATAACGCACTCCTGCCCAGGACAGATCTCCGGGTACACCACCCAATGCGGGCGGGTGATGGTCCCCGTGAGCCCTGGCTCGACCAAGACCCTCGCCATCGAGGTGCTCCGCGTCTTCAGCAACGCCGACGACCCTGCCCCGGATCCGATCGTCTATCTGGAGGGAGGACCGGGGTTCCCGGGGAGCTCCGCGGTGCTCGGCGCCTTCGACGCCTTCGAGCCGTTCCTCGCCGAGCGTGACCTAGTGGTGGTGGACCAGCGGGGGACGGGGGCGAGCGGCGACTCCCTCGATTGCATCGTGGGCATCGACTCCTCCGCTCCCGGCTCCGCGGAGGAAGACACAGGAGAGTTCGAGGATCCGCTCCTCGATCTGCTCGCCCACTGCTCGGGGCGCCTCACTACGGACGGCATCGATCTCTCCGCCTATCGCACCGCGCCCAGCGCGGCGGACGTCGACGCCGTTCGGCAGGCCCTCGGCTACGATCAGTGGAACCTGCTCGGCATCTCCTATGGCACGCGGCTCGCGCTCACCGTGCTCCGGGATCACCCCGCGGGCGTCCGCTCCGTGGTGCTGGACTCCGTGGTGCCGCTCCAGGTGGACCTGATTGGGCACCTCGCCGTGAACGGGCTCCTCGGGTTCGAGGCGGTGTTCGCGTCGTGCGCTGCGCAGGAGAGCTGCAGCGCCAAGTACCCAGACTCCATGACGCAGCTGCGTCGAGTCACGGCCCAGCTCAACGAGACGCCGGGGGAGTTCGGCGAGTTCGGGATGACCGGCGACGAGCTCCTGAACCTGTTGTTCAACCTCATGTACCACCCCCGGGGCGTCGCCTTGATCCCGCTGCTCATCGACGAGGCCGATCGGGGCGAGATGGGTCAGCTGTCGAACATCCTCGACCTCCTCTCCGGCGGCGGCGGTGATGGCGGCGGGGACGGGGACATGAGCTTCGGGCTGCACCTGTCGGCCCACTGCGCCGAGGAGATCCCGTTCACCAGCCGGGCGACGGTGGCCGCCATCGAGGCGGAGCTCCCCGAAGAGCTCGTGGGGGGGCTGTCGGGCGCCTACTATTTCGATTACTGCGACGCCTGGCGGGTGCCTCCCGCAGACGCGCGAGAGAACGAGGCCGTGCGGAGCAGCGTCCCCACGTTGCTGATGGCCGGGGGGTTCGATCCCATCACGCCGCCGGTGTACGCCGAGCTGGTGCACGGGGATCTCGAGAACTCGACCCTCGTGACCCTGGACAACCTGTCCCACGGCGCGTCCCTCGACGGCTGCGGGTACGACCTGGTCCACCAGTTCTACGACGCCCCCGGCGCGCCGCTCGTCGATCGCTGCGTCACCTCCGTGCCGGCGCCGGAGTTCCAGTCGATCGGCCCTGGCCGGGGGCGGCACCTGGCCCTCCGCGGGCCGGACGTCGAGTTCGCGTTCGAGGCGCCGACCGGTGACGACCTCGCCGACATCCTCGAGACGGTGCAGCGCCACCGACCCCGGCTCCGTCCCACGCGCTGAGTGCCCGCGCACGCGCTGAGTCCCGCAAACTGAGCGCGACGATCGGCGAGCTCGCCGATGTCAGGCTTTGCTCGCCGGGGGGGACTGGCCCTCTTCGTAGAGGTGGCAGCGCACGAAGCGCTCGGGGGCCTCCGGAGCGCGGCGCCGCAGCTGTACGGGCTGGGGGCTCTCGCGCCGGCACACGTCCATCACGTCCGGGCAGCGGGGGGCGAAGGGGCAGCCTGGGGGCGGATCCACGAGCTGCGGCGCGCCGCTCTTGGCGGGGAGCTCGCGGAAGATGTTACCTCGTGGATCGGGCACCGCCTCGAGCAGCAGCTTCGTGTAGGGGTGGGCGGGGGCGTCGAGCAGCTCCTCACTGGAGCCTCCTTCCACCATGTGCCCGGCGTACATGACGATCGTGCGATCGCCGATGTACCGCGCGCTCGCGATGTCGTGGGTCACGTACAGATAGCCGATGCCGCGGCTCTGCTTCAGCTCCTCCATCAGGTTGAGCACACCCATGCGGATCGACACGTCGAGCATGCTGATCGGCTCGTCGGCGAGGATCACGTCGGGGCCGACGGCGAGAGCCCGCGCGATGGCGACGCGCTGCCGCTGTCCGCCGGACATCTGGTGGGGGTGCTTCGCGGCGAACTCCTCCGCGGGGTTCAGGCCCACGGTGTGCAGCAGCTCCAGCACCTTCTGGCGCAGGTCCTCGGGCGTGGAGGCCTTGCCGTGCCGTACCAGGGGGCGCTCGAGGTGGTAGGCGACCGTGTGGATCGGGTTCAGGGATCCGAAGGGATCCTGAAAGATCATCTGCACCTGACCGCGGTAGGCCAGCGAAGCGCTGCGCGGCTCTTCTGCCAGCAAGTCGCGACCCTTGAAGAGGATGCGCCCGCTGCTGGGCTGCTCCAAGCGCGAGAGCATCTTCAAGATCGTGCTCTTGCCGCTCCCTGACTCACCGACCAAGCTGATCACCTCGCCGCGGCGCAGGGAGAACGAGATGTCGTTCAGCGCGCGGAGCTGCTTGGGGCGCAGGCCACCGCCCACCGGAAAGTACTTGGTGAGCGCCTCGACGCGGAGGATGGGCGGTTCACCGTCCACGGTCTTCGCCGTCTCGCCCCGCGCCGCGGGTGAGGTGGACACGGCGGTGTCCTGGACGGTGCTCGTGGGTTCGTCGCTGCTCATGGATTCGTCGGTGTTCACGGTCTCGTCTGCGGCGAGAGGGGAGCCTTCATACTTCGTGGGAGCCGGCGGCCTGGGCGGCGACGTGGCACGCCACCTGGTGGCTGGCGCGCCGCTGAGCCGTGGCTCCGCCTTGCCCGTCGCCTTCGGCTCCGACCGCCCGCGCCAGGGCCGGCTCGGCGAGGGTGATCAGCTGGGGCTGCTCCTGGTTACAGACTGGGATCGCGACGGAGCAGCGGGGATGGAAGCGACAGCCCGCAGGGGGCGAGCGCATGTCCGGGGGAGAGCCGGGGATGCCGTCGATGCGCTGCTTGGGGCCGCGCAGCTCGGGGAACGAGCGCATGAGCCCGCGGGTGTAGGGGTGCTGCGGATTGGAGAAGAGCTCCTTGGCGGGCGCGACCTCGCAGAGCCGCCCCGCGTACAGGATCCCCACCGTGTCGCAGAACTCGAGCATCAGGCTGAGGTCGTGGGTGATGAACAGGATGGAGAAGCCGAGGCGCTCCTTCAGCTCCGCGATCTGCTGCAGGATCTCCTTCTGCACCACCACGTCGAGGGCGGTCGTCGGCTCGTCCATGAAGAGCAACGGCGGATTGAGCGCCAAGGCGATGGCTATGACGACCCGCTGGCGCATCCCCCCCGAGAGCTGGTGGGGGTAGGAGCGCAGCCGCGAGCTCTCGATGCCTACGAGCCCGAGCAGCTCCGCGGCGCGCTCCAGGGCCTGCGCGGAGCTCACCTTCTCGTGGCGCTCGATCACGTCCGCGATCTGCGCCCCCACCGTGAGCACCGGGTTGAGGGCGTTCATGGCGCTCTGAAAGACGAGGGCGATCTCCTTCCAGCGAAAGGCCCTGAGCTCGTCCTCGCCCATGGCCAGCACGTTGCGACCTTCGTAGGACACCTCGCCGCCGGTGATCACGGCCGGCGGCTGCAGCAGACGCATGGCGGCCATGGCCGCGGTGGACTTGCCGCTGCCCGACTCTCCTGCGAGCCCGAAGACCTGCCCGCGGCCGATCTCGAAGGAGACCCGATCGACCGCGCGCACCGGGCCCGCCGGGGTCACGTACTCGACGCAGAGATCCCGCACCGAGAACAGGGGCTCGCCCGCCCGCTTGTGGGAGGCGGCAGGGGGAGGCGTGGAGCTCACGAGGCCTCCTTGGGGAGCGCGGGGGCGCTGGAGCCGCCCAGGGCGGCTCTGCGCAGGACCGGAGTGGAGAACCCTGGAGTGACGCCAGCGGCGCGGACGACGGCCTTCCAGCCTCCCTCCGAGCGCAGGCGGGGGTTGGTGATCTCGTCGATGGCGAAGTTGATCATGACCAGAGCGAAGCCGACGAGGGCGACACACACGCCGGTGGGCACGATGGTCCACCAGGACTCCGTGAGCAGCGCTTGGTTGTTCGCGGCCCAGTACAGGTTCGTGCCCCAGGTCACCTTGCTCACGTCACCGAGGGCCAAGAACTCGAGGCCCACCTGGGCGCCGATCGCGTAGACGGTGGCCCCGATGAACCCGGAGACGATGAGCGAGGTCATGTTCGGCAGGATCTCGAAGAACATGATCCGGAGCCGGCTCTCCCCCGCGACGACGGCCGCGGCGACGAAGTCCTTGCGCCGGAGCGACAAGGTCTGGGCGCGGATGACGCGTGCGTTCCAGGCCCAGCCCGTCAGGATCAGCACGAAGGCGATGCTCACGGGACCTGCCTCGAGGTAGGCGGCGAGGACGACGGCGAGCGGGAGCCCGGGGATGATCAGGAACACGTTGGTGAGGAGCGACAGCACGTCGTCGACCCAACCCCCGAAGAAGCCGGCGGCGATCCCGACGGTGGCCCCGATGGCCACGACCACGATGCCCACCAAGAAGCCGATGAGCAACGAGGTGCGCGCGCCGACGATGGTCTGGGCGAACACGTCCTGCCCCTGCGACGTCGATCCGAGCCAGTACTCGCTGTCCGGCGGGGAGAGCGGGGTGGTCAAGAACTCGGATGCGTCGCGCACGAGGTAGGGGCCGATGGTGGCGATGAGCACGAACACCCCCAGCAAGGTGAGCCCGACGTTCGCTTTGCGATTGCTCAGTAGCTGTCTGAAAAAGCTCATGTAAGCGGCTCTCCGTCGCCCAAGGGCATCAGCTGCGCGTCCGTGGGTCGAGCCAGACGTACGCGATGTCTACGAGCCAGTTGGCGGCCAGCACGGCCACGGTGATCGAGAGGAAGAGCCCCTGCATCAGGGGATAGTCTTGGCTCTTGACGGCCTCGAAGAGCAGGTAACCCTGGCCGGGATAGGAGAACACGATCTCGGTGAGCAGCGAGCCGCTGAGCACGAACCCCAGGGCCATGCCGAACCCCGTGACGTTGGGGAGCAGCGCGTTGCGGGCCGCGTAGTGCAGCATGACGCGCCGCTCCGAGAGCCCCTTGGCCTGCGCCATCGTGATGTAGTCCTCGGAGAGCACGCCGATCATGGTGTTGCGCATGCTGAGCAGCCAACCGCCGAGGGACGCGATGACGATGGATCCCGCGGGCAGGACCGCGTGGTACAGGGCGTCGCCGATGAACTCGAAGCTCAGGCTCGGGCTGAGGTGGCTGGAGTGCGCGTGCAGCAGCGGGAACCAGCCCCCGACGAACCCGAAGGCGTACAGGAGCAGCATCGCCATCCAGAAGTAGGGGAAGGCCCCCAGGAAGATGAAGGTCGGCGGCGCGACGGAGTCCAGCCAGCTGCCGCGCCTCCAGGCGGTCACGACGCCGAGCAGGGTCCCCAGGGCGAAGCTCACCAACACGGCGAGCCCGGCGAGGAACAACGTCCACAGCAGCGCCGTGCCGATCACCTCGGAGACCGGCGCTGGGAAGTAGGCGATGGACGTGCCGAGATCCCCGCGGAGCAGGTTCTTCACGTAGGTGAAGTACTGCACGTAGAGGGGCTCGTCCGTGAGCCCGAAGGCGACCTTCATGGCCGCCATCGCGCTCGGCTCGAGCTTGCCCTGGAAGCGCGCCTGCAAGGCGCTCGCCGGATCCCCGGGGGCGAAGCGGGGGATGAAGAAATTGAGCGTGAGCGAGACCCACGCGGCGATGAGGTAAAAGCCCAGGCGTCGGAGAATGTACGTCACGCGTCCTCGCCTCAGTTCTGCGCTTGCCCGGCGGGCGCCTTCGTGACGGGCTCCAGCTCCACGAGCGTGAGCAGGTGCCCGGGCGACTTGTAGGGCGCGAGCGGCGCGTAGGGGTTGTCCTTGGTGGGGAACCCCTTGATGCGTTTGGTGTTGTACTGCCCCCAGGTCGGTCCTGGGAACAGGGGGAGGGTCGGGGCGTGGCGCACGTATTCTCGCTGGAGATCACTGGCGAGGCGCTGCTGCTGCTCCGGGTCGCTGGTGGCGGCGAAGGCCTCCAAGAGCTCGTCGGCGCGCTCGCTCGAGAAGCGGTGCCAGTTGCTCTCCGCCGCCTGCCCCACGGGACGCACCGTGTCCTTGGACATGAGCCGCTGATAGAACACGAACGGGGTGGCGCCGCCGTCGGACCAGGAGATGCTGAGGTCGAAGTCCCCCGTCTGGAGGCGGTTGAAGTAGGCGCCGAACTCGTAGGTGCGCAGGGTCGAGTCGATGCCTACGGCCTGGAGGTTCTTCACCATGATCTGGGCCGCGATGATCCAGTCGGACCAGCCCACGACGCAGTTCAGATCGAGCTTGAGGGGGCGTCCGTCGGGCAGACGGCGGATGCCATCCGCGCCGCGGGGGAGCCCCGCCTCGTCGAGGAGCGCTTCGGCTCGAGCCAGGTCGTACTGGGTCCAGTCGCCCTCCTCCGCGAGCACCTGCGGGTCGTGGTAGCGGGCGTAGAGATCGCTGAAGGCGGTGGCGTCCGCGACGCGGGTGTAGCCCTGCATGGCGATGCGCACGATGCGCTCCCGCTCGATGGCGTGGCTGATGGCCTTCCGGACGCGCACGTCGCCGAGGGGCGGGCGCTGGGTGTTGGGGTAGAGCATCACCGTGCCCTCCAGGGAGGGGAAGTGATAGCCGTGGTGCTCTGGATCCTTCGCCACGAAGATGCGATCGATGGCGGGGAGGAAGGCGGCGGACCAATCGACCTCGCCGCGGATGATGGACAGGGCCTGCTGCTCGTTGCCGGCGAAGGCGGGCACGCGGATCACGTCGAGCTTCGGCTTGCCCGGCTGCCAGTAGTTGGGGTTCTTGCCGAGCTCGTAGACCTGGGTCTTGAAGGAGAGGACGCGGGTGAAGGGTCCCGTCCCGACGGGCTCCGGGTCGCTGAACTTCACCGGATCTTCCACGTTCCGCCAGACGTGCTCCGCGACGATGGGGCGCTCACCGAACAGATACAGCGCCGGCAGCACGAAGGGGCGCTTGAAGGCGAACCGCACCTCGTTGCCCTCCGAGCTGATGCTCTCGAGGCGGTTCCAGGCGCCCGACTGATCGAGCGCCGGGAATTTCTTCATGAGCTCGAAGGTGAACACGACGTCACGCGGGGTGAAGGGCTGCCCGTCGGACCACCGCACGCCTTCGCGGATCGTGAGGATCATCGTGCGGTTGTCGCCCTCCCAGCGCCACGCGGTGGCGAGCCACGGGACGAACTCTCCCGTCGCGCGGTTGAAGATGACCAGGGGCTCATAGATGCCGGCGGCGGCGGGCCAGCGCGCCTGGCTCTCGAAGAACGGGTTGAAGTTCCGGATCCAGGTGGCCCGCGTGGAGGGCACGACGACCGCGACGCCGTGCTCGTGCTTGGGGGCGCTTCGCTTGGAGCAGCCGCTCAGGGACAGGAGGGTGGCCAAGCACGCTCCCAGGGTGAACGTCGCTGCGCGGAGCGCCCGCGAGGGACGTCGACCGGGGGCGCGTGGGGTCCGGACGGGAGGAGAGCAGTGGCCTGAGGAGGTGCCCCGAAATCGCATGGGGAGGTCGAAGGGGAGGGTCGAAGGGAAGGAACGGAGTCAGCGTGTACCACAGCTTCTCTCGTTACCGCAGAGGCGGAAGCTCTTGGGATGGCTCGTTGGGGAGCCGGCAGCCCACCCCGATCGCCGCGAAGGCGGCGACGAGCTTGCGCGCAGTGCGTCGGCGGGCTTTCTTGGAGTCATGCCACCGGAGGTCCGCTTCCTGTACGTCACCGTTCCCGAGCGCCAGGTGGGGCTAGATTTGGCCCGCCAGCTGGTGGGTGAGGCGCTGATCGCCTGCGGGAACCTGCTGGGTCCCGTCACCAGCGTCTACGAATGGCAGGGGCAGCTGACGGAGGGCGAGGAGCTGGTGCTGCTCCTGAAGACGCGGAAGGAGCTGGTCGAGCGTGTTTCGGCGCGGGTGGCGGAGCTCCACCCCTACGAGTGCCCCTGCATCGTGGAGGTCCCCCTGGGGGCCGTGCATGCTCCCTTCGCGGCGTGGGTCGCAGAGCGTACGGCGGGCGGGTCTGCTGGCTGACCGATATGACCTTTTGAACGGCGGTCCGACCCAGCGCACCTTGAAGGAGGATGCGGGGCGTCAAGATGAGGTCGGCGGTGGTGTGCGCCCTGGCGCTCTGTCCGCTGGCGAGCTGTGGAGCTGGGAGCAACCACGACGCGCGGGCGCCCCAGGGTAGTGGAGCGAGCATCGAGGTGCTCGCCGCCGGCCCGAGCGAGCCCGCGCAGACGAGCGCGCGGACGAGCGCGCCACCCGTGGCTGCCCGCGGCAGCACCGCGGTCGCGGTGGAGGCCGCGGTGGGGGCCCTCGAGGGACGCCTCGCGCAGGAGGACGAGCCTCCCCCTCCGTTGCTGGAGTGCCTGCTCGATCGGCCGGTGTTCCGCTCCTTCGCGGCGATGTTGCTGGTCACGGAGCTGGAGAAGGAGCTCGGAGGCGAGCCCTACACCATCTTCGTGCCCAACGACCGAGCCTTTCAGCTGCTGTCCCTCGAGCGACGCTTGGAGCTCTTCGAGATCGGCGACCCGGATCTGATGGTGGACGTGGTTCGCCGCCACGTGGTCCGGGGCCTCTTCTCCGCCGAGGATGTCGCGAAGGCGGGCGAGCTGACGACCCTGGCGGGGACGCGGATTCGGATCGACGAGATCGGGGGCGTCCCCGTGGTGGACGGCGCCCAGCTCTTGGGCTCCAGGGACACGGATGAGGGGATGATGCACGAGATCGATCGAGTGCTGCTGCCCTGAGTCGGGCAGCGCGCCGCAGGATCCCGCTCCTGGCAGGATCCCGCTCCTGGCAGCGTCCCGCACCTGGCAGGGTCCCGCACCCGGCAGCGTCCCGCACCCGTGCTCTTCTCAGCGGGGACGCTCGAGGATTTCGACCCGCACCGGCACCACCCCGGCCCGCAGCATCTCGAGCTCCTCCGCAGCGGCCCGAGACAGGTCGATGACCCTCTCGCGGTTCCCGAAGGGGCCTCGATCGTTCACTCGAACGTAGGTGACGGCGCCCGTATCCTGCCGAATCACCCGCACCACGGTGCCGAAGGGGAGCTTTCGGTGGGCTGCGGAGTGCTGCTTCGGGTCGTAGGGTTCGCCGCTCGCCGTGGAGTTCCCGGCGAGGGAGTCCGCGTAGTACGTGGCCTTCCCCGAGAAGGTCTCCAGAGGGGAGGCGGCTTCGTACTGTGTGGCGAGGGAGGTGGGCCGCGCCAGGTTCGCAGGGGGAGAGCTCCCCTGAGAGCTGCTCGGCGGAGGAGGAGAGCCCTCTCGAGGGGTAGGGGCTCCCTCGCGGAAGCTGGCCGGGACCTGGGGCGGCCACTCTGGCTCCGAGCGCTGAGAGCTGCTGCAGGCCAGGGCCAGGAGCCCCACGCTCCAGAGCCCGCCGCGGGCACGGCGCTCGGAGAGGCTCTGGCGAGAGAGGGCGGGGGAGCCGACCATGGCTCGGGCGTAACGCCCCAGGCGGGGCGACGCAAGCGAGGGGCCAGAAATGCGCCGCCTCATCAAAAAAATGCCGCCCTGGGTGCTCTCGCGAGTGGAGCTCGGAGGGGTTTCGTAGTACGAGGCCTCCCCCTTTCTTCGCCTGGCCGACGCTCCATCGGTGAAGTGGTCTTGGCCGGGGAGAACAGGGGTCAGGGAATACCCCCATGCTGCTCGAAGTCAATCCGAAGAACCCCGAGCCCCGCAAGATCCGGCGGGCAGTGGAAGCTCTCGAAGCCGGCGAAGTCATCGCCTACCCCACGGACACGGTGTACGGACTTGGCTGCGACCTGTTCAACAAGAAGGCCGTCGAGTCCCTCTATCGCATCAAGGGCGCGGACAAGTCGCAGAAGCTGGCGTTCGTCTGTCGAGACCTGACGGACGTCTCCAAGTACGCGATCATGCACGATCACGTGTACCGAACCCTGAAGGAGTTCCTCCCGGGGCCCTACGTGTTCATCCTCGAGAGCACCCGCGAGGTCCCCAAGATCGTACACTGGCCCCGCAAGACCGTCGGGGTGCGGGTGCCGGATCACCCCGTGGCGCTCGCGCTGTGCGCGGAGCTGGGGCGGCCGATCATCTCGAGCACGGCGGCGCGGCATGGGCACGCTCCGAACCCCGATCCCAAGGAGATCGACGAGGAGTTCAGGGGGCTGGCGCTGGTCGTCGACGCAGGACCGGGCGGCACGGTCCCCACCAGCATCGTCGATCTCACCACGGAAGAGCCCAAGATCATCCGTGAGGGCGCGGGCGACGTGACGGCGTTCCGCGCCTGAGGTTCCGCGCTGGCTCCGCGCCTGAGGTTCCGCGCCCTGAGGTTCCGCGCCTGAGGCTCCGCGCTGGTCCGTGCGTCTGGGGTGTGCCGATTTTGCGCCGAACCCTGCGGTCTGCGCGCTCTGCGCCGGTCCTGGACTTCGGCCTCACCGGTGTCCGCGTCTGCTCATGGGAGCGAGGGGCCGTGTGTCGATGAGCAGCGCCAGAATGCCGACAAGGCACATTGCGAAGGCTGCAGATGGGGGGTAATGAGGCTCCATGACCTTCGTCGTCACTGACAACTGCAAGGGGTGCCGTTTCACCGATTGCGTCGCCGTATGCCCGGTCGAGTGCTTCCACGGCGACGATGAGATGCTCTACATCGATCCAGAGGAATGCATCGATTGTGGCGCGTGTGTGCCTGAGTGTCCGGTAGAGGCCATCTACGACGAGGCTCAGCTCCCCGAAGACCAGCAGCACTGGCTCAAGCTGAACGCCGAGCGAGCCCCGAAGCTCCCCGTCGTCGCCGAGCAGACGGATCCGCTCCCCGGCGCTGAGGAGCGCAAGCAAGAGCTCGGGTTCTGAGCGACCCTCCGGGGGCGCCGGCCGGACACCCGGCCCTGCGGCTCCGGTTCTGCGGCTCCGGCCCTGCGGCTCGACCAAGCCCCGCGCCCTTCGGGTCGCGGGGCTTTTCGCCGAACGATCCCCTCAGGACGACTTGCTGCCGGGCTCGCTCGAGGGCGCCGGGTTCGACCTCAGCAGGTGGTCGGTGACCTGCTGTAGGCTCTTGCGGGTCGTCCGCTCGCTGATGTCCAGGTCGATGGACACCGCTTGACCACCACGCACCACCTGTAGCCGCATGCGCTGCGTGTTCAGGGTCCGGGCCGCGAGGAAGTCCTCCACGACCCGAGTGCGGACCCCGTTCACGGCCAGGAGAACGTCCCCGTAGCGGAGACCGAGCTCCGCGGCGGGCGACCCCGGCAGCGCCCCGAGGACCAAGATCCCCTCGTACGCATCGGCGACCTTTTGCTGTTCGCCCATCCCCCGAGCAGCTGCAATCACCGGGCCAATGGGACTACCGCTCGGGGGGAGGGGCGCAGCCTTCGTCCAAGCCCAGAAATCCCGGAGATGCGCGGGCTCGGCGCCTCCGGGCCTGCAGCCCGGGGAGCGACGACGTCCCGACGCGAGACCCCCTGTCGGGCTACCCGTCTCCGGGCTCCCTCTCGGAGACTCACCCCGCCGGACTGGACAAGGGCTCGGAGCTGGGATTATGGCGCTGCCATGATCCGCCCGGCCCTTTGGAGCGCAGGACTGTTGCTGTTGGCGCTGTCCTGCAACGAGAACAAGGAACGGTCCGCCTCCGCTGGGGAGAAGAGCGTCGAGCAAGACACCCAGCCGGCGCTCGAGCCAGAGCTGGCGGAAGCGGTGGCTGCGGCGTCCGCCTCCGCCGCCGCGGGGCCCGCACCAGGGACCCCTGGGCAAGAGGGGCCGCCTCCCCGAGGGATTTTCCCGCCCGGCGGCGCAGACGCGCAGATTCGGGTGGAGGCGCCCCCGGCCATCACCGTGGGCTCGACGGGCTCGGAGCCGCGCTCGCTGTTCACCGGCGGGTTCGGGACGAAGGCGAACCCGGTCACCGCCCATGTCGAGGTGATGCTGCAGAGCGGGCAGGGAGGGCTGCCTGTGGACTTCGAGCTGCAGTTCGAGGAGTCGCCGCTCCCGGCGTCGGCCGCGGCGCAGGACGGAGAGGCGGGGGAGGAGTCGGAGCCAACGCCGCGTCCGCGCGCGGCCGTCCGCGGACGCGTCGTCAGCGCCAAGGTCCCGCAGGGGCTCGCGCAGGTGCCGGCGCCGGTGAAGGACGCCGTCGCCAAGCTGCGCGGCGTCGAGGTGACGTTCGATCTGTGGCCGAACGGCGCCGCCACCGGGCTCCGCACGGAGATGAAGGCGGGCGCGCCAGCGGAGCTGGGAGACGTAGTGCGGGCCCTCGGGGACGCCATCGCCGCCGTGACCCTGCCCTACCCGGACGAGCCCCTCGGCGTGGGGGGATATTGGATGGTGACCAGCCGGGACGGTCTCATGGGCCTCGACTTGGTGAGTTATCGGTTGGCCCGGGTGGAGTCGATCGTCGATGGAGCGGCGACCCTGCGGGTGAGCACGAAGCGCTACGCGGCCAGCGATGACTTCTCGCTGCCCAGCCTCGACGGCAGCTACCTGCTCGAGGAGCTGCAGTCCGGGGGCGAGGGTGCGCTCCGCTACCGGAGCGGGCGTTCCTTGCCGTTTCGCGGGCGTTTTCAGCTGTCCCTCTCGGCCCTCGTCTCTCCGCGGACGGCCGGAGCGGGGGCCGCGCCGGGGCCCCAGCGCGGGACCTTGCAGCTCGTGAGCGAAGCTCGCTTCAGCGAGCCCTGACCGAGGTCGGGTCGCCAGTGGATCGATCTTGCCCGAGCAAGCGGAGCACCGCGGGTAAGATGAGCGTGGAGGTCGCCAGGCAGGCGACCATGCCCGCGACCACCATCACCCCGAAGGAGAACAGCATACGGTTCTGGGCGACCAGCAACGAGCCGAAGCCGGCGATGGTCGTCACCGCGCCCATGGTCACCGCGCCCCCCGTGGACGCCAACGCGCTGTCCATGTCCCGGCTCTCTTCGCTCTGCCAGCGGCGCAGCATGTTGATCGCGTAGTCGGCGCCGATCCCGAACGTCATCGGGAGCGCGACGAAGTTGGTGAAGTTGATGCGCTCGCCGGACCAGGCCACCAACCCCATCATCAAGAGCACGCCCAGGACGATCGATGTCACCGCCGACACGGAGAGCCACACGGGCCGGCGCAGTCGCGCGATCCGCTTCTCGGCGGCGCTCCGAACGACCTTGGGTTCGTCGCCTCCGGGGACGGGAGCGCTGGCGGCCGGGAGCCGGAAGGCGAACGCGCAGACGCCGAGGACCGCGAGGAGGGCGACCACCGTGGCTCGCGGACCGTCCCGGCGCATGGCCTCCGTGATGTCACTGGCGATGAGCAGGGAGCCTGCGACGGGCTGCTGGTGGCCTGCCACGTTCGCCGCCGTCCGGAGATCGTCGGTGAAGTCGGCCATGAGCTTGGATTCCCAGGTGCCGGCGTCGAGCTTCGGGAAGATGAGCACGTTGCGATCGATGCGGCCGTCGAGCTCACGGAGTCCTGTTGCCAAGGTCTCCGGCACCTGCTCGGGGGTGAGGGGTGAGCGAGCCATGAGGCTCACCGCGTTCTGCACAACCTCGCGATCCTCGGGCTTCAGCTCCGAGAGCATGCGGGGCGTCAAGAGCTCCGCGATCTTGGCGATCTCCTGCGCCGCTTCGACGCGATCCGGTCGGAGCAGGTCCCGCGCCGTCCGAACGGAGTCGATGAGGCCGCCGGCCTTGCCCTGCTCTTGGAGGTCTTCGATTCGCTTCCGCACGACGTCCGCGGCCTCCGCGTCTCGGGCCAGCACGACCGTGGGGGTCAAATAGCGCCCGAGGGTCTGGTTCATGCGGGGACCCCAGTAGCGCTCACCGGAGATCCAGGAGTCGGCGCGCCGCAGCTTGGAGAAATCGTATTCCATCCACGTCCCGGAGCGCCCCACGATGCCGACGGCGCTCGTGACGCAGGCCAGGGTGGTGACGGCCAGCACCGTCCAGGGGCGCGCCAGCAGCCCCTTCAGGAAGGAGCGGCCCCACCCACGGCCGAGGCGCTGTGAGGGCACGGGGAGTCGGTGTCCCCAGGCTTGGAACAGCACCGGGGTCAGGGTCATCGTGATGATCCAGCACGTCAGCAGGCCGAAGCCGCCGATCCAACCGAACTGGTTGAAGCCGCGGAAGGCGGTGAAGACGAGGGAGCCGTAGGCGGCGGGGGGGGGGGGGCGGGGCCGCCCCCCCGGCCCCAGGTTGGGTGCGGCGGAA
>JAEWOQ010000564.1 GCA_023460875.1 Pseudomonadota bacterium
CCCCACGACTCTGCCAACGACTCTGCCCACGACTCTGCCCACGACTCTGCCCACCGCGCGACCGCAGCGACGGGCTCCGCCGTACCCCTCGAGCGGGCCACGTGGGTCGCCGAAGAGACCTGTGGGGCGTGTCACGCCGCGGAGGTCGAGGCCTGGCGCGGCTCCGATCACCAGCGGGCGATGCAGCCCGCCACGGAAGAGACGGTGCTCGGCGACTTCCGCGACGCCACGCACACCACCGAGAACCGCACCACGGATACCCTCACCACAGATACGGAGCATCACCGCTTCTTCCGCCGTGACGGCGCCTTCTGGATTCGCACGCCGGGCCCGGACGGAGAGCTGGCGGAGCATCAGGTCGTCTACACCTTCGGCGTCGATCCCCTCCAGCAGTACCTCCTGCGCCTGCCGGACGGTCGCCTTCAGGCCCACGGCGCCGCCTGGGACGTGCGGGCGGGGCGTTGGGTCCACCTCTACGACGGCGCAGGGGTGGACCACCGCCACCGCCTCCACTGGACCGGCGCCCAGCAGAACGCCGACTTCATGTGCGTCGAATGCCACACGACGGGCTTCCGCCGCAGCGACGATCCCTCGCAGACCAGCGAAACCCCGTGGCACGCCCTGGGCGTCGGCTGCCAGAGCTGCCACGGCCCCGCCTCGGCGCACCTGATCTGGGCCGAGCGAGCGCACCAGCGCGCCCCGGAAGCCAACCACGCCCAACGCTCCAAGGGCTTCGCCCACGGCCCCACGAAGGAACGCGAGGTGGAGCGCTGCGCCCGCTGTCACAGCCGCCGCACCCCGATCGGCCTCGGCGAAGCGCACGGCGCCGCGCTCCTCGACGCCTACCTCCCGGAGATCCTCACCGCGGAGCTCTACGAGGTCGACGGGAAGATCGAGGACGAGGTCTTCGAGTGGGGCTCCTTTCGTCAGAGCCGCATGTACGCGGCGGGCGTCGTCTGCTCCGACTGCCACGATCCCCATCGCGCCGAGCTGCGCGTCCCCGGCAACGGTGTGTGCACCCAGTGTCACGGCCCCGCGGCGACCCCAATCCGCACAGGCATCGACGGCGCTCGCCTCCTCTCCCAGGACTACGATCACCCGGCGCACCACCACCACACACCGGGCTCGGCGGGCGCGGCCTGCGTCGACTGTCACATGCCCGGGCGGATCTACATGGGCAACGATCTGCGCCACGACCACGGGTTCACCTCGCCGCATCCGCCCCAGGCCCGCGCCCTCGGGCACTCCGATCCCTGCCTCACCTGCCACCGAGACGACGAAGCCAACCGCGTGGTGGCGGCCTTCGAGCGCTGGTATCCCGGCGCCACGCCCCGCGACGGCGGCTACGCCCGGGACCTCCACCTCGCGCGCAGCGGCGGGCCCGGCGCCGCGAGAGCGCTCCTCGATCAGCTCGCCCGCAAGGATCTCCCCGATCTCCGGCGGGCCACCCTGCTGAGCGAGCTGGCGCGCTACCCCTCCGCCGCGGCGGAGCGCGTCCTCGTCGCCGCCCTGGGCGATCCGTCTCCCCTCGTCCGCCACACCGCCGTCGAGCACACCGCGCTGCTCTCCCCGGGCGACCAGCAGCGCCTGCTCCTCCCGCTGCTCGCCGATCCGACCCGAGCCGTGCGGCTCGCCGCGTCCTCCCAGCTGCTCGAGCTCGCGCCCCCCGGCACGGATCCGGCGGCGCTGAGAACGCTCATCAGCGAGTACGAGCAGGTGCAGCGCTCCCTCGACCGCGCGGAGTCCTACGTCAACCTCGCGGGCGTCTACGAGAAGACGGGCCGCCCCGCGGAGGTCGAGCCGGCGCTCCGCCGGGCGCTGGAGCGCGATCCGACCTCCTCCCCCGCCCTGCTCCTCCTGTCCCAATGGCGCGAACAGGCCCAGGGCGACGCCGCAGGTGCGGAGCGGCTCCTCAGGGACGCCCTCGCCGCGCGGCCGAACGACGGCGCCCAGTGGTACGGCCTCGGGCTCTTGCAGGTGCGCCAGGGCCAGCGCTCCGCGGCGCTGAGCTCCCTGCGCCGCGCCCACGAGGCCTCCCCCGACAGCCCCGACTTCGGCTACGCGCTCGCGGCGGCGCTCCGCGACGCGGGCCAGGGCAACGAAGCCCTCGAGCTCCTGCGCACGCTCTCCGCGCGCCACCCGACCCACCGCGCCCTGCGCCTCGCCCGCATCGACCACCTCCGCGCCGCGGGTCGATCCGAGGAGGCGCAGGCGGTCGTGGCG
The DNA here is from genome assembly GCA_023460875.1 of Pseudomonadota bacterium. Lineage (GTDB taxonomy): Bacteria > Myxococcota_A > Polyangia > Polyangiales > Polyangiaceae > NIC37A-2. Next base: position 2,224 of record JAEWOQ010000564.1, read on the forward strand.
GAGCTGGCCGCCCAGAACCCGGGCGACCCCTTCCTCCAACGCCGTTAGCTGCCCTCGAAGCGCCCCGCTCAGCACTGTCGCTCCGAAGCTGGCTCTCTCCTCCGACCCTATCCTCCGACCCTGTCCCTCGAAGCGGCTCCGTCTCAGCCGCACTCCCGGCCGAGGTTCTCCTCGATGATCGCCTTGTCGGTCTCGTCGGTCTTCCCGTCGAGATCGAAGTCGTACCAGCTCGATCCTCCGGCGCTCGACCACCTCTCCCACTCGTCGAGATCGACCTGGTCGACCTTGCCGTCCCGGTTGCCGTCCCCCGGGCAGACCGGATCGACCTCGTCGACGATCGCCTCCAGCGCCGCCGCGAGCGCCTCATAGCGCTGTCGCTGCTCGGACGTGAGCCCCTCGGGGCCGTCGACGAGGAGGTTCGCGTCCGCCCGATCCAGCTTCAGCTCCTCCGGGTCTCGGCTCTGGTTGATCTCGTAGAGCTCGTCGACGGTGCCGTGCTCCCCGCTCTCGCAGTCGAGGCGTTCGATGCGCACCAGCTTGTGATCCTCGTTGCGGATGGCGCGCTGGGAGCGCGGGAAGACGTCGACGGTGGGCTGCCCCTCCTCCTCGAGGAGGGCGTTCACCTCACAGCACGTCGCCAGCCCCTCCGAGACCGCCTCGCTCCCCGGCCCGTACCACACGCCGCCCTGGTCTTCGCAGACGCCGCGCTGGGGGAAGATCTGCACGCAGATCCCCACGCTCGTGATGACGCACGGAGGCGGCGTCTCCCCGGTGACGTTCGTCCCCATCTCCGTGAAGTTGAACTGACGAATCGGCTCCTGCGCCGCGCTCGCCAGATAGGGGAGCACGGGCTCCGCGTCGAGGCGCCGCGCGCCGACGACGGCATCCATGTCGACGCCAGCGATCTCCCCGAAGAGCCGGTAGAGATCGGTGGTGTTCACCATCGCCTCCACGTCGCGGTCCGGCTCGCTCACCACGGACCCAGCGACGACGAGGGGCACCCAGACGCCCGTCTGATAGGGCGTCCCCTTCGCGCGCTGGAAATCGAAGGGCAGCTTCACGCTGGGCGCGTAGGTCCCATTGTCGCCCACGAGCACGACCACGACGTCGCTCTCGGGATTATGACGCAGCTTCCCGTCGTCATCCCGGATCACCGCGCCCGCCGCCTGCAGCAGCCGCCCGATCTCGTGGTCCAGGGCCTCGAGCATGTGCTGCGCCACCGCTCGCGCCTGAGCGAACTCGGCGATGTCGGTGACCTTGCCGCCCCCCAGCTCCGGGAGCAGATCCGCCACCGGCGTGCCGCAGCCGATCAAGCTCAGGCTCGCGTCCGGGTGGGGCAAGAGCGCCGCTGGCGGCGGCTGCAGGGGCGTGTGGAGCCCCGAGTAGCCGACGCTGAGCATCCAGGGCTTGTCCGGGTGGCGCTCGCGGCTGCCCTCGAGCCACTCAATCGCGCGATCCGTCTCGAGAGTGGTGCGGTAACCACGCGCCCGCGGATCCGACGCCGCGATGTGCTCGTCGCGCCCGTCCTCGCGGTTCACCTTCCAGGCGCCCGTGAAGTAACCGTTCTGCTTCTCGAAATCGAGCTCATCCCTGCGCTCCTCGCTCGGCGGCGCGCCGCTCGGATCGAAGATCCCACCGCGCTCCACGCAGGTGCGCCCCGGCGTCGGGGACTCCGGCGCCGCCATCTCCAAGTGCTCACCGTCCGCGAGGTAGCAGACACCCTCGTCCGCCCCGTTCTCCGGATCGACGGCGCTGGTCGCGACGAAGCCACAGGAGTGGGTGCCCACGGGCGCGACGCCGCCCGCGGTGGTGTCGATCGGGTAGGGGCCGCCGTCCAGGTACCCCGCAAAGTAGTCCCAGCCGAGCTCGCGCATCGCCGCGTCCCCCAGAGGGTGGTTGTCCGGGTTGATGTCCGATCCCGTGAGGTGCATCTTGCCGACCAGCGCGCTCACGTAGCCCTTCTCCCGGAGGAGCTTCGGCGTCGTGAGGGTGTAGGGAGAGGCCTGGGACTGGGCGAGGTCGTTGGAGGTGACCGCGTTCATCACCCCGGTGCGGGAGGGATACTGCCCGCTGAAGATCGAGGTGCGGGTCGGGCTGCACGTAGGCATCGACCACGTATTGCGGAAGCGCACGCCGCCGTTCGCGATGGCGTCGATGCTCACCGTATCAGCCGCGGGCGAGAGCTCGCCGCCATACCCGAAGGCGCGGAGCACATCGACGCCGACGTCATCGATCGTGATGAAGAGGATGTTCGGCGGTCGCGGCTCGGGCTCGGGATTCTTGGCTTCGGGCTCGCTGGAGGAGCACCCGCTGCCGATGAGGACGGCGGCGAGGGCGAGGACGGCGTGGCCGAGTCGATTCATCATTCTCCTTGCGATGCAGTCGTGCGCCGCGCCGAGCACGGGCGCGCATGTAGGTCCATCCCACCGAGCCAGTGACGGGATGACCGGAGGTGCGCCTCTGTCATCCAACGTGTCCTCACTCGTGATGTGCTGATGTGCGCGACAGCGCGCGCAAGCTCCGGTCAAAGGCGCCAGCTTACGTCGACGTTACGACCATGTGAACCTTGCGCTCGGCGAATCCGCGGGGGGCGCCCTGGCCGCGACCAGTCCTCTCCTGGGCGCGTAGCCGGCCGCGGCCCCCGACTCCTGGCCTTCCTCGAGTCGCTTTCCTGGAGGATGGGTTGAAGCCGTCGAGCGAGGTTTCGGCGTCGAGGCCGTGGGCCGGTGACTCTCCTTCTCAAAAGAAGGATTGCCCCGAAGGTGCCCATGCACTCCACTCTCCCGGATGCCTCAGCACACCAAACCACTGTCCTCTGTCGACGCGGCTTGGGCGCGGATGGATGACGCCGGCAATGCTGCCGACGTCGTGGTGCTGATGCGGTTCGCCGGCGTCGTCGACCGCAGCGAGCTCGAGCGCCTGGTCGCGTCGCGCATCTTGACGCGACCGCGCTTCAGCGAGCTCGTCGTCGAGCTGCCGCAGGGGCTGCGACGCCCGCGCTGGGTCCCCGCAGCCGGGCGCGTCGAAGACCACCTCTCCTGCCGCCCGCTCCCCAAGCCCGGGAGCGAAGCGCAGCTGGCGGAGCTCGTCTCCGCGTTCATCAGCACCCCCTTCGACCCGAACCAGTCGCCCTGGCGACTCTGTCTCGTCGAGGGTCTCGCAGGGGGTTCCGCGTTGATCGCGCACGTGCATCACTGCCTGGGCGATGGCTTTGCGTTGATCCAGGTGCTGCTCACCATGACCGAGGAGCTGGCCACCCAGGAGCTGGCCACCCAGGAGCCGGCGACCCAGCAAGGCGCGAGCGCCCTGACCGGCGGCGACGCCAGTCGTCCTCCCACACCGCCGAGCGGACCAACGAAACGACCCAGCAAGGCCCTCGCCGGTCTGAAGGCGCTCGGACACGTGCTGTTCTTGCCCTTCGACCGTGGCACCGGCCTGCGTGGTCCCCTCTCGGGCGAGCGCCGCGTGGCCTGGTCGCGGGGGATCGCTTTACGCACGGTGCGCGAGGTGGCCCGCGCTCGCGGCAGCACCGTCAACGACGTGCTCCTCACCGCGCTCACCGGCGCCCTGCGCACGCACCTGAGGACCGCCGGGAACGCAGGTGGCGTGCGCGCGGTCATCCCGGTGAACCTGCGCAGCCTGCTCGCGCCTCCAGAGGAGGACTCCGGCAACTACTTCGGACTCGTGTTCGTGGACTTGCCGGTGGAGGAGAGCGCCACACATGAGCGCTTCGTGAGCATCAAGGGGCAAATGGACCGACTCAAGGCGAGCCACGAGGCCTTCGTCACGCTCCAGCTCCTGCGGCTCGTCGGTCAGGCGCCGCTCTCCCTCGCTCGCCTGGCCCTGCGGTTCTTCGCGCGCAAGGCGAGCTTCGTCGTCAGCAACGTCCCCGGGCCGCCGCGGCCCCTGAGCTTGGCGGGGCGCCAAATCCGGGATCTGATGTTCTGGGTTCCCCACCCCCAGGGGCTCGCCTGCGGGGCAAGCATCCTCAGCTACGCCGGGACGATCCGCGTCGGGATCCGGACCGACGCCGCGGTCATCGCAGAACCCCAGCGCCTGGCCGACGCGTTCGCCGACGAGCTCGACGCCTGGCTGCGCCTGACCGATGACGTCCGCCATCCTCACGCTCCCCCCGCCTCGAAACCCGAGAGACCCCCGATCGCTCGATAAACAGCCGGGGCCGAGCGCGCCCGTCGACGGCAGCTCTTCCTCCCCTCGGAGGCTCGCAGGGGGCGAAAACGCGTCAGTTTGTGTCGCCCCCCTGGAGCTCACACTTGAGCGATCGCCCGTCGGGGACCGGGACGAACGAGACTAGATCCGTTCGAACACGAAAAAACCTGTCACCTCCGGCCGCCTGCGCACTCAGTAGGGGTGATGCCAGCGGTCTGGCCCGAAGGATTCCCCCCGCCGCAGCGCTGGCGCGTCATTCTGCCGCGCCACCTCGACGGCGTCATGGTAGGCCACGTCGGCAGGTCCGAGAAATACAACTGGAGGTCGTGAACCATCTCGAATCATGGACGAGAGCTGACGCCACGCTGGGGCGCGATCGCGTGAGCCTCGAGGCAGAGGTCGCGCTGGAGCGCGGGGACGAAGCGGCGCTCCGCGAGCTGGTCCCCTGAAGGAAATGGCTGTGAATCTTACGGAGAACCGCGTCGGCGAACCGGGGTCCGACGAAGAGATCGTCCGTCGCGTGTGTGCCGGAGAGAAGGCCCTCTTCGAGGTGCTCATGCGACGGCACAACCAACGAGTTTATCGGGCCGCGCGCGCGATCCTTCGCAATGACGTCGAAGCCGAGGACGTGATGCAAGACGCGTACGTACGCGCCTACGAGCATCTCCACGACTTCGAAGGGAGGTCCCGGTTCTCGACCTGGCTCACCCGTATCGCGGTGTACGAAGCGTTGGCTCGGCGTCGGCGCAGCAAGCGCCTGGAGCCTTTGGCAGCACTTCAGGAGGAAGGGTTGATGGCCACGTCATCGAGTTCGAACCCGGAACAGCAGCTGAGCGACGTCGAGATACGAGCGCTCCTCGAGAAGGCGGTGGGGACGCTCAGCGACGA
>JAEWOQ010000565.1 GCA_023460875.1 Pseudomonadota bacterium
CGCGCCCCCCCCCCCCCCCACGCCCAACCACCCGCCCCCACCCCCCCCACGACTCGGCCCATCGTCTATCACATCCCCGTCTGTCCCTTCTCCCAGCGCCTGGAGATCCTCCTGGAGCTGAAGGGGCTCACGGGAGCGGTGCCCTTCCATGTGGTCGACATCACCGAGCCGCGCCCCGACTGGCTCCTCGCCAAGCTCCGAGGCGGGACTGCCTTACCCGCGCTGGAGACCGCCCAGGGTAGGGTCCTGAAGGAGAGCCTCGTCCTCCTGCGCTACCTCGACGAGACGTTCCCGGACCGACCCATCGCGCGGCCCAGCGCCGAGGAGCGGGCGGTCGAGAACATGATGATCGCCCTCGAAGGCCCCTTCGGCGCCGCCGGCTACCGCTTCCTCCTGAACCAGGATCTCGAGCAACGCGCGGCGATGCGGGACGCGATGCTCCAACAATACAAGCGCCTCGACGAGCTCCTCCGGCATGACGCCTCGGGCGACACCTGGCTGTTCGACGGCTTCGGGCTGGCGGAGGCGGTGTTCACGCCGCTGTTCATGCGCTTCTGGTGCCTCGAGTACTACGAAGGCTTCGAGCTGCCGAGCGCGGCCGAGTTCGCGCGGGTCAACCGCTGGCGCGACGCCTGCCTCGCCCACCCCGCCGCGGGGCAAGTGACCTACGAGCAAATCATCAAACTGTACTACGACTACGCCCTCGGGGTCGGCAATGGCGCCCTCGCCCCAGGCCGCGCCCGCTCGAGCTTCGTGTTCGATCCTGACTGGCGTGAGCGGCCCATGCCTCCGCGGGACAAGTACGCGCACCCCGCGACGGACGCGGAGCTCGGTTTGCTCCTCGGTTAGCACCGGGCGACGACGCAGGGCGACGACGCTCCCCTCAGTGACGTTGCTCTGCTCAGCAACGACGAACACGGAGGGCGCCCAGTGACGTCGATCAGACGTCGATCACGAGCGACGACAACGGACGACACCCCCGCCGACTCACGCACTTATCCGAGCCCGGCGACCGAATGCGCTACCCGCCGCTGCGTCGGTTCGGGTAACTTTGAAAGAGTGGCTCCTTCGTGTCCTTGGACGGTTCCGGGGCGTGTGGGGGTCGTCGGTGCTCGAGCGGGATCGACGCGACGTCCACTGGCGTAGGGCTCGTGGGACGCTGCGTCGATGGGCCAAGGCGGTGGCCAAGGCGGTGTGGCGGGCACGTCACTCATCGGAGGAAGTACGTGAAGCGGACCACGTGGAGTGTCGCCCATTGGATCGGCTGCGCCGCAATGGGCTTGTCGTTTGCTTGTGGAGAGGCTCCCCCGGAGGCCTCGAACTCTGCCGAGCTCACCCTCGGTGCGGCGCGGATCCGCGCGGGAGCGAAGCCTCCGCCCGCCCCGGGGTGCGGACCTCACGGCCCGGGGCACGGACCTCACGCTTCGCTGACGCGATCTGGTCCCTACCTCGTCGGCTCTCGCACGATCTTCGTGCGGGACCCGGAGCGGTCTTTCGACCCATGGAACGAGGTGTATGGGTCCGACGACTACAAGGCCCTGCTCGATCACCTGGTGCAGATCGACGAGCCTCGCACCCTGGTCACGGAGGTGTGGTACCCGGTCGCCCCGCCCCGAGGGTGTCGGCCCGACCACCCGAACCGCCCGCCCGCAACGCAGCCCCGCTGCGAGATCCCAGGGCTCCGCCACGCCACCTACCTCGACTACGCTTTGGGTGATCGCTCCCTCTTCGATCGCCGCGGCGTCTCCCCCGAGCTGGTCACCGCCTCCGGCGACACCGTGATGGCTCTGGCCGAGCAAGCCCCCCAGGCCCACGCGGAGCTCGTCGAGGACGTGCTGGACGAGCTCGCCCAGCGCCCCCGGGGCAGCCTCCTCGACGCGCCGGCCGCGCCCGGGCGCTTCCCCCTGGTCGTGATGTCTCACGGGGGCTTCACGGGGAACGTCCGCCCGGACTCTCACCGGGAGATCTTCACGAGCGAAGCCGAGCACCTGGCCAGCCACGGCTATGTGGTCGTCGCGATGAACCACACGGGCGACTCGCGGCAGCCAGCGGTCTTCCACGATCCGGGCTCTCGGTTGCTTCAGACGGGTGGGCCCCACGCCGTGGACGACGCCTACGAGATCCTCTTCGCTCAGGCGCCCATACCCGATCGCATCACAGGGCTGATCTTTCAGCCGGGCGGCTGGGATCTCGCGAACTCGATGATGCAGCGGCTGTTCGAGATGCGCACCGACGACGTCGTGAGCGTCATCGACGCGGTGCGCGCCCTCGACACACGACCTGGCAGCTTCTTGAAGGGCCGCCTGCGCCTCGATCGCGTCGCCGTGGCGGGCTTCTCGTTGGGCTCGATGACCACCCAGATCGCCCTTGGCTCCGTCGAGGGGCTCACCACGGGGATGAGCTGGAACAACGGACTCCCGAAGGCGTGGGAGCCCCCGCGCTTCCAGGGCCTCACCCAACCGCACTTCTTTTCTCTGTCCTTCGAGGACGAGCTGAGCCGGACGTTCTTCACGGACGTCCCGTTCCTCGTCTATCCCAACGTCGTGCCCGGGGGTGCTCCCTCCGAGTTCCTGCACCTGCCCGGAGAGCGCGTCTTCCCCCCGACCCGAGACAACCCCGAGCCCGTCGTGAGGACCGCTTACGACAGGGCGGAGGGCGCCAAGCTCCTGTTGGGGCTCGTCGACGCCACGCACTGGGACGTCACCGACGACCACGATTACTTGTTCCCACGGCACCGGCTGGCCGCTGGGGAGCTCCAAGTCGCTTTCGACAACGTGCTGTCGCGCCTCCCCTTCGGAGACGAGGTGCTCGACCCGGATTTCGTCGGGGCCGCCTACGAGACGATGAGCTGGGAGAGTTCGCGCGAAGGCACCTGGATCTATCGCCCCCACCTCCTCCGCAACTACTATTCCGTTGCCTGGTACGGGCTATACCTCAAGGACGAAGAGAAGCACCGCCGAGCCCTCCGCTGCGACCCGTCCCCCGACACGATCGTGCTGCGAGAGGGCGTCGCCCCGGGCGGCCCACCCCCGCCCAGGGGGCGGCGCTAGCCAAGGAGCCCTAGGAAAAATGTAGCGAAGAAATCTTGCCCGAGCCCCCGTCCGAGGACCCCGCTCGGGGACCCGGAGGCTCCGTTTCGGACGGGCTTCTCGGCGGGCCCCTTGACGAGCGTCAATGGACGCGACCCCTTCGGCCCGGTAGAAGGCCTCCGAAGGGCGAAGGTCCCGAGGGAGAAGGACGAAATGGTCGATTTTCGCGTCACCCCGCGCACCCTGGCCCTGCTGAACATCGACTTACAGAACGTGTTCGTCGAGGGGTCTCCCATCGCGGCGCCCGAGGGTCCGGAGACCGTCGCGCGGGTGAACCGCCTGTCCGCCGCCTGCCGCAAAGCTGGGGTCCTCGTCATCCATACAGCCCACAGGACGCGCCCCGACGGCTCGAACGTAGGCGTCTTGGGGGAGATCATCCCGCCCGTGAAGGAGGGCCTGATCGCCCAGGGATCTCCCGCCGCTGCTTTGCACTCTGCCCTCCAGGTCGAGGCAGGTGATCTCGTGTTGGAGAAGCCGCGCTATGGCGCTTTCCACGGGACCGATCTGGAGCTCATCCTGCGGGCGCGCGGCGTGGACAGCGTGATCCTCACGGGCATCGCCACCAACGTGTGCGTCGAGAGCACTGCCCGTGAGGCGAACGCCCGCGACTTCCGAGTCTTCCTCATGAGCGACGGCACGGCCACCCGAGACATGGAGGGCGTCTCCAAGGAAGACCTCCAGCGAGCCGCCTGCGCGGTGCTCGGCTCCCTCTTCGCGCAGGTCCTCCGCGTCGACGACATGATCCGCAAACTCGAGGACGCGGTCTGATCCCGTGGCACGGGCGTCCTCTCCTGAACGTTCTCCCTCCTTGGGAGCGGCGCATTTCGCCTGGGCGCGTCACCTCGGCGCGCGAGTTCCTCCCGAGGCCCCAGAACGCGCCCCAGATGCGGCTCAACCCTCGTCGACGTGCTCCGTGAGCTGCCCCTCCGCGGGTATCCCCTCCTCCAGGCGGACCACCGACGAGGAGGGGCCTTCGGAACACACCTCCTCGGACACGTCACGAAACCTGAGGATGCGACCGACGATCTCCCCTTTGCGGAGCTGTGGCCTCGAGAACCGCTCGATGACTCTGCCATCCTTGAAGCGGAGCCGGCAGAAGTACTCGCGGCATGGATCCTCCTGGTTCTCGCGAGTGACCCGCAGAAACGTCCCTGGATCGACGAGCCGGTCCAGCACGAAGGAAATCAAGCGCTCGTTGCTGACGCAAGCGGCGAACTCCGCTGGGATGTTCCACAGCGCGAGGAACCGCCGATTGTACCTGACGATCTTCCCTTCGCTGTCCACGACGAGCACACCATCAGCAGCTTTCTCCGTTGCCAACGGAAGCGCTACATCCACGCCTTCCTGGGATTCCAAGCAACGCGCAGAGCCGTCCTCCGCCTCGACAGCAGGCGCCTCACTTCCCGACATTCGTCGCTCTCCCTCCACGCTGGAAGCCCAGCCCGTCTCGTCGTCGATTCCCCATCGGCGCCCCAAGGTCGCCGTATGACCCGATCGACTTTGGCGAATTCCGCCGCCCAAGGCAACGGGGTTTCGAGTGAGGACCGCAGGGAATCCTCGGGCGAGACGCAGGACAACGTAGCCCGATGTCACCGTCTGGCGGCCATCTTGGATACATCGTCCCAGGCCATGCTCGTCTGGGACGTGGCCGGCGACGTCGTCGAGGCCAACCACGCGGCTAGCGCGCTCACCGGGCTCCCCCGAAGCGAGCTCCTGGGGACGTCGATCCACGAGCTGTTCCCGGAGCTCCCCCGACTCCCCCATGGCGACGAGCCGCTGCCCGTCCGCCTCGAGCTCGTGGTATTTCGCGGAGACGTCGAGCAGCGCCTGCCCGTGTCCGTCGTGGTCCAGGCCGTCACGGGTGTCCCCCCGCTCGTCGCCCACGCGCTCATCCGAGACGACTCACGCTTCGTCGCCGCCGAGCAGGAGGTCGCCTCGCACCTCACGCGCATTCGGCTCCTCGAGAAGGAGCTGCGGACGCTGCTCGACAACGCGCCGTTGATCATCTTCCGCCTCGATCCCGACACCGGACAGCTGCTGTACCTCAATCGCCACGCCGAGCGGCTCCTGCGCGTACCCATCGACGAGGCCCTGCGGGCGCGGGACTTCATCCGCCGCGCCCACGCGGATCCTGGCTCCTCTCAGGCGTTCGATCTCGCCTTCGAGCAGGCGCGCCGAGGCGCCCGGCCCGCTCCCTACGAGGCGCGCCTGCGCTGGCTCCTCGGCGCCGACGAAGAACCCGTCGAGATCGCCGTGCGGAGCACCATCTACCCGCTGCTCTCCGACTCGGGGGACGTCGTGGCCATCGAGGGCATCCTCGCCGACATCAGCGCCGAACACGAGGCGCGCACCCGGCTCGTCCAAGCCGATCGCCTGTTCACGCTGGGGATGATCGCCGCGGGGGTCGCCCACGAGATCAACAATCCGGCCGCGTTCCTCACCCTCGGCCTCACCCAGCTCGAACGATTGATCGGGAGCGTGGCCCACGACACCTCTGCCTCCCCCGCGGGGCGCGACGCGAGCCAATTGATTGGGGAGCTCCGCGCGTCCGTCGAACGCATCTCCGTCATCGCCCGTGACCTGCGTTACTTCGCCAACCCGGCCCGGCAGGAGCCCGCGCAGCGCACCTTCGTCGACGTCACCCACGCGTTGGAGAGCGCGTTGACCCTGACCCGCGCGCAAATCATGGAGCACGCGCGCATCGTGCTCGATCTGCGCCCGGTGCCCCCCGTGCTCATGAACGACGGCCGCCTCGGTCAGGTCCTCGTCAATTTGCTCGTCAACGCCGCCCAGGCGGTGGCGCGGCAAGATCAGCAAGACCGCGTGATCACCGCGGCTACCCGGTGCAGCGGGTCCTACGTCGAGATCGCCATCGCCGACACGGGCGCCGGGCTCGCGCCGGAGCTCGTCGACCGCATCTGGCTCCCCTTCTTTACGACGAAAGGCGACGCGGGCACCGGCCTGGGGCTCTCCATCAGTCGTGAGATCGTGGAGAGCTCCGGGGGCACGATCTCCGTCGAGAGCCCTATCCACGTGAGCCGAGAAGAGTCCTATGGGGCGCGCTTCATCGTGCGCTTGCCCCTCGATGCCGCGAAGTCCGCGCCACCGCCCAGCGCCGCTCTGTCCGGCGCCGCCCTGTCCGACACAGCTCTGTCCAGCGTCGTCGAGCCCTCGCCCAGCGCCGCTCCGCGCAGCGACTCCCAGCGCCCGCGCAGCGTCGAACACGTGCGGCGGCGGGTCCTGATCGTCGACGACGAGCGCCCCCTGGCCCGCACGTTGGCCGCCGAGCTGGGGCGGCGCCACGACGTGAGCGTCGCCTACGACGGCACCCAGGCCCTCGAGCTGCTCTCGGCGCGCACCTTCGACGTCATCCTCTGCGATCTCCACATGCCAGGGATGTCGGGGGAGTCTCTCTATGCCCGGATTTGCGCGCGAAGGGACTCTGCCACGCCCGCGTTCGTGTTCATGACGGGGGCCGCCTTCGGCTCGGAGTCGGAGGCGTTCCTCGCCACCGCCGGCCGCCCCCTCCTCGAGAAGCCCTTCCCGATGGCGCGCGCCCTGGAAGCGATCGAACGCGCCAGCGACGAGCACGGTGACCGCACGTCGGATCGCTGCTCGCCGAGCTCGGCCGCGCCCTCCTCGTGAACCGGGACACCGCGGCGCCCGCAGGAGTCCTGGATGTCCGTCCGCCCCGCCCCTGCGCACCTGAACGCGCCCGTCGCCACCGTCCTCACCTTCTCCGCCGCGGGTCTCGTCAACGGGGTGGGCTGGCTCAGCACCCCTGGGTCGAACCGCGCGGAGGCCGCGCTCTTCGACCTCTCCCACTTCGTCGTCGCGGGGCTGCTCGCCGGGTTGCTCGTCGCCCTCGGCGGGCACCTGCTGAGGCGCCAGCACCCCGCCTCACCACTATGATGGGCCAGAGCTTGGTCCCCTACCTGCGCGGAGAAAACCCGGTGCTCGAGCGCGATCCCGACGAGCTCGATAACCTCGCCGACGACGCCGACGACGTAGCGCGGCCCCTCGCGGAGCTCGAGCGCTTCATCGACGTCCACCGCCTGCGCCGCCCCGGCTATCGGCCGCCCCTCGTGCGCTGACCGCCGCTTCCGGGCGGCGTCTTCGAGCTGCGCGAAGGCCTCCTCGCGCCCCGGGCGACGTCGCGCGCTGGACTCGAGGCCAGCCGGGGCGCGCCCACATCCCCCTCGAGCGCCCCGCTTTTCCCTTACAGCGGCGACCACTTGCGTGGATCGCCGCAAAATCAACAATGAGCGGCAGGTGCAGAAGCCGGCCCCTCCAGAGCCGCCCGGTCTCACTCGTTCGAGGACCAAGCGGCGGAGGGCACGGTCAACGCAACTGGGACCGCTGTCGGAGCACGAAATCTACCAGTGAACTTGCCCACCGTCTGGCGCGACGAACCCCTCCCCAAGGCGTGGCCGGATCACCTCAAGCATTTCCCCCGCCTCATCCGTTGGATGCTCACGGCTCCCCGGCGGCGCTTCGAGCGGGCCGAGCTCCCCGTCGAGCTGGCGCTCCCCCACCCGGTGCCCGACTACGCGCTCGAGGCCTTCCACGGTCTCCCCAACGGCTACTACTCCCTCGACATCGTCGAGGGCTACGACCGCGGCTTCGAGCTGGTCATGCTGGGCGGCGTGCAACGAGCCCGCGAGCGCATGGCGCAACACATGCTGACCGAGCTGCGCGCGCCAGACAGCGACGTCGCCGTCCCGACCAGCGCCGCGCCGACCAGCGCCGTCCCGTCAGCGCCGCGCCGTGCGCTCGACGTGGGCTGCGGCAGCGGACGCCTGGCGAACACCCTGTCCCGCGCCGGATTCGACGAGGTGTGGGGCATCGATCCGTCGCCCTACATGCTCCAGCGCGCGGTGCGCCGGACACCGGAGGCGCGGTTCACCCAAGGCGTCATCGAGCGGACGACGTTCCCCGACGGCTACTTCGACGCGGCGGGCGCCTGCTTCTTGTTCCACGAGCTGCCCGGAGCCGCCGCGCTGGGCGCCCTCGACGAGCTGCGTCGCATCCTGCGACCGGGTGGCGTGCTCTGCATCACCGATCCGTGCCCCGACCACCTGCGGGCGCCGAGCCGCTGGCGCCTGTTTCGGGATCACGGTTGGCGCGCCCTGTACTTCCACGTCCTCGCCCGCTTCGTCTACGAACCCTTCCTCGCCGACTGGCACTCGATCACCGATCACAGCGCCTGGTTCCACGCCCACGGGTTCGAGCTCGTCACCCGTGAGGTCTCCATCCCGTTCTCCACCCTGGTGGCTCGGAGGCGTTGAGCCCCCCGGAGGGCGCACGCGCTGGATGGCCCTCTCCAAGGTCTCTACGCCGCGCCAGGCGCGCTCCCCACGGACCTCTGGAGGTTCGGCGGGCACGGCGGCCTCGCCGATGCGGCGTAGAGCCGTCAGCAGCTCGCGCATCGCCCTCAGTCGCCCACTTCTACGAGGTATCGCGCCCACCCCACGCCTCCGCGCTCATCCCTGAGGACGATCCAGATCTGCACGGGGCCCGTCCGCCCGGATGCGGTCCACCGGTTGGACGAGCTAGGCTCGTCCCCTTCCTGCTCGCTCCGCCCCGTTCGTTCGTGCTCGAACGCGCCGCCCGTGGCGTACCAGGCCACGGACATCGCCTCCCGGCGCTCCTCGACGCGGCGAGCCTCCGGGTTCGCCCACAGGTACGACTCCGCGCCCGCGCAGCCCCGCGGCGCGTCCCGGCAGTCCTCGGGGCAGACCACCTGGTTCTCCCCGGCCGTGCACATGCCGTCTCCGCAGACGGGCTCCGTGGGGCACTCGGGCCAGACCGCCCGCAGCTCGACCCGTTCACCGGGGCTCACCCGCAAGCTCTCTCCCGAGCCCGCCTCGAGGGTCTGGACCTCCTCGCTCCTCGTGATCTCGAGCCGATCGATCGCCGGGTTCTCGTTGGGGCGGTACCCCGCGTTGAAGCGGATCGCTTCGGCGTCCGTCACGTTGCGCGCACCGCAGCTCAGGCGCACCGTCCCCAGCACGGCGCCCAGCTGCGCGGCGTCCTCCTCAGCCTCCGGGGAGCCGCCGACGACCACGGGCTGGTGATATCCACCGGTGACGTCCGGATCTACGGGGCGCCCCGCCAAGGAGCCGTCGTCCGCGAAAGGAGCGTCGGGGCCGAACTGCCGACACGCATCGTCCGGCAAAGACGCCTCGACCTCGAGCCCCGAACCCAGGGACTCCAGGATCTCCTCGTCGCGTCCCAGGAGCTCGAGGCACTCCTGCGCGGCAGGCCCGAGCTCCGTCAGCGGCTTCCGAGCGTGGCAGAGAGCCCAGCGCAGCTCCAAGAGCTCCACCCCTTCGGCGCTGGCGACCAACGCCGACAGCTCGACCCGCTCTCCTGGCCGCACCTCGGCTGGCGTCGCCTGCACCGCCAAGATGCGGGGCTGCTCGACGCTCGACAGATCGTCGTCGAAGGTGGGGACGCACCCCACGACGGTCGTCAGGGTCGCGATGATCCGGACGAAGGACCCCGACGGCCAGCGCGACGAAGGAGGCACCGTTCGCGTCATTTCGAAGCCTCCCTCTCGAAAGCCCCTTTTCAGAAACGCCATCTCAACAGCCCCATTTCAAAAGGCCCTTCTCAAAAGCTCCATCTCAGAAGCTCCACCGCGCCCCAAGGACCGGCAGAACCGGCAGCCCGAGCACGTAGCGGCGCTCGGAGTAGTCCGGCGCGTACGCGATCTCTTCCGGGTTCTCCCGGTTCGTGACGTTCTGCACGTCCAAGTAGATCTCGAGCTCGCTCCCCCCCAGATCGAAGCGCTTTGCGCCTCGGGCATCCACCTGCAAAAATAGAGGGATCCGGTCCGAGTTGTACTCGCCGAGGAGCGGCTCGTGGGTCCCGCGCCGCGCGTCGTAGTACACGCCCGTCACCGGCGTGCGCGGGAAGCCCGACGCCAGCCGGACCCGCGCGCCGACCTCGAAGCCCGCTCCCAGGTCGTAGGAGCCGAGCGCCGTGAGCACGTGCGTCTGGTCGTAGTCGAAGGGCCGCCAGGCCGCCGTCGCGGAGTCCTTCCGCTCGCTCTCGAGGATCGTGTACGCGAGCCAGCCGAAGAAAGCGCCGTCGCCCTTGTCGCGCCGTAGCAAGAACTGCGCGCCCAGGGAGCGCCCCTCGCCCTCCTGGATCAGCGCCTCCGCGACGTTCGGGGCCGCCGCCGGGTTGCGCGCGGCGAGGCGCTCGGAGCGGGTATGGAAGACCGTCACCTCGACCTTCACGTCCTTCCGCACCTCGTAGGCAGCGCTCCCCAACAGGTGGGAGCCGCGCGAGAGGCCGAGCGTGGGGTTCCCGAAGACCGCGGACAGATCGTCCGCGAGGGGCGGCTGGCTGTACTGCCCCGCGGCCACCTCGAGGTCGAGCCCCTCCATCGCCGCGTAGCGGACGGCCAGCCGCGGCTGCACGGAGATGTCTCGCTGATACAGGCCGAGATCGGGGAAGCTCGGGTTCGCCGGGCGCCGCCGCTGCAGGCTGATGAAATAGGGCTCGACGCGCAGCCCTGGCGTGATGTGGAGCTTGCCTCCCCAGAGCGCCCAGTCCACTTCGGCGTAGGGCGCCGCGCTGGCGATCGTGCTCTTCCACTCGTCGAAATTGACCTGATCTGCCGGCGCCCGCCCGAAGACGTAGGGGTCGCCTTCACGGGGCGGGGAGGTGATGGAGCCGCTCCGCCGGGAGAGGCTGTGCACGAGCTCGAAGTCGAAGCCAACGCGAGCCTGCAGCGCCGGCGCGAGCTTCCCGCGCCACTCGGCGCGGAGGCCCGCGAGGTGCGACTCGCTCTCGGCGAGCGTGGGGACACCACCGAAGGCGCCGTATCGGCCCGCGCGATCGCGTCCGTACCAGGGCGCGAGGTCCACCTCCGCGCCGTCCGCCAGCTGCTTCCGGTAAGCGATGTCATAGCGCTGGAAGTGCAGCGTGCGGCGCTCCGAGAGCCTCCGCGAGAGGTCGCTGCTCGGCTGGCTCCGCTGCTGCACGTCCCCCGAGAGCATCGCGCCGAACTCGACCCACTCGCCCTGCGCGATGTTCCGCCGCAGCCGCGCCTGGCCGTCGAAGTACCGAGGCAGCGTGAAGAACTGCTGAAAGCTCTGATCGTTCAGCAGCCCCGCGGCGTCCGCGATGTGGCTGCGGCGCCCCGACACCGCGAAGCTCCAGTTTTCGTCGACGGGCCCCGTCGCGGCGACGGCAGCGTCGAGCAGGTCGATCTGCGCGCTCCCACGTAGGCGATCCTGAGCCGGATCCCGGAGCGCGACGCGCACGAGCCCCCCCAAACCACGACCATGCGCCACGCCATAGCCGCCAGGGACGAGCTCCACGGAGCGCACCCCGTCGTTGTGGAGGATCGAGCGCAGCCCGCCGAAGTGATACAGCATGGGCACGCGCACCGCGCCCACGTAGGTGCGCGTGTCCTGAGGCGCCGCGCCCCACACCACCACCTCCCCTGAACCCGCGCTCGCCCTGGCGACGCCGGGGAGGTTCTCCACCACCTTGAGCACGTCCCCCTGAGTGCCCGGAACACGGCGCGCCTCCTCCGCGCTCACCTCGGTGCTGACGGACTGCTTCACCAGCCGGGGCGCGAGCACCACGATCTCGAAGTCGTCCTCGTCATCCGCCTCGGATGGGCTCGGCGGCGAGGAGAGCTCGAGCTCGTAGCGCACCTCGAGCGTCCTCCCCGCGTCCACGCTCTCGGTGGTCCGCACGGGGGGCGAGTCCGCTCGTGTGAGGGTCACGGTGACCTCGCCGGCGGGGAGATCGCCGAACGAGAACTCGCCGCGGGCGTCCGTCACCGCGACGCCGAGCCCCTCGAGCGCGACTTCGATCCCGACCAGGGGATCGCCGCTGTTTTTATCCAACACCACGCCCCGCAGGTTCCCCGTCGTGGGGGCCTCGACGCGCGGCGTAAAGTCGTAGCGATAAGTGATCCTGACCGCGGCCGGCTTACCGTCGATCTCCGCTGGGCTGAACTCAAACTGCTGCACGGCGGCGCGCGCGGCCTCGTCGAACACTGGCCCGGCGGACTCTAAGACGGTGACCACGTCCACGCGCCCCTCTGCGGAGATGGCGACCTGCAGCACCACCGTCGCCGCGCGGCCGTCAGCCAGCTCCTCCTCCGGGTACGCCGCCTCGACGAACTCGATCAGGGCGGGGGGCTTCGTCAAGCGAGGCCGATCGCCGGCGCGCGGCGGTGCGTCGCGGTCCGCGGGCGGCGCCGGGGCGGGCTGCGCTGAGGCAGGCCGCGCTCCGACGATGCACGCGACGAGCACGGCGCCGAGCGCTGGCCAGCGCCGCAGGGCTCGGGGAGCGTGGAGGCCAAGAAGAAAGGACGACGTCATGGATCGGGGCCAACCTTCAGGAGGCGGAGAAGCGGATGGCGACGGTGAACGTCGAGCGCGCCGGCTTGCCGCAGCGGATGGCGGCCTCGAAGGTCGCCGCGCGGGCCGCCTGGAGCGCGGCTTCGTCGAGGCCGTAGCCGAGGCCGGCGAGGGTTTTCACGTCGACGACCTTGCCGGCTTCGTCGACGGTCATCTGGACGCGCACCCGGCCTTCGGCGCCAGCGGCGCGCGCAGCCTCGGTGTACGTGGGCTGCGGCAGATGGACGAGCTTCGGCTTCGCGCGCTCTTCTTCGCAGGGGTCGCTCGCGGCGCGCCGCGCCGGGCTCTCCGGGGTCAGGGTCTTCTGCGCGGTCCGCGGCGGCGGAGCGCTCGTCTCCCGGGGACGGGCGACCGCGAGCCCGGGACCCTCCCCGCCCCCGCTCAACTCGAGCCCGAAGTCGGGCAAGTCCGCGGGCGCCTGCTCTGCCTTGGGCGCCGCGTCGGGCGGGGGAGCAGCCTGATGGCTCGCCTGGGGAGCTGCCGGGCGCTCCAGCGGTGGATCGGCGGCGGGCGGCGGAGGCGGCGGAGGTTCTGGTTCCGTGGGGGGGGGGGGCGGGGGGGGGGG
>JAEWOQ010000566.1 GCA_023460875.1 Pseudomonadota bacterium
GTTCACGTGTTGGACCTGGAGCGGCCCGTAGGTCTCGAAGCGCACGACCCGCGCCTCGCCCGTCGGCAGCGGACCCTCACGGCCGCGCAAGCTCGCGTCGATGACGAGCTCGACCGCGCGGGCCGGAGGCAGAGGAACCGATGGGCGGATCGTGAGTCGCTCCGGGGAGTCCGCGTCTCCCCCGAGCACGGTGAAGTCGATCGGCTGGCGCTTCCCTTGCGACGACGCCGTGAGCGTGGCGGCGCGCTTTAGCTCGGCGGGATCGATGGTTTGGTCGAAATAGAGCTCGAGCTCTTGGCGCGGGCCGATGCCCCGCGAGCCGTCGTAGGGGTGCGAGTGGGCCAGCCGTGGTCGCGGCGTCTCCACCGCGAAGCGCGCGGGCTCGTCGAGGGTGCTGCCGTCCTGGGCACGCACGCCCGCCGCCACCTGTACTTCGACGCGCGTCCCCAGGGGCAACCGCCCGGCGCCCGGCTCGAAGACGAGCGCGCTGCTACCCACCCAGCGCCAGCGCCCGTCGATCGCGGGGGTCATCCCGATGGGAGGGAGCGCCTCGGCGCCAGCCGGGCCGAGTTCGCGCACGGGGCGGTTGAAGACGAGGTTCAACTGGGCGTTCGCGCCGACCTCTCCATCGGCTCCCGTCATCACGACGCGGAAGGGCTCTGGCGCCGGTGGCCCCAGGTCGCTCCCGAGCTCGAGGATCCGATCAGGGGTGACCGGAGGCGGTTGGCTCGTGGGGATGCAAGCCATGAAGAGGAGGAGGGGGAGCAGCCAGGGGCGCAGCCAGGGGGCGGTCGATCGGGGGGCCAGGCCGGTCCGCGGCAGGAGGGGGAGAACCATGGTCGATCGCAGTCAGCAACGAGCGTGCCGTGAAGGCAATGGCCGCGAGAAGCGAGGGACGGGGAGCAGCGGCGTGGGCGGGCATCCGCGGAGCGTGGCCCGGCAGACACGGGGCGCGCGGACACGGGGCGCGCGGGGAGTGGGGCGCTGGAGGCCGGCGCGCGGAGCGCTAGGGGACGGCTGCAGATTACAGCCTGGCAGGAGCGGGGCCGGGGGCTTCGGATCGGCGCGGCGGGGGCGGCGAAAAAAAACTCTCCGGCGACCGACGGATTTCGCGCGGTGCCGCGTTGAACTTCTCGAGACCAACGGACTGGCCCCGACGGGCACGAGAAACGAGAGGACGAAATGAAGAAAGCACTGATTTCCCTGACCGCCGCTTCCGCCCTGTTGATCAGCACGGCCGCCTTCGCAGGCGGCGGCAAGCACAAGGGGCCGGAGGCCTGGTTCAACAAGATGGACAAGAACCAGGACGGAAAGATCACCCTGGCGGAGGCCCGCGCAGCAAAGGACGAGCGCTTCAACCGGTTGGACGCCAACGGTGACGGCTCGGTGACCGCCGAGGAGTTCCGCGCGGGCCACAGCCAGATGATGGACAAGATCTTCACCGAGAAGGACGCGAACCGAGACGGCAAGCTGACCAAGGCCGAGGCGCAGATGCCGGACAAGCGCTTCGAGAAGCTCGATACGAACGGCGACGGCGTGATCACCAAGGCCGAGTGGGACGCGGCCAAGGCCCAGAAGGCGCAGAAGCACGGGAAGTTCGCGGAGCGCATGTTCCAGCGGCTCGACACCAACGGTGACGGTAAGGTGAGCCGTGCGGAGGCGCAGACCGCGGCCGACGAGATGTTCCGTAAGGCTGACGCGAACGGTGATGGGGCCGTCACCAAGGACGAGATGAAGAACGTCCGCGGTCACAAGGGCAAGGACGGCAAGCGACGCGGGAACTGAGCGCGCGCGTCTCTGCTCGCGGATTTGGGGGCGCGGATCGGGTAGAGGTGGCCTCAGCGCCTCACCCGAGCGCCCCTGACGCGACCTTTTCGGGGGCGTCGTCGCTCCACGTCACTCAACCACCGGACCACGGTCCCGTCACGGGAAGTCGAGTCCACTAGAGGGCCCGCGCCCGCGATGATGTGGCTGGCAGGGCACGCGGCGCGGGCCTTGCCAAGGAGCGGGGTGGTGCTTTCATCGGAGCCAAGTGACGGGGAAATCAGACGCCCTCCAGGACGACGCCGAGCTGATGCGTCGGATCGCTGACGGCGATGAGCGCGCTTATGAGGAACTCGTGAACCTCCACGCTCGCAGCATCTTGGCGTTCGGTTTTCGACTCCTGGGCACGCAGGAGGAGGCAGAGGAAGTGGCGCAAGAGACGTTCCTACGAGCCTGGCAGCACGCCGAGCGCTACGAGCCCACGGCGCGCGTCACTACCTGGTTGCACACGATCGCCCGCAACGTGGCGCTCGACGGCCTCCGGAAGCGACGGCCCCGCGCGGATCTCGCGGTCGTCGAGGCGGCTCCGGACTCTGGCCGGGCGGGCGCGCAGCCCGGGGCCTTCTTGGAGCGAAAGCAAACGGCGCAGACGGTGGTCGAGGCGCTCGAGCAGCTCGCGCCGCGGCAGCGAGAGGCGATCACCCTCGTCCACTACCAGGAGCTGTCCCACGGGGAAGCTGCGGAGGTGCTCGGGGTCGGGGTCGAGGCGGTCGAGTCGCTGCTCTCCCGCGCTCGGCGTAAGCTCCGTGAGCTATTGGGCGGCGTGGCGAGGAACGAACGATGAAGCTCGAGACGGACATGGACCTGCAGCAATTCGAGCGATGCCTCGATCGGTACGGGGCTGAGCTCTCGCGCTGGCCGGAGCCCGAGCGGGCAGCGGGGTTCAGAGCTCTGGAGAGCTTCGATGGGGCTCGGCGCCTCCAGGCGGAGGCGATCCGGGTTGCCCAGATGCTCGACGAGGTCAGCGCCATCGAGCCGACCCCGCTTCTGCTGGAGCAGCTCCTCGAGGTGCCCCGGAGACACCCTCGGGCGAGCGCCGCGCCGAAGACGCGGCGTGCGTTCTCTTGGTGGCCGTTCGGTGGCGTCTTCCAGCCCGCCCTCGCGCTCGCTGCCGCCGCGGTGCTCGGCGTCCTGACGGGGAGCCTCGTCACCGAGAGCACGAGCCGCGGAGACGGCGTGGAGCTCTCGGCGGGTTACGAACCAGAAGGTGCCGGCTTCACGGAGGAGGAGCTCGAGGAGATGTCAGAGGTCGCGTTCGCGTTGCACCTCGGGGACGGCTGGGAGGCGCTGCCATGAGCCGCGGACTCGTGCGGAAGCTCGCCATCGGGCTCGCCGTGTCGCTCGCCCTCAACATGTTCTTGCTCGGGGTGCTCTCGGTGCAGCTCCTGCGCCCCCGCACCTCCGCGGATGGCCTCTGGACGGGAGGCCCTCGGACGGGAGAGGAGCGCTCCGCCGAGCGCGGGCCGGGGCGAGAACCTTCCGCCGGGGTCGGCCCGAGGACGCTGTTCCACGCAGCAGAGGTCTTCGGCCAGGACCGGCCGCGGGTCAGCCACGTCCTCCGAGCCCACAAGGGGGAGCTGCGGAGCCGCTGGCATGAAACGAAGCGAGCACGGAGCCGGGTGGAGGCTGCCCTGCGAGCCGAGCCGTTCGAACGAGACCTGCTCGCTCGGGAGCTCGAGGGGCTCCGCAACGAGACCCAGCGCTCTCAGGAGGTGCTGCACCGCGCCCTCGTGGAGGTGGCGGTCGAGGCGACGCCGGAGCAACGGCGGCGCCTCGCCAGCTGGGCCGATGAACATCGCCCCCGCAGGCCTTCGCGCCGGGGCACCCCGTCCATCAAGACCCCGTCCATCAAGACCCCGGACACCAAGACCCCGGACACCAAGACCCCGCCTCAGCGGAGCTTGGAGCCAGGCTCCGAGCCTGGCGTGGACCAGGGCCAGGCCGAAGAGGATCAGGTCGAATAGGATCAGGCCGAAGAGGGCTGGCGGCGGCGACTCACTTGACGATGATGACTTGCACATCACCGCTGCGGCGAATGATGTCGACGCCCACGTCGCGATCGTAGCGAGACAGGACGAGATCGAGTGATGCGTCACCGCAGCGCAGGCGTGGGGGGGGGGGGGGGTGGGGGGGCGGGGGGCGCGGGGGG
>JAEWOQ010000567.1 GCA_023460875.1 Pseudomonadota bacterium
GCCGCCCCCCACCGCGGAGCGCTGGGGCGACTGGCGCTGGCAGCTCCAGAACGCCGCCCGCACGGCAGACGACCTGGCACGAGCGCTCCACCTGAGCCCCGAGGAGCTGGAGGGGGCGCGGGCGGCGGAGCAGGCAGGGTTCCCCATCTCCGTCACTCCCCACTACCTGTCCCTCGTCGATCCCACCGACCCGAGCTGTCCGATCCGGCGCCAGGTGGTGCCCCAGGCCGCCGAAGCACAGAGCACCCCCGGCGACCTCCGGGATCCCCTCGGGGAGGAGGATCATCAGGTGGCCCCGGAGCTGGTGCGGCGTTATCCGGATCGGGCGCTGCTCCTCGTGACGGATCGCTGCGCCGTGTACTGCCGCTTCTGCACGCGGAGCCGCATGGTCGGCGCGGGGGGCGGGCCCCGGAGTCTCGACCGCCTCGCCCCCGCCCTGGAGTACCTGCGCGCCCACCCGGAGGTGAAGGACGTGATCGTCAGCGGGGGTGATCCTCTGGCGATGGTGACGTCCCGCCTGGAGCGGATCTTGGCGGCGCTCCGGACCATCGAGAGCGTCGAGACCATCCGCCTGGCGACCCGCGTGCCCGTCGCGTTGCCTCAGCGCATCGACGACGAGCTGCTCCAGGCGCTCCGGCCCCACCATCCCCTGTGGGTGATGACCCACTTCAATCACCCCCGGGAGCTCCATCCCGACGCCCGAGCTGCCTGCCGCCGCCTGGCCGACGCCGGGTTTCCGGTGATGAACCAGACCGTGCTCCTGCGGGGCGTCAACGACGACGCCAACGTGCTCACGGAGCTCTTCCGCGGTCTCGTCCGGGAGCGCGTGCGACCCTATTACCTGCTGCAGACGGATCCAGTGCGGGGCACGGGCCACCTGCGTACGACCGTGCAGACCGGCATCGACATCATGGCCGCCCTGCAAGGGCGTCTGAGCGGCATCGCGCTGCCCAAGCTCATCCTCGACGCGCCGGGGGGCTTCGGCAAGGTGCCCATCGGTCCGGAGTGGATCGTCTCCCGAGCCGACGGCGTCACGCGGGTGCGCACCCACCGCGGCGTCGAGGTCGACTACTTCGATCCCCACCATCTCCCCGAGACGTCCCCCAGCTGAAGCCGACGAGGTGAGCGCCGCGCGTCCGACCGCGCTGTGTCCCCCGTGGCGGCAGATCGCGGCAGATCGCGGCAGATCGCGGCCGGCCGCACACAGGTCGTGTCGATTCGCTCACAGGGCGCCGCCGCCAGCGCAGGTCGTGAAACGCCGTTCCCGCGGTGATCTCCGGGGATCCGCCCTCGGCGTTCCTTTGGCCCAAGGGTTGCTGAGTAGGTAGACCGAGCGTCACCGCCCACGCGGCCCGACGCCTCGGAACATCAACCTGAAGGAAGAAGGAAATCGCGCCCATGAAGTCCGCTCCCATGCCCCGTGCCCTGTCGCTCAGCTCGCTCTTCCTCGCCAGCGGCGCCCTCGCTTTGTCCACCTGGACCGCCTGCCAGGAGCACGCGCCGACCGCCGTCGCGGAGGTCTCCGCCGTGCAGGAGCGCGCCCAGGCCCCCCAGGGTGGGCCCGCCCAGGATGTCGTCGGAGATGCCCGAGGAGACGAGGCTGCCGTCGCAGCCCGTCCCGCGGCGGAGCCAGAGCCCAGCGAGGCCTCCGCTGCGCGCTCGGCGCGGGGCACCTCCACACCGAGCTCCAGATCGAGCGACGCCGCCGCTCCTTCGGCCGCGGCTGCCGTCGTGACCCCGCCCGAGGTGAAGCGCCTCGTCCTCGCCACGGCGGTGGAGAACCGCGAGCCCGTGGCCCTGGCGGGCGAGGCGCAGCCCGGGGAGGCCCTGACGGCCTTCGTCGAGCTCGCCAATCCAGGGAGCGCGCCCGCCCACCTCGTGGTCACCTTCGAGCACTCCAGTGGTCAGAAAGTGGGCTTCGTGAAGCTGGAGGTGCCCGGCTCGTCTGCTCGCTACCGGACCTGGGCGCGGACCCAGAACATCAGGCAAGGGGGCGCTTGGGAGGCAGTGGTCCACCTCGAGGACGGGACCGAGCTCGCCCGGCAGAGCTTCACGGCGGCGGCGCCGACGACCTCCAACGCTCCTGCCGCCGCCAGCGCAAACGCTACGCCTCCCGCCGCGTCTCCCGCGCAGAGCCAGGCAGCGCCCGCCGCGATCCCCGAAGCGGCACCGGCGGCGATCCCAGAGGCCCCCGCAGCCTCCTGATCTAAAATCGGTGCTCCGGGGGGCTGTTGGGGGTCAGTGACACAGTTGGGGCCTCCCTGGCACGCTGTGACACACGGATCACGGACACGTCTCCCGCGGCGGTGACAACGGCGCCTACGGGGGCGGGCTCTCCGGGCCCTCCCTCCAATAAATATCGCTTATTCCCCTGAAAAGCAGCTTCCGCGGGATCCCCGTCCATGATTGGCCCGTAGTTTGCTAATAAGCTTCCGAACTCGCCTTTTTCTCGTCTCGGCGCCGCGTCGAGGAACACCGGGGACGGAAGCTTGAAACGTCGTTTGCTTTTCGGGAGCTCTTGCAGCGCGCTGGCCCTCATCCTCGCTGGCGTGACGGCCTGCGGCGAGGAGACAGCCGCGAGCTCGAGCGGTGGTAGTCCCGGTGGGAACTGGGGGGCACCTGGCGACGGGACCGGGACCGGAGGTACGGCCCAGGGCGCAGATCCCCTCCCCCCCGAAGAAGAGCTCGAGGAGGATTTCGAGGTGCCCGCGGCGGTCGGGCGCTACCTCTGGGCTGCCAACCCGAAGAGCAACCGGGTGGTCCTGGTGGACGCGACGACGCTCGGGGTGGAGGTCCTGGATGCGGGCTTCGCGCCCACGTACCTCGCGGGGATCCCGCCGATCGGCGATTTCCGCGGCGGCGCCGTGGTGGTCAACGAGCTCAGCCACGACGCCACCGTCTTCCGCCTGCCCTCTGACGAGGACGCCCCCGTGAACGCGGAGACCGTCACGGTCCGCTCCGTGCCCTTGCACTCCCGCGCGAACGCGTGGCGCATCGGTCCGAAGTCGCGCTTCGCCATCGCCTGGAGCAACGCCCGGGCGTTCCAGCGCGTCGATCCCGCGGAGGGCCTCCAGGATCTCACCGTAGTCGATCTCGACGGCGACGAGCCGGTCGCTACGCGGCTCAGCGCCGGTTACCGACCGAGCCAGGTCGTGGTGGAAGAGACCGGCACGCGAGCGTACGTGGTCTCCCAGCCGGGCATCACGGTGCTGCACCTGACCCATTCGGAGGGCCCCCGGGTGGAGCGCGAGCTGTTCCTGCCGGAGGAGAGCGGCAATCTGGCGCGTGACGTGTCCATCACCCCCGACGGAGCGTTCGCGTTCGTGCGCATGGAGGGTGAGAGCAGCGTGCTGATCGTCGACCTCGAGAGCGACGAGCGCGTCACGATCGATCTCCCCGCGCCCGTCACGGATCTCGACGTCAGCGCCGACGGCACGAGGGCGGTCGCGGTGATGCGGACCCGCACCGAGCCCGCCGCTGGCGCCGCCGGCGCCCCTGCGACGCCGGAGCCGTCGCGGGTCGCGGTGCTGCCGCTGGCCACCATCGTCGCCGATCCCGACGACTACGAGCTCTTGGAGATCGATGGGCTCTTCGGCAGCGCCGTGCTGTCCCAGGACGGCCGATATGCGCTGTTGTTCACGAACGCGGTGCCCTCGCCCCAGATGGCCATCGTCGACCTCGAGGAGGGCTCGCACCGCGAGGTCGACCTGCGGGCGCCGGTGCAGGCCGCCTTCCTCACGGAAGACGGCTCCCACGCGGTGGTGCTGCTCACTCCTCCCGCGGGGAGCGCTCGTCGCGGCGCGTTCAGCTTGGTCCCGGTCGCCATGGACCTGCCCCCGAAGCTCGAGGGTACGGACGCTCCTGCGCGCTTCGTCTCCCTCTCCTCCGATCCTCCCCGGGCCCTCGTGACGACCGTCGGCGCCGGGAGCGAACCCCACCACGTCCTCTTGGCGCGCTTGCCTGACCTCCAGGTCGACAGGATCCGCCTCGCGAGCACGCCGTTGGCCTCGGGCATCGTGCCCGAAGCGGGCAAGGGCTTCGTGGCCCAATCGCACCCGGAGGGGCGGGTGACCTTCGTGGGCTTGGAGGATGGCGCAGGGCAGACCCTCACGGGCTTCGAGCTCGGTGGAAAGGTGGTGGAGTGATGGGCGAGGTTCGGCCGGGAGCACGCGTCTTCGAGCTGGGAGCGGGCGTCGTCGCCTTGGTCTTGGGGATCGCCCTGGGCTGCGGCTCGGACGATTTCGGCGGCAGGGGGGCCACTGAGGATAGTTGGCATCCTCCGATCGGCGACGGGAATAGCGTCGACTCGGGCGTTGGCGGTTCCCTGAGCGACCCTGGGGGCGGCTTTGGCGGCGCCGTCCCGGAGCTCCCCGAAGAGGAGAAGGACCTGAGCGTCTTTCGTGCCCCCGTCGTCACGGGAGAGCACCTGTGGTTCGTCAACCCGGAGAGCAGCCGCGTGGCGCTCATCGACGCCACCAACTTCGAGGTGCGGGTGCTCGCCGGGGGCTT
>JAEWOQ010000568.1 GCA_023460875.1 Pseudomonadota bacterium
CCCCTCCCCCGATCCCCCATGGACCAGCTCGTCGAAAAAGCCGCCGTTCTCCACGAAGCGCTGCCCTACATCCAGCGCTTCCACCAGAAGACCTTCGTCGTGAAATACGGGGGTCACGCCATGGTCGATGAGGGGCTGAAGCGGAGCTTCGCCCGGGACGTCTGCCTGCTGCGCTACGTGGGCATCCAGGTCGTGGTGGTGCACGGCGGCGGGCCGCAGATCAACGAGATGCTGCAGAAGGTGGGGATCGCCTCCACCTTCAGCGCGGGGCTGCGCGTCACGGATGACGCGACGATGAACGTCGTCGAGATGGTCCTCGGCGGCGCCGTGAACTCCGAGATCGTCGGCCTGATCTGCGAGCAAGGGGGGCGCGCGGTGGGCCTGAGCGGCAAGGACGATCAGTTCATGCGCGCGCGGCGCAAGGATCGCGTGCCCACCAAGAACGAGCAGGGCGAGCAGGTGCTCGTGGATCTCGGTCGCGTCGGTGACATCGAGGAGGTGCGGCCGCACCTGATCCGAGAGCTGATCGACAAGCAGTTCATCCCCGTGGTGGCGCCCATCGCCCTCGACGCGGACGGCAAGGCCCTGAACGTGAACGCGGACACGGCCGCCGGGCGCATCGCCGCGGCCCTCGGCGCCGCCAAGCTCGTGCTGATGACGGACGTGGAGGGCGTGAAGGACAACGCTGGCAACCTGCTCCGCTCTTTGCGGGCCCGGGAGGCCGAGCGCCTCATCGGCGAGGGCGTCATCGGCGGGGGAATGATCCCGAAGGTGCGCTGCGCCCTCAAGGCCGTCGACTCCGGCGTCGAGAAGGCCCACATCGTCGACGGGCGGAGGCGCCACGCCCTGTTGCTCGAGATCTTCACCGACCAAGGTGTCGGCACCGAGATCCAGCGCATCTACGACCGGTGAGCGCGGGCATGGCCCGACGGCTGCAACCGATCCCCCAGCGGAGCGCCTCGCCGCTCGAGCTTCCCGCTCGCCCGGCGGGGATCCCCGAAGACGCCATCCTGCGGGTGCTCCGGGTCCCCCCCGAGTGCGAGGGGATGCGGCTCGATCGCTTCCTGCCCTCGCAGCTCCGCAGCACGAGCCGCACGCGGGCCCGCGCCATCATCGAAAACAGCGCGTTCTCCTTCGAAGGACGGCGCCTGCGGCCGAGCGATCGAGTGCGGGGTGAGGATCGCATCGCCCTATGGCGCCCCGCCTTCGACGAGATCGAAGCCCCCGCTGAGCTCACGATCCTCTACGAGGACGAACACCTCCTCGCCCTCGACAAACCGCCGCTCATGACGGTGCACCCGACGGCCCGCCACCATCACCATACGGTGATCAAGCGCCTCGAGGCGCTCCGTCCTGGTGAGTTCTTCTCCCTCGTGCATCGGCTCGATCGGGAGACGAGCGGCGTCTTGCTCGTGGCACGCTCCCCCCAGGCGGACAGCGCCTTCAAGCGCGCCCTGGAGGAGCGCTCCCTGCTGGCGGCGCGCGCCGCGACGAGCGGCGGAGACGCGCCGCCCTCGGACAAGACTTACCTGGCGATCACCCGTGGTGTGCCCCCGGAGGGCCTCATCGATCTCCCCCTCGAGGCGGATCCCAGCCCGCTGCGGGTGAAGATGCGCGTCGCGGCGCGCGGCCGCGGGCTCCCCTCGCGCACGGGGGTTCGAGTGCTGCAGCGACAGGGTGAGTACGCGCTGGTGCGCTGTGACTTGTTCACGGGGAGACAGCACCAGATCCGTGTGCACCTCGCTCACATGAACACACCCGTCGTGGGCGACAAACTCTACGGCCCCGACGAACGGCTCCTCGCGCGAGCCGCCGATGGAGACCTCACGGACGAGGATTTGAGCCTGCTGGAGCTGCCGCGCCACGCGCTCCACGCCCACGAATACCGCCTGCGCCACTGCTTCACCGGCGCTCCTCTCTGCATCACCGCGCCGCTCGCCCCCGATCTCGAGCAGTTCTGGGCCCAGCGCATGGCCCACGACTGAGCCTCACGGGCTGGCTCCACCCTCTCGGTCGGCCCACGGTCGGCCCTGTGCTCGATCTCGGCTTCCTGGACGGCCGAATACAAGGGGACGCGAGCTATCGCGATCGCCTTGCTCGGCCTCACTTTCGGGTTGGTCGGCTTCTTCCGGACGCCACTCGTCGCCCCAACCGTTGACGGGGGCGCCTACGAGCGATACCCGGAGGCCCCATGCCGATCCGCCGCGCCCTCCTCTCCGTTTCCGACAAGACTGGACTCGTACCCTTTGCCCGCGCCCTCCATGAGCGCGGGGTGGAGCTGCTCTCCACGGGCGGGACCCACAAAGTCCTCAGCGAGGCCGGGCTCCCCGTACGCGCCGTCGACGCCTACACCGAGTCCCCTGAGGTGATGGATGGCCGGGTCAAGACGCTGCATCCCCGCGTCCACGGCGGCATCCTGGCCCGGGAGGGGACCGACGAGAAGGATCTCGAGCGCATCGGCGCGGGCTTCATCGACCTGGTGGTGGTGAACCTCTATCCCTTCGAGCAGACCCTGAAGAAGCCCGGCGCCACTCAGGAAGAGCTCGTCGAGAACATCGACATCGGTGGGCCGAGCATGGTGCGCTCCGCCGCGAAGAACCACGCTCGGGTCACGGTGGTCTGTGATCCGACAGACTACGAGCTGGTCCTCGACGAGATCCAGCGCGCGGGCGAGGTCTCTTTCGAGACTCGTCAGCGCCTCGCGGGCAAGGCCTTCTCGCACACGGCCGCCTACGACGCGGCGATCAGCGGCTGGCTCACCTCCCTGGGCGAGAGCGACGGCTTCCCCCGGGCGCTCACCGTCCCCCTCGTGAAGGGCTACGGCCTCAGGTACGGAGAGAACCCGCACCAGCGCGCCGCCTTCTACGTGGAGCGGGACGCGCAGCCCGGCACCCTGGCCCGCGCCGAGAGCCTCGGCACGGGCGCCAAAGAGCTCAGCTTCAACAACCTCGTGGACGCCGCCGCCGCCCTGGAGGCGGTGCGCGAGCTGCAGGGCCCAGGCGCCGTCGTGATCAAGCACGCGAGCCCCTGCGGAGCCGCCACCGCGCCGGATCTCGAGCGCGCCTATCGAGC
This sequence comes from Pseudomonadota bacterium, assembly GCA_023460875.1. Taxonomy (GTDB): domain Bacteria; phylum Myxococcota_A; class Polyangia; order Polyangiales; family Polyangiaceae; genus NIC37A-2. The sequence goes on from JAEWOQ010000568.1 coordinate 3,073, forward strand.
CGCTCACGACGCGGATCCCCTGAGCGCCTTCGGCGGCATCGTCGCCCTGAACCGCACCGTCGACGAGCCCACGGCGCGGGCCCTCGTCGAGACCTTCCTCGAGTGCGTGATCGCCCCCGACTACGACGCGACGGCCCTCGAGGTCCTGCGCACCAAGAAGAACCTACGCATCCTGGCCACGGGCGCCTGGCTCCCCGCGGATCATCCCGCGCTCTACGGCAAGGCCATCGGCGGCGGTTACGTGTTCCAAGATCGTGATCCGACGGCGTCGGGCGAGGTCCTCGACGGCAAAATCGCCACCGACAAGTCTCCGTCGGACGCGGAGCGCGAGGCCCTCGAGTTCGCGTGGGCTCTCTGCAAGCACGTGCGGAGCAACGCCATCCTCCTGGCGCGCGTCGTCGCCCCCGGCGTCTACGCGACGGTCGGCATCGGCGGCGGGCAGACGTCACGGGTGAGCTCCGTCCGGATCGCCTGCGCCCAGGCGGGCGATCTCGCGCGAGGCGCGGTCCTCGCCTCCGACGCGTTCTTCCCGTTCCCCGACGGGGTCGAAGCGGCCGCGGCGGCCGGCGTCAGCGCGATCGCCCAGCCGGGGGGCAGCAAGAAAGACGACGAGGTCGTGGCCGCTGCCAACCGGCTCGGGGTGGCCATGGTCATGACGGGCGTGCGCCATTTCCGTCACTGAGCGCCGAGCGCCCGCGCAGCCCCCACAAGGCTCGGGCCGCGCCGGCGTTGGGAGCTCGCCGCAAACTTGGCCCCCCCGGGGCGCTCATGACAATCCGAGTGCGAGTGGGACGGCGGGCCCCGCGGGCAGCCGCTCCAGGAGGCACCATGAGCGAACATTCGGATCTTCCGCAGACAGCCCAGGTTCTCGAGACGGACCGGGCGCTGTCGACCAGCTACTACTCGGCGAGCAAGTCGAGCAATGACGATGCGCCGGCGCGCGGCGCCGCTCGCGCGGAGGGCGCCAAGGCGGAGAAGCCGACGCACTACAAGGTGATCTGCATCTCCATGTACACGAAGGACCTGAAGCGTCTGGACGCCATGGTCGACTCCCTCAAGGCCCGAGGCATGACGAAGGCGAACCGCAGCGCCTTGATCCGCTACGCCCTCGGTGAGGTGAACCTCGACGACGTGCCCCAAGGGCTCTGAGCGTCCTACGCGCGCGCCGCGGCGGCCCCCATTCCAGCCGCCTCCCCCTCGAGAGCCTTGCCCGGACAGCACTGCCCGGACAGCACTGCCCCGCCGGTGCTCCCGGCTCGGCGCGCCCTCCCGGCGGCGAGCCCTGGCGCGAGCATCGGGCGCGGCGTTCGTGCATGATGAAGGGGTGACCGCGCTCGGCCCCTGGGAGAGACCAACGATCGATCGGCTGGTGACGCGCCTGGGCGTGTCCCGGGAAGCGGCGGAGCTGTACCTCGCCAGCGAGGTCATCGATCTGCACATCGAGTCCTTCAGCTTTCACCGCAGCGTCGGCTACGACCTCCGGCGGCGCCACGGCCTCGGCCCGTTCCGGGGTCTGCTCTTCGGCCACGCCGATTTCCCACGCGTCCTCGAAGCGGGCATCGGAGCCGGCACCTGGATCATCTCCACCAACCCCGCGCGGCCGCGCGCCGAGCGCGGAGAGGTCTTCAGCGCCAACCTCCGGGAGCTGCGCGAGCTCTTCGACGACGTGAGCGATCACTTCGCGGTCGTGCGAAGCTACGAGGAGTACCTGCGCGCGCGGCAGGCCGGAAAGCACGCCGCCTTCCTCGGGGTCCAGGGCGGCAACGCCTTCGACGCGGGGCCAGAGGAGCTCGAGCGCTGCGGCGATTGGATCTTGCGGATCACCCTGCTCCACTTGACCAACTCACACCTGGGCCACACCAGCTCACCGCTCCGCGGGCGCGGCGAGCGCGGCCTCACCCCCTGGGGCCAGGAGTTCGTGCGGCTGCTCAACGCGCGACGCATCGGGGTCGATCTCGCGCACATCGATCCGCCCGGGTTCTGGGACGCGGTGCGGGTCCACGATCGCTCGCAGCCGCTGCTGGTGACCCACACGGGCGTGAGCGGGGTGCACCGCCACTGGCGTAACGTCGACGACGATCAGCTGCGCGCGGTGGCGGACACGGGCGGCACGATCGGCATCATGTATCACGCGCCGTTCCTCGGCGACGGGCTGCGCCGGGGTCGAGCCGAGCGCGTCGTCGAGCACCTGGAGCACGTGCGCAGAGTGGTGGGCGCGGATCACGCCTCTCTGGGCAGCGACTGGGACGGCGCCATCGACACGCCGCGAGACATGCCGAGCTGCCTCGAGCTGCCGCGGCTGGTGGAGCTCATGCTGCGGCGGGGTTGGTCCACCGACGACGTGCGCAAGGTGCTCGGCGCGAACTTCCTCCGGGTGGTCCGCCACCTGCGAGGCTGAGGCCACGACCGGGAGGAGCCACGGTGGAGCGCTGGATCCTGCACGCGGACATGGACGCCTTCTATGCGTCGGTGGAGCAGCGGGACGATCCGCGGCTCCGCGGCAAGCCGGTCATCGTGGGCGCGACCTCTCCTCGCGGGGTCGTGTCGGCGGCCTCCTACGAGGCGCGCCGCTTCGGGGTGCACTCGGCGATGCCGGGCTTCCGCGCGCGCCAGCTCTGCCCGCAGGGGGTCTTCCTCCCAGGGGACATGGAGAAGTACTCCCGGGTGTCCAGGGACGTGCACCGGGTCTTCGCGGAGTTCACCGACACCGTGGAGCCCCTCGCCCTCGACGAGGCCTTCCTCGACATCTCCGGGTCCGTGGCCCTGTTCGGGCCTCCGCTGACGATCGGGCGGCGGATCAGGGAGGAGGTCCGCGCCAGGACCGAGCTCTCCGTATCCGTCGGGATCGCGCCGAACAAGCTCGTGGCGAAGATCGCCTGCGGTCTCTCCAAGCCCGACGGGCTCCTGCTCGTGACGCCGGAGGAGGTGGAGCCGCTCCTCGCCCCTCTCCCCATCCGCAAGCTCTGGGGCGTCGGACCGCGCACGGAGGAGGCTCTGCTCGCGGCGGGCCTTCGCACCTTCGGGGACGTCGCCAGTGCCTCCCCCGGCGCCCTCCACCGCGCCGTGGGGTCTCGCGCCGAGGAGCTGGCGCGCCGGGCACGGGGCGTGGACGACCGCCCCGTGATCGGCGAGCGTATGCCCAAGTCCATCGGCGAGGAGGCCACCTTCGAGGCGGACGTCCTGGACGCGGACCGAATCTCAGCCGCCCTCACCGCCCACGCGGAAGCCGTCGCGCGGCGTGCCCGGCGCGCAGGGTTCGTCGGCCGCACCGTGACCCTCAAGATCAAGCTCGCGCGGGCGCGCGGCAGCCACCCGTCGCGGTCGAGCGGTCTGAGCGAACCCGACTACCCGCTGCTCAGCCGCAACAAGACCCTGCGCGAGGTCACCGCCGACGGCGCGTTGTTACGGGAGGTGGCCCTCGAGCTCTGGGCCCGCGCCGAGATCCGGGAGCCGGTCCGGCTCCTCGGGGTGTCCCTGTCGAACCTTCAACCCGCGGCGGGCGGCCGCGGGGGGGGGGCCCGCGCGCGCCGGGGCCCCCCCGCGGCGGGGGCCGGGGGCGCGCCTCACGGCGCTCCCTGGACCCCTCCGGGTCAGCTGGAGCTCTTCGATGGTGGGGCCGTCCGCGGTGCGTTACGGGCTCCAGGCCTCCGCCCCAGCGTCCCTGCACAGAGCGTCCCTGGGCGGCGTGCGGGCGGCGACGCCCTCGGGCGGGCCCTGGACGCGATCGAAGACAAGTTCGGGAGGGATGCGGTGCGTCGCGCCGTGCAAGCGCCCCCCAAGATCACCCAGACGGATCGCCGGAAAGTGGGAGAGGAACCGGACGAGTCGTAGGCGGCGCTCCGCGTCGACGCTCGACCAAGGACATCAACTCCTCACGGGTCACGCCCAGGCGCGCCGCCGTCTTTCGCGCCAGCGACGTCTTCGCCACCCCCGGCACGAACTGATAGGTCGGCAGCTCCCGCTCGTCGAGCTCGACCTGTAGGAACGAGAGGGGGCGCCCCGCTCCGTGACCGTTGCGCTGGCGCTGCTCGATGCGACCGGCGAAATCCAGGAAGTGGGTGCTGATCAGGACCTGCGGCTCGAGCTCGTCGAACAGGGAGAGCACGAGCTGGAAGATCTCCTCCCCCTCCGACGGGTTCGTCCCCGAGCACAGCTCGTCCAGGATGATCACCGCGCCCACGGGCGAGGACTCAAACACGCTGCGGATCCTCAGCAGCTCCGTGCCGAGGCGCCCCTCGGACTGCTCCGGGCTCACCCGCTCGAGCAGCGACAGAAACATCCCTTCGGACCACGCCAGGCGCGCCGCGCGGGCCGGCACGAAGCTCCCTCCCTGGCCGAGCACCTGGGTCACGGCCAGGGCCTGCAGGAGCCGCGTCTTTCCGCCCGAGTTGGGGCCCGTGAGGATCACCGTCGCGTGCGCGGGAGCCTGACGCAGATCGCAAGGCACCGGCGGCTCTGCGCGCTGCGTCAGGAGCCATGGATTGAACAACCCCTCGACGTACCGCTCGGCGCGCCCCGCTGGCTCGAAGTCGAGCTCGGGGAGACACACCGCGAGACCGCTGCGCTCACATCGGTCTCGAAAGCAGAGCGCCGCCAAGTAGAACTCGATGTCGCTCATGAGCGGGAGGAGCACGAGCAGGACGTCCTCGAGCTCCGTGAACACCTCGTCCAACAAGCGAATCAGCACGTCGTCGTCGCTGAAACGGTGCCCCCGGAGCAAAGCGGTGAGGCGGCGCCAGAGCCGGCCGAGCGGCGACGCCGCGAACGCGGGATGCGCCGCCTCCGAGACTCGAACGATCTCGAAGCGCCTCAACCTTCCATCATACCCCACCTGCAGGCGCGTCTCCAGGACGGCCCGCTGGTTTTCGAAGTCGAGGAGCTGGGCGAGGCGCTCGTAGCTCGACGAGTCCGTCACCTCCCGACCGTAGGCGCCCAACCGCTTCAGGCCGGATCGCGCGCTCTCGAAGGCTCTCGCGAAGGTGTCGATGGCGGCGCGGATCGCCTGGAGAATCTCGATCCGCCGCTGTGTGCTCGCTGAGCGGCCCCGCAGCGCGTCGGATCCGCCCAGGGCGGCGCGCAGGGCGACCAAGGCGAGATAACAGCGCTCCAAGCTGGCGCGGTGCAGGGGGCTGTCCACGAGCTCACGGAGGATCTCTTGGCGGAACTCGACGTGTCGTGGATCGACCGGTGGATGGGCGAGCACCTGCAGCAGTCGGCGGCGATCGATCGGGATCCGCTGGCCGTCGATGCTCACGTCGAAGCAGCCGTCGATCAGCTCGTCCAGGAAGAGGTCGTCGGCGAAACACTCGGGACGCCAGCGGCTCTCCGCCAGCTCCGTGAGAGACGCTGCGCAGGCGAGCGCGTCGTCTCCTCCTGCCCTAGCGAACGCGAAGACGAGCGCGCGCTGGAGGGGTCGGATGTCGCCACGTGGCGTGGGCTCCGCGTGGAGCACGTCCGGTCGCATCGCCCCGCAATCTATATCACGCACCCAAGACGCCGAAAGCCCGCCAGGGGACTGGCGGGCGGGACTCATGCGGTCGGCTCATGCGGTCGAGGCTGGCGCGGCGCGGTTGGGCGCTCCCAGGACGGGGAGCGCCGCCGCCTCAGGCCTCGAGGAGCTCGAGCTCGACGCTGCGATCGAGCTCCATTTCGTCGGCCTCATCCCCATCTCCGTGCTCTTCTCCATGATCTCCCGGGTCCCCATCCGCGGCGCCCTGGAGGCCTTCTTGCCCCTTCCCCACAGCGCGGAGCTTCGGGTTCAGATCGGCCTCCGTGATCTGTGGGAGGCGTCGCTTGCCCACGGGCCCCTCGTCCACGTAATCCCGCAGGGACGCCATGTCCTGCAGGGCCTCCAGCTTGGCGAGCGCCTTCACCTCGACCTGACGGATACGCTCCCTGGTGAGGTTCATGATCGCGCCCACGTCTTCGAGGGTCGTGCCCCCTCGGTCCGCTACATCCAAGGCGCAAGATTCCGTCAGCTCCCAAACCTCGAGATCCGGGAAGTTGAGCTTGATCGCGCCGGTGCGGGGGGAGACGTCGATGAACAGGTGGTGCTTACAGGAGACGAATGGGCAGGGCCGCGGACCGTCGACACACTCGGAGCGGGTGCGCGGACGCCAGTAGTCGGTCTCGGGATAGAGCAGACGCCCGATCTCGAGCTCCCGCTTGGTCATGCGCTTGACGCTGATCGTGCGGGCCCGCACGTCGCGCTTGCGACGCGAGCGACGCTGCTCCCGGGTGATGGGGACCACCTCCGAGTGACGCGCCGACCTCTCGGTTCGCTCCACGCCCTCGACGTCCTCCACACCCTCGACTGCCTGCTCTATCGCCTTCGCTTCCATCATCCTTGCCCTTGCCTGCTTCCCGCCGGGAAACACCGATGCCGCCGAGCGGCTTGCCCTCCACTCGCGACGTCAGCCCGTCGCCTCGTCCAACCGCGCCCGAGAGGTCAGCTTCGCCTCGATCTCGCAGAGGCGAGCCAAGAGGTCCTTGCTGGAGTGGCGCGCTTCATCCACGTCTCGAGCGACGACCCGCGCCGTAGCGTCCCGCTTCCGCGCGAGGACGACCTCGAGCTGCTCGAAGATCCTGCCGAGCGTCTGCTCGAGCTGCTCGAGGTCGCTCCGCATGAACAGGAACTCCTCTTTGATCTGCTCGATCGTGTAATGCTCGGCCATCATGCGCTTGATCTGGAGGATCTGGCGCACGACCCGCACGGGGTACACACCTTTCGAACCGCGATGCTTTCCCTTCGTGCCCACCCGCACGCTGCGCGGCAGGAGGCCGAGCTGCACGTACTTCCGTAGGGTGGCCTCGCTCAGCGTGACGTCATGGGTGGCGAACAGGTCGAGGATCTCGGCAGACGACAACCCCGAAGCATGCTGCTTCTCGATGCGTGCAAGGGTGTTCTCGTCGAAACGGATCATCACGTCGCCCACGGCAGGACGACCCGCCGAGCTCCCAATCAGCTACATGTTCGCCGCCGCGGCCGCGCTGTGCGACCCATCGGCCCCGAGGTGCGGCGAATATATTCCACTGAGTGGATCGCCCAAAACACTTTCCTCACGAAAATTTGAGCATGGAAGTCCACGGCTCCATGGACGCGGGATGGAACACGCGCTGGGACATTATTTGTCCGTCACCATGGAATGTCCATGGAGACGATTCACCGTCCATCCGCTCCCTGGGCGAGCCTGCCCCCTGAGGCGGCCTTCGGCGCGGCCGGCGCGCCTTTCTCAGGGCCCAGGTCGCGGGTTCCGCGGGGCCTGGACGGGTTCCGCTGGCGTTGGGTTCCGCCGGCGTTGACCCGCTGGGATGGGGCCGCTGGGTGGGCTGGACCGCCGGTGCGCAGGCCCGGTTCGGGCCTCCGAAGCTCTCTGAGAGCCCGCTCGCGCGCAGCCGCCCACAGTTTTGTCCGCATCCTCGAGGGCACGGGCGGCCGTCGAGGGGCTGCTCGGCCGCTGCGGCCGTTCATCGCCCGCTGAAATGGTGTAGGTTCCGAGCTCGATGGGGAACGTGCTCGCCCGCGACGTCACGGCCAGCGGCGTCCGTCTCCGGGTCTCGGAGTGGGCCCGTGAGGAGGTGAACTCGGGGGCCCAGGTGACGCACCCGGTGGTCCTGCTCCATGGGATGTTCTCGGCGCGCGACTCCTGGACGGCCTTCGCGGAGGCCATCGACGGCAACTTTCGCCTCATCGCGCCGGACTTGCCGGGCTTCGGCGAGAGCGAGAAGCCCGCACCCAGCCGCTACCCCTACGACATCGCGGCCTTCGCGGAGGCGATCGTGGATCTCTTCGGGGGCCTTGAGATTGGCCGCGCCCACCTCGTGGGACATGGACTCGGCGGCGCCATCGCTCTGCGCGTAGCGGCACGTCACCCGGAGCTCGTCTCGCGGCTCGTGTTGATGGCCCCCCTCTGTTACTCGACGCACCTGCACGCCCAGCTCCGCTTCGCCACCGCCCCCCTGCTCGGCGGGCTCCTGTTCAAACAGCTCCTCGGACGCCGCGCTTACCGCGCCTTTTATCGCGAGTGGGTGAACGGCTCCCTCGATCCCGTGATGGTCGACGCCTACTACACGTCCTTCAGCACCCCCACCGGCAGGAGCGCGCTGCTCGCGACCTTGCGCGCCAACATGGACACCCGCGCAGTCGTCGCCGACAGCCGGCTGGTGAAGGCGCCGACCTTGGTGCTCTGGGGAAATCAGGATCGGATGCTGCCGCCGAGCTTCGGGCGACAGCTCGCCAAGGAGATCCCTACCGCCGGCTTCGAGCTCGTGAACTCCGAGCATGCTCCCCACGAGGAGCAGCCGGAGGCCGTCACGCACGTCGTGAGCCGCTTCCTGCGCGGACAGCGGGCGGGGTCCCGCTAGGAAGAAGGTCCACCGAGGAAGGTCAGTCGAGGGGGAAGGCCGCGCTCGGTGGTTGGCCGGGCGGAGCGGGAGCCGGCGTCGGACTGGTCGCAGAAGGAGCCGGCGCAGGCGCCGGGCTGGTCGTCCCTGGAGTGGCGGCTCCGGCGGCGGTGGCTCCCGGCCTGGTGGAGGAGCTCGCGGAGGCGGAGGGGGTTCGCTCGGGTCGGGGG
>JAEWOQ010000569.1 GCA_023460875.1 Pseudomonadota bacterium
AAACGACCAACACACCCAGGAGAGTGCTCGAGAGGAGAATCCCCACCGCGTGGCGCGCCAGAAAGTGAGCGAGGGCGTCCATGGCCGACCAGCGCCCCGCCTAGCACGCGCCCCCAACGCGGTCACGATGGAGGGCGGAGGGAGGTGATGGCGCTCGGAATGGGACCACGGTTGGCCTGGAGGGCCTTCGAGCGCGACGATGACCGGGAAAATATCGACGAGGAGCCATGCTGCCCGGGGGGTCGCTTACGCTCGAAGAGCTCCGCCCACTCGGAACGCCCAACGGAAACTCTCTCAGAGAACCAGGCAATCATGTTCGATGCCGTACTACGATCGTCCGCGAACGAAGACTTGGCGCGAACCCGCTCCAGAAGCGCGGCACCTTCCCTATCCGACAGGAACCGGTCGACCAACGCCCTGTGCGTGATCCATCGCGACGGATGCTCCTTCGCCAGGTTCAGGATCATCGCAGCGATCAGCGGGAAAGCCTCTGCATGCCTGAACGAGACGCTCTTCTCGAGCTTCTCACCAGACGTAACGTAATTGGGCTCCGGCAACGCCCGCCCGAGAATCTCACCAATGCAAACGCTGACCGCCGGCTGATGCTTGTCTCGGCTGGCGCGACGAAACGCGTGATGTGCAACACGGTCGAGGAGAGAGAAATGCAGCCCCCTGATGGACGACCAGGCATGCGCGTTCTCCTTGGTCGGAGTATAGAAGACGTTCGTCGTAGGTGGGCGTTTGTAGTGGCTCCACCGCCCAGGGTCGCGAGCGACGCCAGGTGCACCGAAGATTGCTTCCGTCGAGTCCAATCGGTCGATGGCCGCTTGATCGAGCGCCAACCAAAGGCGGCCACCTTTGATGGTGAGAACGATGAGCCCTCCTCCAAGCAGGCGCAGGTGGTCTCCCTCGCAATACGCCCCCCACCGCGACGGACCTCGTCCGTGCAGGCGTTCCATCGACTCCGCGAAAATGGCCAAGCACCGAACACGTGCTTCTTCCCCCGGTAGGATTCGCTCCATGTGTTCCCGCACCTGCGCGGGCGTAGCAAATCCGGAGCGTTCGTCGTGCCTCACCTTCATGTCAACTGAGCTCACCCGAGATCCCCGCCCCCAGCGGCCCGCGGGGAAGTCCGAGACGCCGCCGAAGTGCTTGAGGCCAAGAAGACCAGGGGGCACATGTTATTCCTGGTTGAGGGATTCGCCAATGACAAGCCTCGCCACCAGGAGGATGCTGGTTCACCCTCCGCCCCCCTCGATGCGCCGGGCGCTTTCCCGCAAAGGTGTCCGGTGACAGGATGTTCCCCCGCGACCAGCGTCGCCGCCTCGACGAAGGAACACACCATGGCTGCAGCGCTTCGGGACGTCCTCCTCCAACAGTTCGACACCGCGTGGATGCTCACGAACTACCACCTGGAGACGCTCACGACGGACGAGTGCCTCTGGCGCCCCGCGGCGCGCGGACTCCACGTCCATCAGCTGCCGGACGGTCGCTGGCAAGCGGGCTGGCCCGACCACGAAGGCTACGATCTCGGGCCCTCGAGCATCGCCTGGCTGACGTGGCACCTCGTTTTCTGGTGGTCGATGGTGCTCGACCACTCCTTCGGTGAGGCTCGACTCAGCCGCGAGGACGTCTTCTGGCCGGGCTCCGCGGACGCGGTCCGCACGGAGATCGCCCGCCTCGAAGCCGACTGGCGAAAGGCGCTCACGGATCTGACGGACGACGACCTGCGCTCGTCTCGGCGCAGCCGCTGGCCCCTCGTCGATCGCCCGTTCCACGACGTCGTGGCCTGGCTCACGGTCGAGCTCTCGAAGAACGCCGCCGAGATCGGCTACGCGCGCTTTCTCTACGCCGCGCGCTCGACGTAACACCGGGGCTCGGCGCCCCTCACGCCACCTCGACGCACCCCGAGCTCCGACGACGCCCCCGCTGCTCGGTGCGGTTCCGGGCCAGCTCCGTGCGGTTCCGGGCCAGCTCCGTGCGGTTCCCGGTCAGCTCGGTGCGTGCCGCATCGCCGCCCGACAGGATTGCGTGACCAGGGGAACCCCCTATGCTGCCCGAGATTTTTCGGAAGCCCCTGTTTCTTCTGCCAGAAAGGTCTCTGATGACACGGAGCGTTGGTACTGCTGCCCTGTTGTGCGCCGCCCTGTTCGCGCTGGGCTGCGACAAAAAGGATGACTCTGGCTCCTCCGCGGGGGGCCCCTCCGCCCCGAAGGACTCCGCGACGGAGGCCCTGCAGGCAGCGAACGCGGAGTCCGGCGGGCGGCTCTTCGACAAGTCCTTGACCAAGAAGGCCTGCGAGCTGCTCAGCCCCGAGCGCGTCGGCGAGACCTTCGGCATCCCCGCCGCCGAGCTCCGCCCGATCAGCGCGATGGGGTGCACCTACCGGTGGGAGAGCAAGGGAGCCGACGAACCGACGCGCCTCGACGCGCGCTTCTCCATCATTCAGGTTCACGCAAACGCGGCGAGCGCCAAACAGTGGTTTGCTAACGCGACCAAGGGCATGAGCCAGAAAGAGGTCAAGGACGCGATGGCCGCGGTCACCCGCGCCACGAAGGAGCGCGAAGAGGTCGACACCAAGGCCAAGGAGAAGACGGTGGACCTGATGGGCGGCGCGGGCGGTGACGCCGCCGGCGCCGGCGGCTTCCAGTTCGAGACGGTCGACGGCGTGGGCGACGAAGCGCGGCTCGCCCTCTCCGATGGCGCTTTGTGGGTGCGCACCGGCAACCTGACGTTCGTGCTCTCCGCCTACCACGGCCCGCCAGCGCCCAAGCCCGATCTCAAGGGCGTCGGCTTGCAGGAGATGGCCAAGGCGGCTCTGGCGGCAGATCGTGAGTGGGTCGAAGAGACGCTGTCGAAGCGGAAGGGAGACGCCTCCAAGCTCACCGCCGTCCTCCTGAAGGCGCTGCCCTGATCGGCGACGGCTACCCCACGCCCGTCCCGGGCTCGAGCCGCGCCCCGCAGGCGCCCCTGTCTCCCGCGTCCCCCCCCCACGGACACGGCGACCGCCAAGCAGTCGTTCGCCAACGCGACCAAGGTGGCCGCCCCCCATCGCCGGTATCTTAACGGACCAGGACGCCCGCGCCTAAGGTATCGGGGATGGGCCGCCCCCCAGCCGCTGTAGCTTGAGATCGTAATGGCTGCAGCGTAGAGTCCCTCTCTGCTGGAGGGATTATCGCATGAGCCAACACACACGGAACTGGAGCCTGGGGTTCGTTGGCGCTCTCATGGCGCTGAGCGTAGGCGCTTGCCACGGCAGCGGAGGTTCGGGCGACGCTACCGCCGCCTGCAATGCCTTTGCGGACAAGCTGCGGTCGTGCGGACTCATGAGCTCGGGTGTGGTCGACTGTGGAGACGGATCCGCCCGGGAACTCCACTGCTTTCAGCACTGTGCAAACGCCACGAGCTGCGCCGACCTCACCACGGCGTATTGTTCGGAGGAGGACACGCCGGAGGGAGAGGCCTTCGTGGGATGCGTGTTCGATTGCCTGGGCTCTAGTCAGGCAACGTTTTCCTGTGCGGACGGTTCGTCCATTCTCGCGGAGTGGCAGTGTGACGGCTACGAGGACTGCGCCGACGGGAGCGACGAAGTCGGCTGTCCGACGTTCCGTTGCGCCGATGGGGACACCGTGCACAAGGCTTTCCAGTGCAATGGGCGCGAGGACTGCGCCGACGGGAGCGACGAAGCCGGCTGTCCGACGTTCCGTTGCGCCGATGGGGACACCGTGCGCGAGTCATTCCAGTGCGATGGGTACGAAGACTGCGCCGACGGGAGCGACGAAGCCGGCTGTCCCGAGTACGCGCGCATCGTCTGTACCGAAGACGAGCCCCCGAGCCACCGGTAGCCGGGTTAACCGCGTCGTCAGCGCGCGTCGTCAGCGCGCGTCGTCAGCGTCCGAGGAGGCGCCCTTCGAGGACGCGGAGGTGGTCCTCCGGGTCCCTCCAGACGGCCACCACGTGCTCGCCTCGCAGGTGCACCTGGGCCGCCCGCAGGGGTGCTCCACCGAGGGGCACGTGCACGCGCCGGGCGGAGTCGGGCGTGATGAGCAGGAGGTCGTCCTTCTCGACGTCGATGGCGACGAGCGTGCCCGCATCCATGCGGAACCCGGTCAGCGGAGTCGAGAGCTCCTGCGCCCCCAGCACGGTCCCGTCGTGGTCGAGAAAGGTGAACGTGTACGCGTTGTACTCCTGCAAGACGACGCGCTCGTCGTCGCAATGGAGACCGTCCTGCTCTCGCTCGAACGGCGCAGTCACGAGCTGCGCCTCCTCCGGCGCGGCCGCATCGAGCCGCACGAGGCTCGTCCCCGAGACGTCGAGAGCGTACATGAAGCCGGCGCAAGGTCCCTCGAACCAGAGGTGTACGCTGGGCACCGCAGCGCCCGCAGGTTGCTCTGTCGAGGGTTCGTCGGGCTGGACATCGATGGCTGCGACGTGCATCAGGCCAGAGGCATCCCACCAATAGGTGAAGTAGCGCCCCGCCCTGTCGCCTGCGAACCGGAGCTGGAGATGCGCCTCTCGCTCCGCAGCGGACAGCTCGAAAATCCGCGTGTCGCTCGGGCTGCCGAGCTCGAACTCCCGCCACCCCCCATCGTCACTCAGGAGCCACCGTGCTCCCCGAGCCTGACGAAGCTGAAGGTCTCGCGAGTCACTCTGCGGCCCTGGGGTGGCTTCCCAGGAGCCGGAGTCGCCGAGGGCCGGTCCGACGATCCACTCGTACCGTCCGTTGCCCAAGGAGACGAGCGCGTGGGGCTGCGGCCCCGCGAAGCTCACGTCCAACGCTTGGGCGGAGCCCACGACTCCCGTGGAGGTGGCCACGGTCCCCGAGGTGTCCCGCATCCACTGGGTCGTCACTCCGCCGGACGGGTCCTCCCCGTCGAGGAACGCCGTCATCGCGGTCAGCCGTCCTACACCGCCGACTCTCCGGATTCCGATCGTCACCGAGGGCTCGTAGCCCTGCACCCAGTCGAGGACGTGCCGGAACTCAGTGTCTTTCGGGTCCCTCTCGTCGAGCGGCAAACAGGTGGTGGGATCGGCTCGCCAAGCACAAATGGCCTGCAGGCGCCCGCCGCCCCTCCCACTGAGGAGGGGCTCCCAGGCGTACTCGACGAGGAGCTGGGCCCCATCGGGGGAGAACCCCAGGCGAGGGCGGCCATACTCCCCCGGCAGCGGCACCTCGACGTCGCGCACCCGCTCGACGCTACCGTCCTCAGCGATGCGGAAGTGCAGGAGCGTGGTGCCCTCCAGGACGACGGCGTCGAGCCCCTCGGGGCCGAAGAAGAGCGCTGGGGGGGCCATCGCATCCGCCGTGAGCTCGACCTTGAATCGTTCGTCCCCCGAATCGAGGAGGACGGTCGCCCTTCGGCACCCGACACCCAACGCCCAGCGCTCGTCCGTCGCGGCCAGGGAAACGCGGGACGAACAAACGTCGAGCTTTTCTTCCTCGGATCCGTCGCGGAGAACGACGCCCTCCTCGGAGGTGAAGGCGACGAGCTCACCTCCCCGGGCTGCCGCGAACTCCCAGACAGACGCGCCGACGTGCGTCCGCTGGAGCACGTTCCCATCGAGATCGAGGTCGACACGGACGAGCTCCGAACCGACCGACGTGCCCACGCTCTGAAGCAGCCCGAACCCGCCGGGTCGCGGCAGGAGCAGCAGCTCGTAGATCGTGTCCCCGTCCTTCGGCAGGAGATGCCCCTCACCTCCCAGGGTCAGGGGGCCCGCGACGGGGCCGACCACCGCACGGTCGACCCAGACGCCGTCTCCGGCTTGGCTCGCGACGAGGAGCACCCCCTCGGACAAGGCTGCGCTCACCCGGTTCGTGCCCGGCGACGCCTCGTGCGTGAGCACTTCCCGGATCTGCTGGAAGGTGAGCTCTCTGTGCTGCTCCTGCGGCCCCGGCGCTTCACCCTCCGGCGAGCGACTCACCAGACCGCAGCCAGCGACGCACGCGGCCCCCCAGCCCAAAAAAACCCAGCGTCCCACCAAGCGCACCAGCATGCAGCCACCTACGCAAACTTCGCGCCACACCGCGTCGTCGTCGATCCCGCAGGGTTATCGCCCTCTCTCACGCGATCAGACCTCCGCTGGGCGCCGTACTGCTCACCTACGAACACTCGCAGAACCAGGCCCTCAGCGCCCCCGAACCGCTCGAAAGCCGATCCCAAACCGCGGGGAAGCCGATCCGCGCACCGCACGAAACCTCGCCCGCACCGCGGAAATCGTCGCCCGCACCGCTCGGAGGTCGATCCGCAGCGCCCGAAATGTCCCCCGCACCACGGGGATCCTCGCCCGCACCGTCTCGAACCCGATCCGCA
>JAEWOQ010000570.1 GCA_023460875.1 Pseudomonadota bacterium
GTTCGGACGAGCCCGCGCGCCCCGTCGCGCGGGTGACCACGGTGGGTGCCTTCCTCGACGCCGAGCGCCTCGACCTGCCGCTGGACTACGCGGGCATGGTGGAGGCCCTGCGCCGCGGGCGCGCCGCGGGCGGTCGTCACGGTGTGCTCGAGGTCACCAGCGAGGCCCTGGCGCGGGGCTTCGCCCGCGCTTGGCCGATCACCTCCGCCATCTTCACGAACCTCACCCACGATCACCTCGACGCCCACGGCAGCCCGGAGCACTACTTCGCGAGCAAGGCCCAGCTGTTCCACTTCCTGCCGCCCGATGGCCTCGCGATCCTCAACGGCTGCGATCCCGCGGCGGATCTCCTGCGACAGGTCGTGCCCGAGGGCGTCTCGGTGATCACCTACGGCGCGCCGAGCCGGGGCGCAGCGGCGCTGCCGTTGGACGTGTGCGCGGAGCAGCTCGACGTCGATTGGGCTGGCACCACCGCCCACTGCAGCGTGCGCCCGGAGGCGCGGGGGAGCGCGTTCCCGGCGGCGTTCGAGCTACGCCTCCGCGCCCTCGGCGACATCTATGCCGAGAACGCCCTCGCGGCGCTGTGCTGCGCCGTGGGCCTCGGCGTGCCCCTGGAGCGCGCCCTGAGCACCCTGGCGTGCCTCGAGCCACCGCCAGGGCGCTTCGAGGTGGTGTCCCGGGGCCCGAACGTGGTGGTGGACTACGCCCACACCCCGGACGCCCTGCGCCGCACCATCGCCGTCGCCCGGACGCTCTGCCGGGGGCGGGTGCACCTGGTCTTCGGCGCGGGGGGCCAGCGGGATCGCGACAAGCGCCCGCTCATGGGCGCCGTCGCCGCCGCGGCGGACGTCGTCCACCTGACCAGCGACAACCCGCGCGGCGAGGACCCTGCGCACATCGCCGACGAGATCAGCCGTGGCTTTCCCCCCGGCGTGGCGGTGCGTCGCGAGCTCGACCGCTCCGAGGCCATCGCGGGCGCCCTGCGCG
Organism: Pseudomonadota bacterium; assembly: GCA_023460875.1. Classification (GTDB taxonomy): domain Bacteria; phylum Myxococcota_A; class Polyangia; order Polyangiales; family Polyangiaceae; genus NIC37A-2. Next base: position 988 of record JAEWOQ010000570.1, read on the forward strand.
AGTGCGCCTCCGAAGACCTCGTGCTCATCGCCGGCAAGGGGCACGAGACGACCCAAGTGCTCGCCGACCGCACCCTGCACTTCTCCGATCAGGAGACGGTGCGCGCGCTGCTCGCCCGCTGACGTCGAGGTAGCCGTGACCCCTTCCCCCCGCTGGATCCCCTGTCAGCGCTTTGGCGGCAGCACGGTCAGGACGCGGACCACGAAGTCTCGGTACCCCTCCATGTACCCCCGCAGGAACCCGGCGGTGCTCTCGTCGCGGACGTCGCCATCTTCGCCGAAGACGCCCTCCTTGAACGTGATGTACGCCTCGATCTCGCTGAACAGCGGCGAGTTGCAGAACGCGAGCACGCTCCGCAGAGCCTGCTGCGCCACCGCGGAGCCGATGCTCCCTGGGGACGCCCCGATGATCCCGGAGGGCTTGTGGCTGAAGGAGTTCGCCCCGTACGGCCGGCTCGCCCAGTCGATGGCGTTCTTGAGCCCGCCTGGGATGGAGCGGTTGTACTCGGGCGACACGAACAGCACCGCGTCCACCTTCGCGATCGCCTCCTTCAGCGCGCGCCCCTCCGGTGGGTAGTTGGCGTCGTAGTCGTAGCTGTACAGCGGCAGATCCTTGATGGGGATCTCGGTGAACTCGAGATCGTCCGGCGCTAACTTGATGAGCGCCTTCGACAGCGTCCGGTTGATCGACTTCTTCGCCAGACTGCCTACGAAATACCCAACCTTGATCTTCGCCATCCTGCTCCCCTTCGAGTAGCGCGGTGATCGCGCGTTTTCGCGGCGACCCACGCGAGATACCGCCTTTGTAAGGCTAAGCGGTCGTCCTTGCCTGTCAAGAAAGAGCGAGCGCGGAAAGAGAGCGGCTGGTCATTGGGCCGGAGCCGTTGACGACGAGACCTCCTGGAGCGTGCCAGGAGAGGCCAGGGACACGCGATAGCCGTTGTTCCACACGGCCCAGTCGCAGTTCATGGCGACCTGGTCGCCGACCTCCTCGGGGAACCGCTCGGCGTCCAGCTCCCAGTAGGTGCCCGCCTTGAGGTTGCGGAGCACCCAGCCCGACTCACCTTTCGCCAACGAACGGCCGCAGCCGATGGCTACGGGCTTGGGTCCGGCTTCGCCCGGCAGCGGATCCGCCGTCAGCTCCTCGAAATCCCAGCGCGGCTGCGTCATATGCAGCTGGCCCTCTCTGGACCACAGGACGTTCACGCCGTCGCTCACGAACCAGTCGACGCTGGGGAGCACCTCGCGGAGGCCCCCCTTGGCGTTCCAGGTCATGCCCTTGCCGTCGGCGCTCCGAAAGAGGAGGTGCGCGCCGAACATCACGAACTCCTCCGTGTCGGGGCCCTCGAAGTCGCACTGGTCGACGCCGAGCTTCCAGAACAGAGTGGTGCAGCGCTTGCCGTCGATGGCGACCTGCACGATCTGACTCGCGGCGGCCGCTGGCGTGGCCTTCTGCTTGTTTCGCGCGGGCTCGAGCTTCGTCTGGGCGCTCTTGCGGCCCGTGAGGAGGTACTCGCGGGGCACGAAGCCCTCCGTCGCCTGCTCGGTCCTGTGACGGGCGAAGCCCCCGAGCAGGAAACGATCGCCCCCCGCCGCGGCGGTCTCGAAGGCCATGTCTTCCCCGCGGATCGCCGTCGTGGCCGCGCCCTCGACGGGCCCCACCGTCACCATCGTGTCGTCGCCGCAGGTCTCGGCGACCACGAGCTCGATCGCGTTCCCGTTCGCTCCGACCGCGAGGAGCTTCTGTCGACCCGTGAGCACCAGCCGCTCACAGCGCTCCTTGCCGTCGCAGGGCTGCCACTCCAGCTCCGGCAGAGGCGCCCCCTCCTTGGCCCGGGAGACGGCTCCGGTCTGCAGGTGCTTCATCTCGTAGGGCTCCCAGCCCTCCTTGCCATCACAGCGCAGCAGCGCGTCGGCCGCCGCCTCTGCCTTCGCACCTGCCTCCACCTCGTTGGCGTCGCTCGGAGCCGCAGGCGCCGCTGGCGAGACGGTGGCCGACGAGACGGTGGCCGACGAGACAGTGGCCGAGCTCTCCTCCGGCTCCCCTGCTGCCTCGGTCTTCTTCTTCGAGCACCCCAGCGCCACAGCTCCAGCGACGCCAACGAGCACCCAACCCCAAGCCCCTCCTGTAGATCGACGGATCATCCGCGGCTTTCTAGCGGGTGGTCACCACCGCTGACAAGGACGTCCTCGGGCTGCGACGTCCTCGGGCTGCGCGGCGCCGGCCAGGCCTTCGCCAGGTAGATCGAGAAGGGAACCCACCAGATCAGGTCGTTCGTGAGACAGAGCACGATGCTGCGCAGCGGCCAGCGCCCGCTCGCGATCAGCACGGCGAGACCCAGTGGGCCGAGCACCTTGCCTGCGAGGCCCACCGCGGCGATCAGGAAGCCGCGCTCCGGGCGGCGCGCCACCTCGAGGTACAGAAGCCCGTACAGCCCGATCACCATCCCAAGACACGCGAAGATCTCCGGGTGATTCAGCGGCTCGAGACCCGAGAAGCGGAAGAACCACTGGGGATCGACGGCAGCGTAGAGCCCCCACAGCACGTTGTAGACGCCCGCCGCGACGAACGTCGCGCGCAACCACCGAGGCACGCTCACGCCCACGGGTAACCTCCCTTGCGACCGCCGAGCGCCGCGTAGGCGTCCCGCAGCCCCGACAGGAACACCCCCACCGCGAAGACGAACAGCAGGAGCTGGAGCCCACGAGGCAGCGCTTCGTCGTGAGGCACGAACCCGGTGCCTCGACCCGCCCACTCCACCATGCGCGGAGCCAGCAGGGCCAGGAACGCGCCGTAGACGATCGCCATCACCCCGTGGGTGACGCGCTCACCGGGCGCGACGCCCTCCGGTCCGCGGCTCCAGCTCTCGACGGCGAAATCGGTCAGGGTCAGCCCGATCTCCCCGGCGATGAGCCCCGCCAGCACCCACGCCCAGGTGCCCGACCAGGCGACGAAGGGCAACGTCCCGAACAGCAGCGCGTACACCACGTCCCGCGCTGCGTGCAGCGACAGCTCCGTGCGGGTCCGCGCGCCGCCCGCCACGAGTCGCGCCCTGTACTCATGGTAGTACACCGTATCGAAGGCTCCCAGGCTTCCCTGGAGCGTCATCAGCAAGAGCACCGACGTCATGGCGTGGAGCAGGCGTCACGCGCTCTTACCTCCGTGATGGGCCTGGTGATCCCTGCGTAGCTCAAGATCGTCCCCAGGAGCGGGGCCGCGATCTCCACCTCCGTGCGTGCGTCCACGCCCGCGCCGCAGACTCGCCCGCGGACCTTCGGAGACATCCAGGCCGGCAACCGCAGCCACGCGCCGAAGAGACGCACCGCGGCGAACTCCTGCTCGTAGCGAAGCTCGCCCAGCTCGTGACTCGGCCGCTCGTGACTCGGCCGCTCGTGACTCGGCGCCTCGTGACGCAGCCCGGCCGGAGGCCCCCCCACGGCTGCCCGCAGGCGAAAGGCACACAGAAGGGGCCCGAACTCCTCCAACAACAGCCCCCCTGCCACGCGCTGCCCGCTCGACAGGGTCTTCCCTCCGATCTCTCGGATCCACAGGCGACCTTCCGCGATCGGGCGCACCTCCAAGTGAACCGCCACCTCCGCCGCTGGGCGGGGAAGGCGGAGCAGACGCGCCGCGACGCGCGCCAAGCTCCCACGCCCCCAGGTCACGCGCATCGTCCCCCGCGAGCGCCCCGGTCCATGCGCGCTCCGGACGGACTCGGGCAAGGATAGCCACGCGGATCCGAGGAGCCCTTCGTACATGGGCCCCTCTACGAGGATCCGCGCCCTAACCTTCCCGCTACTGCGCCGCCCGCTACTGCGCCGCCCGCTACTGCGCCGCGCGGTGCCGGAACGCCTCGCTGAGGACCACCTTCTCGATGATGCTCCTCAGGCTGCCGCCCTCGGCGACCGCTTGCTGCGTCAGGTACTGCGCCCACTGCTCGTCGTCGTTCCCCTTCAGGACACGCCCGATCGAGTAGGTCATGAAGTGCTTCGTCACGCAGAACGGGAAGCGCTCATCCGTGGACAGGATCGCCGCCAGCTCCTGCGCTCCCTCGAAGTTCATGTCCTCAGGCAGCGTCCCGCTCGCGTCGACCGGCTTGGCGCCGTCCTGGGTCCGGAAGCGGCCGATACCGTCGAAGTTCTCGAGCCCGAAGCCGATGGGATCCATGACCTTGTGACAACCCGAGCAAGCAGGGTCCGAGCTGTGTCGCTCCATCCTCTCCCGCAGGGTCTCGTTCGCGGCCGCGCCGCTGTCGGGGAGGCCCTCGACCTCCGGGGGAGGCGGCGGGATCTCCCCGCAGAGCAGGTGCTTGAGCACGAAGTCGCCGCGCTTCACCGGCGAGGTGCGGGAGGTGAGCGACGTGTGCGTCAGCAGCGCGCCGAGCGTCAACAGGCCGCCGCGGTTCGCGGAGCTCGCGTCCACCTGCCAGAACTCTCCCGGCGCCAAGCCCGCCGGTGGCTGATCGGTGATGCCGTAGTGCGCGGCCAGCAGCTCGTTGACGAAAGTGTACGGCGTCGTGAGCATCTCGGACACGGGCGCGTCCGACTGGAGCGCGTCGTAGATGAAGCGGTTGGCTTCCTGCTTCATCGCCGCCCCGAGCTCCGGCGTGAACTCGGCGAACACCTCCGCGTTCACCTCGTGGTTCTCCACGTCGTGGTAGTCCAACCAGCGAGCGGCGAAGTTGTCGAGGAAGGCCCCCGCCCGGTCATCCGCGAGCATGCGCTCCACCTGCGCCGCGAGTCCGTCGTCCTCGAGGAGCGCACCCGCGGCGGCCGCCTCCAGCAGGGCGTCGTCCGGCATCGTGCCCCAGAGGGAGTACGAGAGGCGGGTCGCCAGCTCGAAGCCGTCCAGCCGCCCCGGCGAGACCTCCACCTTGAAGATGAAGTACGGGGACAGCAGGACCGCCGCCATCGCGTGGCGCAGGCCATCGGCGGGGGTGAACCCCTCGGCCTCTGCGACGCGGAGCGGGTGCAACAGGGAGGTCACCTCGTCGTCCGTCACCGGCCGGCGCCACGCCTTGCGCGCGAACTCCCGGAGCACGGGGCCCGCGCAGGCCTCACCTTCGGCGTCGATGGCGCAGGGGACGTGCTGCGCCCGCCGCGTCTCGGACGAGAACAGGTCGTCGATGAGCGCGTGCGCCGCCGCCTCGTAGTTGATCACGTAGGCGGGCGACAGGCTCAGCGACGATCCGACCGTCGGAAAGCCACCGCCGAGATCGTCGACGGGGAAAGCGTCGGCGGGCCGCAGCTCCGTCTGCAGCAGGTCGCGCACGGTGTTGTTGTACTCCGCGCGGTTCAAGCGGCGCATGACCACCGGCGAGAACGCCGCCGGCTTCTCCACGACGCCCCCGCCACCGGGGCCGTTGTGGCCGCCGCCTCCGTTTCGTCCGCCGCCCGTCGTCCCGTCCGTCTCGCCCAACTTGGCGGTACAGGCCCCGACGAGGACCAACGCCGTGAAGAGCGACGCTCGCCCCAAAGCTCTCAGCGGTGCCATGTGATCGCCTCCACGCCGTCGTCGCCGAACCCCGTCGCCTGCACCCCGAAGAGGTCGAGGAGCGTCAAATAGAAATCTCCGTACGTCTTCACGCCGTTGTAGTCGCGCCAGCCCCCGGGCGGGAACCGGACGTGCCGGTCCGTGGTGACGAGACCACCGAGCTTGCCGGCGGTGACCACCGACAGGTCCTGGTGATCGTGCGCGTCGCCGTCGCCGATCTCGCTCCCCACCCAGACGAGGGAGTTGTCGAGCAACGACCCGCCGTCGACGTCGGTCGCCGCCTTCATCTTTCGGATGAAGCTCCCGATCTGCTCCATCTTCCAGTTCACCATCGCCCGGTACTGCTCGATCATCGCCGCGTCGCCCGAGTGGTGGGAGCCGGCGTGGTCGCTCGTCACGCCGCCCGCGCCGTTGACTCCGTCGATGTAGGAGAAGTTCCGGTCGCTGATGGGATCCGTCTGCATGAACGTGATCACCCGGGTGATGTCACACTGCAGCGCCACGACCATCAGATCGTGCATCGTGTTCAGCTGGTCCCGGAACGCGTCGTTGTTCGTGAGACCCATCCGCGGCTGCTCGGGGGGCTCGCAGTTCGCCCCGTGGCCCGCCTCGAGCTCCAGCTCGAGCGAGCGAATGCCGGTGAAGAGCTCGTCGAGCTTGGCCTGGTCCGCGACGCTGAGCTTGTTGCGCAAGGAGTCGCCGTGGGGGACGATCGTGTCGAGGACGCTCTTGCGCAGCGCGCGCCGCCGGGCGGCCTCCGCCTCCGACTCGTTCGGGTCGTAGCCGGCGAAGAGCCGATCGAACGCGGCGCGCGGATCGTTCTCCTTGCCGAGGGGGGTCGCGTCGCCGTGGGGGAACGTCACCGTCCCGTCGGCGTTCTTGATGGCCTCGCCGCGCCAGGAGACGTTCTGCGTGTAGTACGTCCCCCAGCCGTCGTGATAGCCGACGCTGTGAGTGCCCAGCTGCAGCGAGTGGACCCCGCTATGGCACTCCTGGATTTTGTCCGCGATCGCCTGGTCCACAGACATGCTCGAGCGCGGCACCTCGCGCGTCGGCATCCGCGCGGTCAGCAAGGAGCCGCAGCCGAGCCCATGGTCGCCCGCTGCACGGCGCCGCTCCATGTTCTCGAGCCCGCTGACGAACACGATGTCCGACTTGAGGTCTTCCCACGTGCGCAGGGGCACCGGGAGCTGCCACGCGTCGCCGCTCACGTTGAAGGCCGTCGAGCCGCTCCCCGCTGGCTTGAACTCGGCCTTGTGCACCCCGTTGCCGAACATGTAGGCGAGGAATCGCTTCGGCGTGTCGCACGCATTGGTCTGCGCGCTCGCCCGTCGCTCCCACATCAGGGAGGGCAAGAGGGGGAGGGTGATCGTCACCCCCGCGGTTTGGAGGAAGCGACGCCGCGAGCGGAGTCGAGCCTCGGCGAGATTTCGTCGTGTCTTGTCCATCGTTGCGTTCCCAGGTCGAGCGCGAGGAGGTGCGACGAACACAGGGGTCCTGCATCAATGTGGCTTCGCCGCCCGCCACGCGGCAGAGGAAATCTTTCTCCTCCCCGATCGGCTGCAAAACTCCGCTGCAGGTGAATCCCTGGCAGGTCTCCTGCCCAGTCTCCTGCCCCCACGGCGACCTAGCGCATCACCTCCCTACCGTGCACCCGCAGGAAGCCACCCCCGAGCTCCCAGCGCATGCTGCTCGCTGGCGGCGCCACTCGAATGCGCCCGCCGTGGACGCCCTCCAGGTGGCACCACGTGCACAGAGACGCGAGGTTCTCGTGCTCTTCGCCGCCCCCTGCCGAACGAAACCGTAAATGGTGAGGCTGCACGTCGTGCCGCTCACAGACCGGCGACGTGCACGTGAAGGCGTCGCGCCGGTACACGTGGGCGTACTTGACGTCTGTCAGCATGGCGGGCGCCCACACCGCGAGGAAGTGCCGGCAGAGAAACTCGAGGAAGTCGCCGCCGCCTCGCCGCAGCCGCCGAAACTCCCGCTCGAGGCAGCGGTACTCCACCAGGGTGTCCCGCTCGACGAGGAGACGGAGCCGCACCGGACCTTTGGGGCCGCTGGGCGCCGGAGGACACACACCCGGCTCGCGACGGACGTCCGGCTCTCCGGGGTCGGGCAGAAATGCCCCCCGAAAAACCTCACGGAGCT
>JAEWOQ010000571.1 GCA_023460875.1 Pseudomonadota bacterium
CCCGCGCCTTCCGCATCGATGTAGGCTTCGTCGTCGGCGAGTACGGCATGACAGAGCTGACGTCGCAGCTCTACGAAGGCTCCGTCCCGAGCGCGGCCCTGTCGGGCCCGCCCGGCGTGTACCTGGAACCACCTTGGCTCCGGGTCGAACCCGTCGATCCGACGACCCTGCGCCCCGTGCCAAACGGAGAGGTGGGGATCGCCCGCATCACGGACCTCGGCAACATCGACTCCGCCGTAGTCGTGCTCACCCAAGACCTCGTCCGCAGGAAAGGCCCAGGGATCGAGCTCCTGGGCAGGCGCCCCGGCTCCGTCCCGCGGGGCTGCTCCCTGCCCTTCGAAGGCTTGATCCAGACGGGCCGCGCCTAGGCGACTGGGAGCGCTGCACCGTAACAACCGCACCGTGATCCCTCTCAAGATGTCCTCGACCGACTCACGCCTGCCCCGATTGGAAGCCCTGCAGCGAGGCGCACGACACCTCGCCGATCCGACCCATGAGCTCGGACGACAGGCGCGCGAGCTCCTCTGCGCCACGACGGGCTTGTCTCCTCAGGGCGTCGACTACGCGCTGCGCAACTGCCTGGAGCATCGCGTCGGTAGGTCGACCTGGTCTCAGCTGGTGCGCCGACAAACCCCGAGCCCGCGCGCTCACGTGCTGCTCTCCGCCAACGTGTTCACCGCGGCGTTCCGGGCCATCGGGCTCGCCTTGACCCAATCCCCTCACGTCTTCGTGCGCCCCTCACGGCGGGAACCGGAGATGGCGCAGCTGCTGTGCCGCGCGTCGGGCGGCGCCTTCGAGCTGGTGGACAGCCTCTCCCCCGAGCCGGCGGAGCCCTTCTGGGCCTACGGCACGGACGAGACCCTGGCGCAGATCAAGGACACTCTGCCCGGCGGGGTCCGCTTCCACGCGCACGGCTCGGGGATGGGCGTGGCCGTCTTCGGCCCCTCCCTCCCCCGTACCTCTCAGGGGCTCGACGAGGCCACCGATCGACTCGCGATGGACGTCGTCGCCTTCGATCAGCGCGGCTGCCTGAGCCCCCGCGTCGTGCTGGTCGAGGGGGAGATAGACGACGCGGTGGCCGTCGCCCACTCCCTCGCGCGGGCCTTCGCTCGCTGGGAGCAGCGGGTGCCTCGCGGCAAGCTCACCCAGGCGGAGACCGCCGACTTCCTCTGGTACCGGGACACCATGACCTACGCCGCCGAGGCGCTCCCCGCCGGTAAGGGGCTGATCGTCCGGGACCCGGTGGACGACCGCGTGGTCGTGCCGCCCGTCGGACGCGCGCTCCACGTGACGCGGACCGACTCCGCGGAGGCCGTCCTCGTCCGCCTCGCGCCTCGGATCGTTTGCGTCGGTCTCACCGGACACGAGACCTTGGAAGGTCGCCTCCGCAACGCCATCGGCGAGCGGCGCTACGTGCCGCTCGGGGCCATGCAGACGCCGCCCTTGGACGGCCCGGTGGACCTCCGCACGGGCTGGGACGCCGAGCTCGTCTGAGGCGCGACGCTCAGCCGACCAGCGGGAGGTGCCGCCGGGCTCGGGACACGACCGTGAGCGGCCCCTCCGGCAGATCGAGCTCCTGGTTCTTGGCGTACACCGGGTGCCGCCCGTGCTCCTTGAACCAGTCGGCCACCGAGGCGGTGCGGTGCATCTTCTCCACGATCTGCCGCCAGCCCACCCCCGTGTTGTAGGCGCAGAAAGAGATCTCTCCCATCTGCGTGCCGTAGGGGATGATGCACATCTCCGTGCGGCGGAAATCGTAGTTGAAGAGGTCCTGGAACCACATGCCCGCCACGAACAGAAAGCGCCACTCGAACCGTTCGGCGTCGCCCTCCGTCGCCCCGACCCGTTCGCCGGTCGCTCCCATCTGGCTGAGCGCCTGTCGCACGAACTCGACCAAGCCGTAGCCCTCCGGCGCCTTGTCCGGACGGAAGTTCTTGAGCACGGCCAGCCCCATCTTCGCGAGGGTCACCTTGCGCCCGTGGCCAGCATCCGCGATGCCTTGGAAGTCGCGCAGCACCTGCTCGAGATCGAGGAGCTCCGCCAGCGGCACCATCTGCTTCGTGCGCTTGTTCACCAGCAGGGCCGTGCCGATCCCGCAGTTGGGGTGGCAGCCACAGTTGAGCGCGCCGAAATCCGCGCTGGCCCCGAGGAGCAGGTCGACGACGTCGCTGAAGGGGTTCATCGCGCTCAAGGGGAACCAGTCGCGCAGGGGCTCCGTGATCCCGAGCTGGTCATGCACGTCGTGGGCGAGGTGGCTCAGCGTGTAACGCTGCCGACGCCGATCCTCGTCGCTGATCTCCTCGTCGCGCCCGGTGAAGCTCACCGGCTGGAACGACACGACGGTCACCTTGTCCGCGTTGTCGATGGCGAACTGGATGATGGGGCCGACCTGGTCGTTGTTCACCCCGTTGACGATCGTCACCACGAGGACCACGTCGATCCCGGCGGCCGCGAGGTTCTCGATGGCCCGCAACTTGACGTCGAAGAGGTTGCCCACCTTGCGGTGAGAGTTCGCTTCGTTCGTCACGCCGTCGAACTGCAGGTAGCAGAGCCGGAGCCCCGCGGCGCGCGCCTCGTGACAAAACTCGGGCTCCTGCGCGAAGCGGACGCCGTTGCTCGCGCACTGGACGCAGAAATAACCGAGGTCACGGGCGTACTTCACGCCCCGCAGGAAGTGAGGGCTCAGGGTCGGCTCCCCGCCGGAGAACTGCACGCTCATCTGGCGCCGCGGCTGGACCTGCAAGCTCGCGTCGAGGATCTCCTGCACCTCCTGCCACTCGAGCTCGTGCACGTAGCCCACCTGGTTCGCGTCCATGAAGCACGGATCGCACATCATGTTGCAGCGATTGGTCAGGTCGACCGTGAGCACGGAGCCTCGCCCGTACTTGACGCTGCTGGAGCCGTGACGCCGGAGCTCGGACGCAGGGGCCTCGAAATCCCGTCCAGGGAAGAGGTTCTCGATCCGCTCGAGGAAGGCCGCGTCGATGCTCATCACGTCCTCGAAGCGCCCGTGCTTCGGGCACTCCTTCTCCATGAAGATGCGCCCGCCGCGCTCGACGATGTGAGCCTTGATCTCGCCGGGATGCTCCTGGACGAATTTCTCCAGGTCTATCTTCCCCGCCAGCACCTCGGTGCGCACCTCCCGCACGCAGATCGGGCACAAAGAGTCGGTCTCCCGGGGCCAGCCCAGCTGCGGTGACGTCCTCTCCGCGCCGCGCTGCAGGGAGGCTGGCGCCCACTTGGGCTGGACACGCGGGCCGGGCGCTCGCGCTTCGTATGCCTGAACGAGCGGCCAGAGGGCTCGCGCCGCGGTCGCCACGGCCTGTCCCGCCACCTTGGAGGCTGTCCTGAGGGGTTTGATCTCCACTTGCACCGAAACATCCATAGTCGGCCGGGCGCCGTAGCGCGAGCCCACGCCCCCGAAGCAAGGATCGCCCCGCCGGACGTCCAGGGCTAGCGTGCCGCCGCGCGCGCGCCGTTGTCATGGCGGCGACTCCCGGAGAGGCTATGCTGCCGCCCTCATTTCGGAGATCCGACCTGTGACCCAAGCTTGCTTGATCCTCAGCGATACGCATCTGTCACGGGAGCATGGCCGAGCCACCAGCTCCGCCTTGGCCAGCCTGCTCGACCGCCACCGGGACGCAGAGTTCATCCTGGCAGGGGACATCTTCGACCTCTCCCTCGACGCGCCGCGCGTGCCAGCCAGCGACAGCCTCGCGCAGGTGTTCGCGGCGCATCAGCCGTTGCGCGCTGCGCTCACGCGCCACCTGCGGCGCGGCGGTCGCGTGACCTTCGTGCCAGGCAATCACGACGCCGCGCTCACCAACCCGGCCGCCGTAGACGCCCTGCGCGCCTGCCTCGGAGCACCCGACGAGCGGCAGCTCGGGGTGTCGCCGTGGTTCTTGAGGCGCGGCGGCGTCCACGTGGAGCATGGCCACCTCTACGACCCCGACAACGCCCCCAACCACCCGCTCGGTGGCCACGATCCGGGCACAGAGCCCTTGGGTACGGCGCTCATGCGGCACTTCGTCGCTCCCAACGACGCCATCATCTTCGCCCACGCCCACGAGACGACCCCGGTCAACGGCCTGTCGACCGCCTTTCGTCTGTGGGGCGCGCGAGCTCCCTGGGTGATCGCCCGCTATTTCGCCACGACGTTCCGTCTCTGCGCGGCGGCGGGTCGGGGCGCGCGGGCTTTCGAGATCGAGCGGCGCCGCGGCGAGGAGGAGCTCGCGGCTCACGCAGCGGCCACGGGGCTCTCCGTGGAGCCCATCGCTCGGCTCATCGCCGCGGCGCGCGGCGGCACAGCAAAA
>JAEWOQ010000572.1 GCA_023460875.1 Pseudomonadota bacterium
CACCGCAAGGGCGCGAGCACCACCGCGCTCCTCGCGTAGGTGGGGACCCAGCTCGCGCAGACGTTGGCGTCGGGGGGCCGCACGCCCCTGGTGGTGGGCACGAACGTGTTGTCTGTGACGACCCTCGCCGCCATCGTGCAGACTCCCGGCCTGAGCGGCCTCTTTGGATGTCGTCCAGTGGGGCCGGTGGGGTGGGGGATCGCGCTGGCGTCCTCTGCTGCGGCCACTGCTGCGGGTACGTTCGTGCCGCCTCTGGTCGAGGACTGGCTGTATCGCACCCGTCGTGGGGACGGCCCCCTCTGGGTCCCGGAGATCTTGCATCTCCCCGAGCCCCCAGTCGCCGCCCTCGAGGGCGAGATCGCCGACGAGCCGGCCAAGCCGAGCGGGCTACCGCGCGGCTGACAGCCAAGCCGAGCGGGCTACCGCGCGGCTAACAACCAAGCCGAGCGGGCTACCGCGCGGCTGATAATCGAGCCGCGCGAATCTCAGACCTGCGTGAGCCAGTCGGTCCGCTGCGGGTCCTTCCCCGTCACCGCCCTCAGGTAGGCGCGCTGCAGGGCGGCGGCGGCGGTGTTGCGGCCGGTCGCGAACTCCACGCCGTCGAGCTCTCGGACCGGGGTGACCTCTGCCGCCGTCCCCGTCATGAAGATCTCGTCGGCGCGCAGCAGATCCTCCCGGGTGAAGGAGCGGATCTCGATGGGCATGTGGAAGTCCTCTTCGGCGAGGCGGAGGATGCAGTCGCGGGTGATGCCCGGCACGATCGAGGCGGTCTCGTCGTTGGTCACCAGGCGCCCGGCCTTCACGAAGAAGATGTTCTGTCCCGTCGCCGATGACACGGTGCCGTCCTGGTTGAGCAGGATGGCGTCGTCGTAGCCGCGATCCATCGCCTCGTGGGCGGCGAGCACGTTGTTGGCGTAGTGCCCGCTGGCCTTCGCCATGGTGGGCAACATGGTATGATGGAATTTACGCCAGCTGGAGATGGTGACGCGCACGCCGTTGCGCAGGGCGCCCTCGCCGAGGAACGTGCCGAGCTCACGGATGGCGATGAAGACGTGGACCGGGCAGGCCCGCTTCGGCTTGAGGTCGATGGGCCCTTCACCGAAGTACGCCAGGGGGCGCAGGTAGCCGTCGGAGATGCGGTTCTTCCGCGTGACCTCCACGCAGGCGGCCTGGAGCGTCTCCGCGTCGTAGCTGACCTGCATGCCGTAGAGCCGGGCCGAGCGCTGCAGCCGCTCGATGTGATCCGCGAGGCGCAGCAGCACGGGCCCGTCGTCCGTCGGGTAGCAGCGGATGCCTTCGAACACCGCAGTGCCGTAGTGGAGCGCGTTGGCGTAGTAGTGGACGCTTTGACGGCTGGCTTCACGGATGTCGCCGTTCCACCAGATCCAGCGCGCCAGGGTCTGACCCCGGGGTCGAGGCAGGGTGAGGATGTCGTCCTCGGGGACGCCGGAGAAGTTGGGCCACTCGTTCTGCATGGGGGTCATCGTCGGGCTGGAGCGCGCGTCTGAAGCGTAGTCGAGGCAGGGGGGAGGCTCCAGTCGGGCGCGCGGCCCCATCAGAGGATCGTCACCACCCAGGTGGCGCCGACCCACGCGCCCAGGGCTGACCCGAGGGTGGCCAGCACGGCGACGAGCAACACGCGGGTGACGCGGTTGCGGTACATGTTCCCCACGGAGCGAACCGCCTCCGGCACCCCCTCGCAGTCCTCGACCCGCGGGCGGCGGAGCCAGGCCTCCACGAGGCCGGCCACCATCCCGGTGTTGATGGTGGGATTGAGAGAGGTGATCGGTGAGGCGATGAACGCGGCGAGCACCGTCAGGGGGTGGGCCAGCGCCAGGATGCTGAACAGTGCGGCGATGATGGAGTTCGGGAGCACCCACGCCAACAGCATGTCCCGCAGCCCTTCACCGGAGTGCTTGTAGTAACCCCAGGAGAACGCCAGGAGCACGATGGTGGGGATCACCCACTTGAGGGCCCGCACCCAGCGGGAGGGCGACGGCAGCTTGCTCAGCTCGTCTCGGTCGACGCTCTCGCCGAGGTGCGTGAGCATACCCTCCACGTGGCCCGCGCCGACCACCGCCACGATGCGCCGGCCGGGGGCCTCCTGGATCTTGGACATCAGGAAGCGGTCACGCTCGTCGATCAACGGCTCCTTCACGCCGGGGAGCGCGTTCGCCAGCTCCTGCATCACCTCGCTGATGGTGTCGTGATCTTTGAGCTGCTCGATGCGCTCCTCGTCGACCTCCTGGACCGCGAAGGGCGCGACGAGCAGCTCGCTGCCGAGCTGCATTTTGTTCCAGAAGGACAGGTTCGCCCAGGTGCGCTTCAGGGTCGCCTGGATGTCTCGGTCCGCCAGCACCAGCTCGGCGTCGATGCGCTCGGCTTCTTCCACGGCCGCGAGCAGCTCCGCCCCGGGGCGCACCCCGAGGCGCTCACCGATCTTGCGCTGGTAGCTGCTCAGGGCGAGGCTCGTCAGCAGGAAGAGCACGCGCTTCTGGCGGATGACGGTAAACACATCGAGGTTGCGCCACTGCTCCCCGTTGACGAGCGTGTCGTAGCGGAGCTGATCGAGCTCGACGCAGACGGTGTCCGGGCGCACCTCGTCGATCACGCGCCGCACCTCCTCCACGCTGCGCCGGGAGACGTGGGCGGTGCCCACGATGAAGATCTCTTTCCCGTCGTACTCGACGCGGCTGACGTGGCCTGCCTCTGCCATGGGGAGCGCAACCTAACGGAAAATCCTCCGTGGAGCGACCGACGGAGTAGTGGCCGCGGAACACCACCGCGGAACACCGACCCAGCCGGAACCCGCCGCAGGAGACCCAGCGGACCCGCTCGATGACGCACGCCCAGGGCGGCCCTGGTAGGCTATAGGAGGCGCATGTTCTCCCGTCGCAGCTTCGTGCCTCCTGGAGACAACGAGCTCTCCGCGTTGCACCGGCGCCACCCGGGGCCGCACCTCGATTGGAGCCTCGCCAACCCGACCCGCGTCGGGCTGGCGCGCCCTGACTTCGCCGAGATCCTCGGGCGACAACAGGGTCCTTATCTGCCCGATCCCCGGGGCTGGCGTCCGGCGCGGGACGCGATCGCGGAGCTCTATCGAGGGCGCGGGGTCGAGCTGAGCGCAGACGATGTGGTCCTCACCGCGAGCACGAGCGAGGCCTACTCGTACCTGCTGACGACCTTGTGTGATCCCGGGGACGCCATCGCCGTTCCAGAGCCGAGCTATCCCCTGTTCGAGCACCTGGCGCGGCTGCAGGCGGTGGAGGTGGTGCCCTATCGGCTCGCCTACGACGGCGCCTGGCATCTCGATCTGGACTCCTTGGCGCGGGGCCTCGGGCCGCGCACTCGCGCCATCTTCGTGGTGAGCCCGAACAACCCCACGGGCTCCTTCCTCAAGCCGGACGAGCTCGAGCGGCTCTGGGGCTTCGCCGTACCCCTGGTGGTGGACGAGGTGTTCCGCCCCTACCGCTGGTCGAGCTTCGAGGGCGTGATCGCGGAGCCCCTCGCCCGGGCCCCCGTGCTCACCTGTGTGCTGGACGGCCTGAGCAAGCGCATCGGGGCCCCCGAGCTCAAGCTCGGTTGGGTGGCGCTGGCAGGACCGCGCACAGCGGAGGCGCTCCGCCGGCTCGAGTACGTCGCCGACACCTTCCTCTCCGTGTCGAGCCCCGTGCAGCGGGCCCTGCCGGAGCTCTTGCGGGCAGGCGAGCCCTTCCGCGCCGCGCTGATGGACCGCATCGAGCGCAACCTGGCGGCGCTCCAGGGCGCCGCAACGGGATCGCCTGTCACCGTGCTGCACGGGGAGGGGGGGTGGTT
>JAEWOQ010000573.1 GCA_023460875.1 Pseudomonadota bacterium
CCGCGCGCCTGCGAGGCGCGCGAGAGCGCCGCGGGCGAGCCCCTCCAGGGGCGCGGCGCGTAAGCTCACGACCCGAACCCTGGCCGCGCCGATGCGCGCGGCCAGGGTGTGGACGTCATCGCTCGGGCCGATGACGAGCTCGATCCCATCGAGCCCGCGGGCTCGACACGCCTCGTCGAAGGTGTCGAGCTCGCCGCCCGGGGCAGCCGCGGTGCTCAGGGACAGCTTCATGCCTTGCTCTTCTCGATGAGGACGCGCCAAACGGTGGGACCTTCCTCGACGTAGGTCCACTGGAACTGCCCGGGGCGGGTCGCCTCGAACTGGCGCCGCAGCGGGAAGGGATCGTGGTCGTTGATCAAGGTGAAGCCCTCGCCAGCGCCGAGGCCGTCGAAGGTGCGGAAGATCGCGGGGTGCTTCTCGCGCGGGGGCACGATGCGGATGTCGAGTTCCAAGTTGGCCATGCTGGCTTTCTTTCCTTTTCTCAAGCGGGTTGGTGGCGAATGAACAGTCGAACGAGATCGGCCGACTGCTCGCGGATTTCGTAGACGAAGCCGCGCTCCTGGAGCTTCGGCAGCAGGAACTGAGGGACGCGGACGTTGATCTGGAGCAGCGTCTTGCCCCGCGGCATCGCCTCGAGGGCCTCGAAGGTGCGGACCATCGGCTCGGGGGGCTCGAGGCCGCGGACGTCGAGGACGATGACGTCCTCCGCCTCCGCGTCGGCCTCCGCCGCCGCCGTCGGGGAGGACGCATCGGGAGCGCCCGCGGCTTCGTCGCGGAAGAACCAGACGCGCCAGTCATCGGCGGCGATGCGCTCGGTGAAGTGCTCGTACCCCTTCTTGCGGAAGACGCCGTACAGCGGCGCCGGCTCGAAGATGGCGCGGACCCGGAGGACCACGCCCGGCGACAGGGAGCGCGCGGCGGTCATGATCCGCGCGAAGGGCTCGATGCCCGCCCGCAGATCCTCTCGCACGTCGACGTCCAGGAGCCGCTCCGTGGGCGTCGCCGCCAGCGCGGGGGGGACGGGGACGTCGTCGGGCGCGGGAGCTCCTGAGGGCTGCGCCGGAGGCGGGATCGGCGGGGGTGAGGTGGCTGTGAGGTCCGCCAGCGCTCCGTTGAGGCGCGCGACGAGGGTCTCCGCCTCCACGCCCGCGATCTGGGCGGCCTGCTCCACGGTGACCCGCGGGGCCATGTTCTTGCGCAGGCCGGGGCTGCGCAGCGCCTCGAAGTTCGGGCTGGTGGCGATGAGCACGTCGAGGAGCCGCTCGTCGCGCGCCAGCACCGCCGACAGCTTGTCTTCCGGGCGGATCATCACAGGGCCCCCTTTCGGACGACCCCTGGGTGCCAGCGTGGGTCCCAGACGAGGCTCGGGATCACCTCGCGCACCCCGGGGACGCTGCGGACCGCGTTCACGATCCCGTCGGTGATGATCCGCTCCATCGGGCAGCCTGGCGTCGTGAGCGTGAAGGTCACGTCGACGTCGCCTTCGTGGATTTCGACGTCATAGACGAGGCCGAGGGTCACGATGTCCAGGCCGATCTCCGGATCGATGACGCCGCTCAGGGCTGAGTAGATCGGGCCAGTGGTGGAGAGATTGGTGTCGTTCATGCGGGCTTTCTCGCTGCGATGCGTGCGATGACGATGACCTGGAGCCACGCCCCCGCCGCGAACACGATCGCGGCGAGGCGCGCGAGCAGCTCCGATCCGAGCGCCGTGGCGACGGCCAAACCGACGAGACCGGAGACGAGCAGCGCGGCGTCGACGTTGGCCACCCGCTCCGAGAAGAGCTCGGAGACCTTCGGCACCCGCTGCTTGCCGAGCAGCGGCCCGTAACGATGGTTCCACACCAGGAACGGGACGATTTTGTAGTAGTGACCGGCGACGAAGAGCGTGAAGGACCCGAGCAGCACGACGAAGTACGTCGTGAGCAGGCGAGGCTCGCTCAGACCGCGGGTGAGGGCGAAGGGCGCCAGCAGGAGCGCCGTGAGCAGCCCGATGAGCCCCGCCGCAGCGAGGCGCATCCCCGGGTCGAGGGCGCGGCGTTGGCGATGCTTGAAGAACGACACGGCCTGTACGACGAAGGCGATCACGCCCGTTGCGGCGAGCGCTCCAGCCAGGGCCCGCGCGATGGTGGAGCCTCCCCAGCCGTTGGAGGGCGCGCACAGGATCGCGGCGGCGGTGAAGGTCGAGGCGAGGGCGACCCAGGCGGCGCGCTCCTTCACGCCGTGGCTGAGCAAGAACATCGGGAAGAGCCGGTGCGCCACCCCGATGACGACCAGGAAGACGACGCCGAGCAGCGCGATGTGGGCGTGGTGGCCTACCGTGGCGAACCGATCGGCGAGGCCGCCGTCGTGGAGACCGAGGGCGAGGGTGAGCCCGTAGGCGGGCGTGACCAGCAGGAAGACCGTGGCCCCGCACAGGGCCCAGTAGGTGAGGCTGCGCTCACGCACCGCCACCAGGGTCGCGCCGAGGTTCGCCGCGAAGATGACGAAGGCGCTGGTGAGGAGGAGGGCGCCGAGCAGCAGCAGCGATCGGCTCGTCGTGAGGAGGCCGACGACGAAGACGGCGAGGCCGAGGCCCTGCCCTGCGAAGGAGACGTGGGCCAGCGGTAGGAAGCGCAGGGAGCGCCCGACGGCCACGGGCAGGAACTGACACAGCACCCCGAAGATCGACAGCACGATCCAGCCGAGGGTGAAGAAGTGGACCAGGGCGATGACGCGCGGCAGGAAGAACCACCCGCGCGCGATGTCGGGGGCGACGAGGACCAACCCGAGGGCGCCGAGCCCGTAGAAGGCGAGCGCAGCGGCGAAGTGCTGCCCCGCCAGCCAGGGAGGCACGAGCACGGGTGAGGCGAAGCCGGGAGAGAGAGGCGCTCCGCGTGGGGCGGTCGCGCTCCCAGCGCCGAGGGGGAGGGGAAGCATTCCACCCCACGCCCTTGCACATTGGATGCCAGGTCGAAGGTCAGCCGTGTCGGCGCGCGTCGTCGAGCTTCCGGTAGAGGGTGCGCTCGGAGATCCCGAGGGCCTGCGCGAGGCTCGCCCGATCCTGGGCGCGGTCCGCTGCCCAGCGCAGGTACTCCGCCTCGAGCTGCGCGAGGGGGAGGAGCTCCCCGACGGAGAAAATGCCGTCGCCGGGGCCGCCACGGCGAGCGCCGCTCTGGGGGAAGGCGTCCGCGAGGGCCGCGTCTTCGAGAGCTCTGACGCTGGCGATCCCGTCCTTGGAGATGTCGGGGCGCCCGGAGAGTCGGGAGTCGTTCGTGAGCTCGAGGGGGAGGTGCTCGGCGCCGAGCTCGTCGCCGTCCGCGAGCAGGGCCATGCGATCCACGACGTTGCGGAGCTCCCGCACGTTGCCAGGCCAATCGTGCTGGGCGAGGCGCACGAGGGCGTCGCCCGTGAGCCGCTTGCCGGGGTGCTTCTTGGCGAGGAAGGTGTCGCAGAGGGCCCCGATGTCGCTGCTCCGTTCGCGGAGGGGCGGGAGGATCACCGGGAAGGCGTTGATGCGGTAGTAAAGATCCTGGCGGAAGGTGCCCGCCTCCACCATCGCCGCGAGGTCCCGGTGCGTCGCGCAGACGAGGCGAAAATCCGCGCGGTGAGACTCCGTGCCGCCCACCCTGCGGTAGGTGCCAGACTCCAGCAGCCGCAGCAGCTTCACCTGCACCGGCAGGGGCACGTCGCCGATCTCGTCGAGGAACAGCGTCCCGCCCGCGGTCGCCCCCACCAGGCCGCGTTTCGCCTTGTTGGCGCCGGTGAAGGCGCCCTGCTCGTAGCCGAAGAGCTCCGACTCGAAGAGGTTCTCGGGGAGCCCGCTGCACTCCACGGGCATGAACGGGCGGTGCCGGCGGTGGCTCATCCGATGCACCGCACGGGCTGCGAGCTCCTTCCCGGTGCCCGACTCACCGAGGAGCAGCACTGGGACCTCGCTCGGTGCTGCGCGCTGCAGCAGGCCGAGAGCGCGGAGAAAGGTCGTCGCTCGCCCGACGAGCTCGCCGTCGTACTCCCGTGTCTCGTCGACCTCCAAGATCCGCTC
This sequence comes from Pseudomonadota bacterium, assembly GCA_023460875.1. Lineage (GTDB taxonomy): Bacteria > Myxococcota_A > Polyangia > Polyangiales > Polyangiaceae > NIC37A-2. Next base: position 4,024 of record JAEWOQ010000573.1, read on the forward strand.
GAGGAAGTACGCGACGCGACCCCGATCGTCGAGGATCGGCTCGACCTCGACGTCGACGTACCGGGGACCCGTGGCGCCGTGGTGGATGTGGAAGACCCGCTGCCGGCGCCCCGACTCCATGGTCGCTCGCAGGGGGCAGGGCTCGCCGTTCTGGTCGCAGGGCGAGTCGAACTCCCGCGACGCCGCGTAGCAGGACCTCCCGACGTCCCCGTATTTCTCTCGATACGCCGCGTTCGCCGCGAGGATCTCGTGGTTCATTGCGATGAGGATCGCGGGCTCGGCGACGCGATCGAGCATCGCCCGCAGGTCGTCGCCGATGGGCGGGGGCTTCTTTCGGACCTGGAGGAGCATCGCTCCCGTTATGACACATCTGTCACTCGTGTCACCCGTGACATGTCGAAAGTGGCAGTTGCTAGGGCCCGGGACGACGCGGAGGCCGCGTGCCTCTCGGCGCGACGTTGGCACGAGCTTGGCATGAAGCGTCGTCATGGGCTGTCCTGTGACTCAAGTGCGCTGCGACGACGGGGACGAGGGGGCGCCCCTGGATCGGTGGGGGCGCG
>JAEWOQ010000574.1 GCA_023460875.1 Pseudomonadota bacterium
GCGCAGTGCAGCTGGGCGCAGTGCAGCTGGGCGCAGTGCAGCTGGGCGCAGGCAGCTTTGAGCCGAGGGCGCGGCGCGCCCGCGCTCGACGTCAGAATAGCTGATGACGGAGGGGCTGCAGCGCGACCTCGATGCGGTGCAGCAGGCGATACGCCTCGGGCCAGCCAGGCACGCGGCGAGAGATCCTGTGAGCGAGCCAGGAGCGGAGCGGATGCAGCTGCTCCAGCGGCAGCGCCGTGACGTCGACCCGGGTGGAGAGCGCCGCGAGGCTCTCGGGCGTCAGCTCGTCGGGCAGGCTCTCCAAGAGCCGGCGCACCTCCGGCAGATCGCGGCGATCGAGGGCTTGGTGGAGCAGCGGGAACACGCGTCGGGAGGCGCGCCGCCAGAGCTCTCCGCGGGCAGCCTCGTCCAAGGCGTCGAGGCCCTTTCGGTTCACCACCTCGAGCAGCGAGTCGAGGGGGGCGAAGCGCGCGATCTCCGCCGACAAGGGCGCCCCGCTCTGTAGGAGCGCGCCGTACTGATGGGGCAGGAGGTGCTCCCAGGGCAACGCCAGCTGCGCCCCGACGCGCCGTCGGATCCAGTCCGTGGGCGCCTGGCGCCAGAGCTCCACCACGAGTTTGTCACTGGGCTCCAAGGAGGTGGGGAGCGCGCCGCGGGGATCCACCGCTTGCCAGAGGCGCCGACAAAAGCGGGACCAGTCGAGATCCCTGCTGGCGCACAGAGCCACTAGAGCGGGGAGGGCGTGGGGCAGCTCGTCGAGGCGCTCGAGCAGGTCCGGGTTCAGGCTGTCAGCGGCGAGCGCGTCCGCGACGGCGGACGGGAGCTCCAGGGGCAGCGCGGTCTCCGCCGCGGCGCCGAGGGCGTGGCGCAGGGCGTCGACCAGTAAGTAGATGGTGAGCGGCCACGGATGTCGCGAGGAGCTCGTCCCATGGTGGACCTCGAGGGCGTCGTACCGGACGCTGCTGCGGTCGCGGGTCGGACTGGCGGTGCTCTCCTTCAACAGGGCCAGCAGCTCGGGGTAGACGTGTCGTCGCAGGGCGCGCACCTCCCGCTCTCGGTGAGCCGAGCGGAACGGATCGAGCGGGCTCCTGCGGGGGGGCGCGAGCTCGGCGAGGGCGTAGGCGCCGATGAGCCAGGCTCCGGGGTGCAACAAGGGCTCGGGTTCATCGAGCGCGTGGTGTGTGATGCGGGGGCGTGGCGGCGTGTCCGGCAAGAAGAGGGCGAGGCGATCCTGTTCGCTCACGAGCTCGGCGACCAAATCGGCGGGGACGCTGCCGCCGCACGCGGCGGTGAGGCCGACCACGGTGGTGGCCGCCTCGACGGCGGCGGCGGAGGCGGGCTCCTCCGGATCGGCGAGCTCGAGGGCCGCGTAGGCGGGCGTGAAGTCTCCGCGTTGAGCTCGGCTGAAGAGCGCGCGGATCACCCGCGGGGCGTGAGCAGGTCTCAGGAGCGCCGCGCCCCAGGCGAACGCGGAGGTGGACACGAGCTCCTGGACGGCGCGCGCTTGCAAGGTGGTGCCCAGCCAGTGGGGACGCAGGCGCAGCCCCTCGCCGTCGCGGACGAGGATCCGCGCGTGCTCGAGGGCGCGGAGGAGCTGGTAGCCTCCCGGCGGCAGCCTCCGCGCGGCGGCGGCGAGATCTGCTCCGCGGAGTCGTTGACCGGACTCACGGGTGAGGGCCGCTCGCATCCACTCCACGTCGATGCCCTCTCGGTACTCCTGTGGCACGAGCGCCAACCACTCGTCGAAGGTGCGCGGGCGATTCCAGGGATGGTCGCTTTCCGTGACGAGCTGTGCGATGGTTCCGAGCAACGCCGCGGGGGCGTTGCGGTTCAACCAAGAGCTAACGGTGGCCTCCTCGGACGACTCGGCAAGGCGTTGGCGCACGAAGCTCTCCGCGATCTCGTCCAGGGAGCGGCCGTGCAGCGTGCGGGGGCGCACCTCGTCCAACATGCCGAGCAGGCCCAGCGCGTCGCCCAAGGTGACCACCGCCTCCGAGGGCAGGGCGACGCGGCGCATCCAGGTGAGGGCGCGTTCGGGATCGAACAGTCCATCGGGGGGGAGCCGCTCCGCTACCCAGCTGACGAGCTCCGGGAGGACGTCGTCGAGGGGCGGAGAGTCGATCACCTCCCAGTCTGAGGGAGGGCGCGGCGCTGCGGGCGGATGCGCGAGGGCGACGCAGACCGGGCGCGACTCGGCGCTCAGCAGGGCAGCCCAAGCGCGCCACTGCTCCGCGGCGGACACGGGCCCGTCCCAGCCGGTGATCTCGAGGAACAGGGGACCGCGGCTGGGGAGGGGTGTGCTGGAGCTGGGAGGTCCCTCGAGGACCCGGTGGGTCGCGAGGCCCCGGGCTTGGAGCCAGGCCCCCGCGAGCGAGCGCCCCGCGCCGCTCGGGGCCCGCCAGACGAGGCGTCCCCAGGTGACGGGCTGGAGCACCCGAGGAGGGATGCCCGGGCACAGGGGTTCCTTGGTGAGGTCGAGCTCGCGGCCATACCGGAGATCGTCCAGGCGCACGAGCCGCTCCGAAGGGGTGCTCCGCCGGACTGGCAAGGCCTGTTGCAGGTCGGCGACGGGGCGGCTCATGAGCTCCGCGAGGATCCGCTGCACGGAGATCCGATCCGCGAGCCACTCGAGATCCTGCTCTCGGTCCAGCTTACTGAAGAGAGTAGCCAGGGAGCGCTGCTTCGGGCGGGTGTCCTCGGGCCAATCCGGGTGCGCGAGGGCGGCAGCCGCCAGGCGGCCGAAGCTCGTCACCGGCGGATCCGAGGTGCTCATGAGGTCTCGCAGCCAACCCACTGTGCAGGTTTAATGCATCCTGCATGCAGGATGCAAAATCCTGCAGATGATGGGCGGGTCGTTGGAGTTCGAGGTGCTCTCCGGTCCGTCGTGGGCGGGAAGAGGGCTGGGCGTCCAACCTTTCCGGTGCTACTGGCTATCCCCGGTTCGAGCATGAGCAGCAACTTCAGCCTGGCGAGTCTCGTGGTGTGGTATGTGGTGTTCCTCTTCAGCACCACCTTCCACGAGTTCGCTCACGCCATCGTGGCTTACTGGGGCGGGGATAAAACCGCCCACGAGGGGGGACAGGTCAGCCTCGACCCCATGCCGCATATCCGCCGGTCCCCCTTCGGGCTCGTGCTGGCGCCGCTCGTCACCTTTCCGCTGTTTGGCTGGATGATCGGCTGGGCGTCGGCCCCGTACGATCCGCGCTGGGCGGCGGCGCACCCCAAGCGGTACGCGGTCATGTCCTTGGCGGGGCCGGCGGCCAACCTGGTGCTCGCCCTCGTCGCTTTCACCGCCATAAAAATCTTGGTGGGGACCGGCGCGCTCGAGTACGCGCGCCCGACCCGGTCGAACCTGGTGCAGGCCCCGGGAGAAGAGGGGTACCGGTCGGCGATGGGCGCCCTCGCCATGGGGCTGTCGGTGATGTTGAACCTCAACATCATCCTGTGCTTGTTCAATCTGTTGCCGCTGCCCCCTCTGGACGGTGCGAGCGTGCTCGAGGGGTTCTGGCCGCGTCAGGCGGGGACGTTCTTCGCGCGCATGCGGGCGACGCCTGCCTTTGGCTTCCTCGGTCTGGTGATCGCGTGGCAGGTGTTCCCCTACGTCGTCGGGCCTGCCCTCTACCTCGTCTACACGGCGCTGTACGGACGCGGGCTGTTCCTCTAGCAGGGGGCTCTCCGCGCTAGTCGATGGCGAGCCGACTCCTGGGGTCCTGACGAGCGTCGCTGGCGCGACCCGCTACGGTCGTGAGCGAGTCACTCGGCACGTTGGGCCCGCGCATTGACGGCCAGAGCGCGGCTCGCGCATTGACGGCCAGAGCGCGGCCCGCGCATTGACGGCCAGAGCGCGGCCCGCGCAGGACGGCCAGAGCGCGGCCCGCGCAGGACGG
>JAEWOQ010000575.1 GCA_023460875.1 Pseudomonadota bacterium
GTGCCCGGCTCGTTACCGATGCAGCCGTTGATGACGGCGCCGACGGTGAGGATCTCCTTGCCGCTCACCTTGGTGCGCATGGGGGCGTCCTTCACCTTGCGCTGAGGTGACTTGGGCGGCGCCATGGTGGGGTAAGGGACGGGGATGGGGCTCGGCGCCGCTGGAGTGGTGCAGACGCTGACGGCCATGCCTATGGCTTGGTGGTTGGAGCCGGAGGTGACGACCTCCATCTTGTTGGCAGTGACGCGTCCCATCCTTCCCGCGCCGGTCGACTCTTGGGAGTCAGCCGTAGGTACGAACCTTTAGAGGTTCCACGCACTTCGTCAAGGTGCTCCTCCGGAGAGGCACATCACTCAAGGGAGCGGCTGCGGCACGAAGGGGCGCCCCGGAGGTGCTCAGCGGATACGTTTGCCGTGGAGGGGAGCCTCCGTGGCGATGTTGGGGCGGGGCGGTGCGACGTCGTGGGTGCCGGAGGCAGGGGCGCCTGCGGGACGCGGGGTGGGGCCGGGGCCGGGCGGCGGGTAGCCGTGACCCCTCCAGAGCTCGCAGACGGGAACGATAGAGGTCACCCTTCCATCAGCTCGGGCAGTGGGCCGCCCCTGGCTTCGCCGAACGTGTCCTGCATGATGCCGTGCGCCTGGAGGATCGAGATCAGGACACGGCCCGTGTGCACGTCGCTGCGCCGGCCTACCAGGCCTCGAGGGAACGTGAGGTCGGGTGTGTAGTTGACGTGCCTGCCGTCGATCTTGAGATTTCCGCTCGCTCCGCCGGCGACCAAAATTGGCATATCCCAGTGATTGTGGCTGTCACCATCGGCGACGTCGCTGCTCAGGTAGAACGTCGTATTGTCGAGGACCGTATTGCCGTCGGCGTCGGTGGCCGCTTCGAGCTTGCCGAGGAGGTTGGCCACCTGCTGGATCTCCCAAGTGTCGATCTTCGTGAGAGCATCGAGCTTTCCCCTGTCGCCCTGGTGGTGCGACGTGCCGTGGTGGGGCGTCGACCTGCCGATCAAGAACTCGAAGTTGTTGTTGCTCGTCCCGTTGCCGAGCATGAACGTGATCGAGCGCGTGATGTCGCAGGTGAACGCCAGCGCCATGAGGTCGACGAACAGGGGCGTGTGGCTTTCGACGATGGCCGAGGGCGTGATGCCACGCTCCTGGTTGAGCGGTGGTGAGGCGGGGGGCTTCTCCGGTACCGTGCAAGCGACACCAGTGCCCACGTTGTCGATGCGCTGTTCGAGCTCACGCAAGGCCGTGGCGTACTCGTCGAGCTTGTCTCGGTCGCTCTTGCTCAGCTTGACGTTGAGCGAGTTGATGTCGGCGAGCACCGCGTCGAGGATGCTCTTGTGCTCCGCCTTGCGCCGGTCTGCCTCGGTGGCGCTCATGTCGTCCGCGCCAGACGAGAAGCCCGTGAACATGCGTTCGAAGAGCGCGCGCGGGTCATAGATGTTCGGCTGCGGCCTGCCTTTGATCCACGATATCGCGCGGGAAAAGTCGCAGGAGGTGCGATCGCACAAGCCGTTGTCGCCCTGCAGCCCGATGTTGAGGCTGGGCAGGATCGGCGTGCCGCATTCGGCGCTGTTCAACGCTGGTAATAAGACCTGGTCGATGCTCGTTCGAGCGGGGTCGTTCTCATGTCCGTTCACTGGGATCATGTTGAGCAGCATGCCAGTCCCCGCGCCGTGGTCTCCCGGGGGCCTGCCGGGCACGGCCGTGTCCTGGTTGTCCAGGCCGGTGAGCACCATGATCTTGTTCCGCAAGGGCTCGAGCGGCGCCAGGATAGGTGTCATGGCCCAGTCGGCGCCGGTCGTCGTCGGTGTCCAGTTGGGCATGACCATGCCGTTGGGGACCATCCAGGCCATGAAGCGCCGTGGTGCGACGCAGCTCGCGGCGCCAGCGCGGCGGGTCCACACGGCTGATGGTAGGAATGGCAGCGCTAGCGTTACGGCTGCGCCGGTGAGGAATAGTCTGCGCGATTTGCTGACCTTCATGTCGATACCTCCAAAGTCTGTTCAATGCGCTTCGCCGCGCCGCGTGCGAAAGGCTTCACTCTGCGCTACCGCCAGGATGAGGTCCGGCCACGTGGCGTCCTTCATCGATACGCCGATGCCGGCTGCGTAAGATTTCGCGTCCCTGGCGTTGAAGGAGCGCCCGACAGCGAACGTGAGGAGGTGCTTGGTCACGCAGACCGCATAGTCGGCATCGGCTGCGATGGCGTGCGCCAGGTCCCGGTGCCCGGTGAGCGGCGTACCGTCTGCCAGTTCGCCGCTCGCGTCGACCGTCCCGCCGTTGTCCGTCGTGCGATACGCGCCGACTGCGTCGAAGTTCTCGAGCGCGAAGCCGATCGGGTCCATGACTTTATGACAGGACGCGCACGCAGGATCCGAGCGGTGCGCCTCGAACTCCTCGCGGAGGGTCAGGCCGGGCGGCAGCTCCTCTTTGATCGCGGGGATCATCGCCGGCGCCGCAGGCGGCGGGTCGCACAGCAAGTGTTCCAGCACCCAATCAGCGCGCTTCACCGGAGAGGTCCGGTTTGGGTGCGAGGTGACAGCCAGGACGGAGGCGTGCGTCAGGACACCCACGCGTGGGCTCCCGCCGAGGGGCACCCGCGTGAAGTCGTCGTCCCCGACCGGCGTCGGTAGGCCGTAGTGGCGCGCCAGGCGGTCGTTGACGAACGTGAAGTCACCGAGGAGGAGCGCCGTGAGCGGTTGCTCCTCGCTGATGAGCGCCTCGAAGAAGAGGTTGGTTTCGTGCGACAGCGACAGTCTGAGCTCGTCGTCGTAGTCGGGGAAGATGGCCTCGTCCGCTACGAACGAGATCGCGTCGCGGGTCGATAGCCACTGCCCGGCGAAGCTCTCGATGAACCCCTGCGACTTCGGGTCGGCGAGCATCCGCTCGACTTGGGCCGCCAGCTCCGGACCCGCGGGGCTCAGCTCCCCGGCCTCAGCGGCGTCGAGCAGCGCCTGGTCGGGCATCGACGCCCAGAGGAAATAGGAGAGGCGGCTGGCGAGCTCATAGTCGGAGAGCGGCGTGGCCGCGGCTGAGGCGGGATCGCCGAGCTCCACCCGATACAGAAAATGCGGCGACATCAGCACGCTCTTCAAGGCAGCGCTCAGGCCGACCAGCGGATCGCCGCTCGAGTCCAGGACACTGCGCGCCAACGCTACCCGCGCCGTGACCTCGTCTGCCGTGACGGGGCGTCGGTAGGCGTTCTTCATGAATGAGGTAAGGATCTCTGAAGCGCATGTGTCGAAGGCCTGCGCGCTCGGTTCACACGTGAGGATCCGATCGCGCGACGGGTCGCCCGTAGGCCGCGCCAGGAGCTCCGCCACCAAGGCGCTGGCGGCCTTGTCCATCTGCTCGGTCAGCAGGAGTGACATCACCAGGGTCTTCCCGATCGTGTCGAAACCGTCGGCTACGTCGTCGGCGGCGAAGGGCGTCGTCCTCGCCAAGCTCGCCTCGCTGCCGAGCAAGTCGCGCATGGTGTTGTCGTACTCGGTGCGGTTGAGCCGGCGCAGTACGACGCGGCCGGGGTCGAGCTCCGTGGTGGGGGTGACGCGGGTGCCACCAGGCACGTCGCCCGTCGCACCGTCGGCGCCCGACTCGTCCGTCGGCGCGAAAGTGCCGCTGCAGCCAGCGTAGGTGAGGATGAGTGGTGCGAGCCACTTGGTCCTGAATGGTTTCGTCATCGAGTTTTCCTCCGGAGGGCGACCAGCGAAAGCGTCATGAGCCAAGCCAGGTGTGACGGAGAGGGCCGCGGCGCGTAGCTGCAGCCGCCCCCTCCGTCGCTCGGCGATCCAAGGTCGACGCCGGCTCCGCCGGCATCAGGGTCTTCGGCGTCTTCTGTCGAGCCAGGGGCGTCGGTCGTGCCACCTGGGCTCGCATCCGGGATCGGGGGAGCGCCAGCCGAGCCATCGCTCTCCGAGCCACCCGCGCCGTCTCCGCCCCCCGTTCCTTCGGGCAGCTCGGGCGGCTCGGTCGGTCCGGTGACGGCAGGCTGGCCCGGCGTCAGCGGGGCAGATACCTCGGGCACCTCACTGACATGCCACCAAGGCACGCCGCGGCGCTGCGCGTACACCCAAGTCATGAAGGCGTCTGACGGATAGACGTCGCGCCAGGTGTCGTGGCCGCGCCGGATCGACCGTCACCCCAGCCCGACCGGTTCGTCTGCGAGATCGGGACGAGAAAGAAGGACGGGTACTTTTCGGCGTCGCCGTTGTCGAGGAACGAACCAGTCCAACCCTTGCCGCTGGAGCGGAGGTTCCGCGGCAAGTCGCTGTCTTGGCCAGCTGCGTGTAAAAAGACGAGGAGAGGGTACTTCTGCGTCGCGTCGTAGTCGTTCGGGACGTAGAGATTGTACTCCAACACCAGCCCGGTCCCCGGCTCGATGTACTCGTGCGGCTCGTAGTCCGCGACGGCTTGCTTCGGGACTGCCATGCACAGGGCAATGGTCGTCGCGCAGGATGCGAGAGAGGATGCTTTCATTGTTCC
>JAEWOQ010000576.1 GCA_023460875.1 Pseudomonadota bacterium
GGTCGGAGGCGACTTCGGCCGAGACGCCTCCCCAGCCTTCGATGACGACGGGGAGCTCGGAGAGGGTTCAGAGACCGCCGCCGCGCCGGGCGGGGCGGCGGGCCCGCGCGGCCCTTCAGGCGGAGCGGTCGCCGCGGGGAGGTCCTCCTCCGCGCCCGACGGGGCCTCGGTGAGCGCAGGGCTCGGGCCAGCTACGTCTGGAGCTGGTGTCGAAGGAGCGACGGGGGGCGCTGCGGTCGTCTCCTGCTCCTGAAGCTCCACTAGAGCGGTTCCCTCTTCGGCGCGAGCGGCCGCGGCGGCGTCGGGCTCCGACCGCGAGAACAACAGGGCAGCGGAGATCCCGGCGACGAGCAACCCCGCCGCCGTCACGACGAGCCAGGCGGAGGAGCGCTTGGGGATGGTGATCGGACCTGCTGTCTCGCTCCACGCCGCCTGCGTCTCTGCGCCCGCTCGCGCCCGCGCGGGTGGCTCGGGAGGCTCCGTCCCCTGACGGCTCAAGACGCGGCTGACTCGCTCGACGGAGACGAGCGCGCGCTGCGGCGCGAAGGGACCGAGCGCCACCGCGAGCTCCGCGACGGATCCATAACGCTGCTCCCGCTCCTTGTGGAGACAGCGCGCGACGACGCTCTCCAGCTCCGCTGGGATCTCCTCCTGGAGGGCACGGATCGGGCGCGGCTCGGTCGTCAGGATCTGGGCGCACACCTCCGGCAGCGTCTCGCCCTGGAACGGCGGCTCGCCGGTGAGGAGCTCGTAGAGGATGATGCCCAAGGCCCACACGTCGGCGCGGGCGTCGACGTGCTTGGAGGACGTCATCTGCTCCGGCGCCATGTAGAGAGGGGAGCCGAGCATCGACGAGGTCTGCGTGAGCGCCACCTGATGGGCGATCACCTTCGAGATGCCGAAGTCGAGCAGCTTGATCGACGGCGTCCCGTCGACTCGCTCGATCCGGAAGAGGTTGGCCGGCTTGAGATCCCTATGCACGATCCCCAGCGCGTGGGCCTCCGCCAGCGCCTCACACGCCTGCAGCATGTACTCCACCGCCTCGGGGACAGGCAGCGGGCCGCGGCTCTCCAGGTATCGAGCGAGATCGACCCCGTCGAGGTACTCCATCACCATGTACGGCGCGCCGGACTCCAGCGCGCCGATGTCGGTGACGCGGGCGACGTGCTCGCTACGGATCTTCACGGCGGCCCGCGCCTCGCGCAGGAACCTCTCCACGGCCTCCTGGTTAGCGAGGGCCTCGGGCAGCAGGAACTTCAGGGCGACCCGCTCGTCAAGGGCCTCGTGCACCGCGGCGACGACCACCCCCATGCCCCCTCGCCCGAGCACACGCTCGATACGATACTTGCCCGCGAGTAGATCCCCAGGCTGGATCTCGGTGAGGGGTGCGTTCGCCATGTCCCGTCATCCCCGGACGCCAAGCGGCCAGGGCCGCGCGCCGGAGGTCGCTCCAGCGTACCCGGGATGGCTAGGGCAGAACAGATCCAGCCGCCGAGCACGCCAAACGAGCCGCTTCTCGCCCGGACGGACCGCCCCCCCCGAGCCCGGACGGCGCCGGGGGCCCTCGGCGGCGGCGCCCAGGTCCGCCTCGACCCGCGAGCCTTGGCTGCCCTCGGCGCACGCGCAGCAGCTCCGCCACGCCGCGAGCTCGGTTGACGGGCCACGCACCTGCTCCTATCTCGCCCCCATGTCGGTGAACGTGCGGCAGCTGCCGCTGGGCGGCAATCTGACCGAGTTCCTGGACGTAGTCGGGACCATCTACCGGGACGATCCTCATTTCGTCCGTCCCCTCGACTTCGAGCTGAAGCAGCGCTTGAGCCGCAAAAATCCGTTCTTTCGCCACGGCGAAGGCACCCTCTTCACCGCGCACCTGGGGGGCCGCTGCGTGGGCCGCTGCACGGCCCAGATCGATCGCGCCTGGAACGACCGCTACGGTGAGCGCACCGGCTTCTTCGGCTTCTTCGACACGATCGACGACCAGCAGGTGGCCGACGCCTTGCTCCAGCGGGCCTCGGAGTGGCTGCGCAGCCGGGGGATGAAGAAGGTCATCGGGCCCTTCTCCTTGAACTCGAACGAGGAGATCGGTTGCCTCGTGGAGGGCTTCGACATGCCGCCGATGGTGATGATGCCCCACCACCGCCCCTATCAGGGCGGCCTGATCGAGGGGGCAGGCTTCGCGAAAGCCCAAGACCTCTACGCCTGGCGCTACGTCGTCGGACCTCTGCCACAGCGCGTGCAGAAGGCCGTTGACCTCATCAGCGCGCTGCCCGAGGTCAGGACTCGGCACGTCGACAAGAAGGATCTCGCGAACGAGGTCAAGCTCGTCATGGACATCTTCAACGACGCCTGGAGCGAGAACTGGGGCTTCGTGCCGCTGACGACGCCAGAGCTCAAGCAGCTCGCGGACGATTTCAAGCTCATCCTCATCCCTGAGCTCACCCAGATCGTCGAGGTCGACGGCGAAGCGGCGGCCTTCGCCGTGGCCATCCCGAACCTGAACGAGTTCATCCACGACTTGGATGGCAAGCTGCTGCCCACCGGCTTCGCCAAGCTGCTGTGGCGCTTCAAGGTCGTGGGGGCGAAATCCGCGCGCCTGGCCTTCCTCGGCATCCGCAAGAAGTTCAGGACCCAGAAGAAGTACGCGGCGCTGTCGGCCTACATGTACGCTCGGCTCAGCCGCGCCGGCGCTGGCCTCGGGATCCACTGGGGCGAGCTCAGCTGGACGCTGGAGAACAACCACCCCGTCAATCTCGGCATCAAGATGATGGGCGGCGAGATCTACAAGCGCTACCGCGTCTACGAGCGCGCGCTCTGAGCCCCCTACCTGCCGCGCGGAACGTTGAAACGCGCCGGGTTCATAGCTAGATCCAGCGGCCATGACCGTCCTCGTCACCGGCGCCAGTGGTTTTCTCGGGTCGCACATCGTCGAGCAGCTCGCGCAGCGCGGGCGCCCCGTGCGCGCGTTGGTGCGGAAGACGAGCAACACGAAGTTCCTCGAGGGCCTCGAGAACGTCGAGCTCGCCTACGGCTCGGTGGACGACCAGGAGAGCGTGCTGAAGGCCGCCGACGGGGTCGAGGCCATCATCCACGCGGCGGGGTTGGTGAAGGCCCGTGGCCCCGCCGAGTTCTGGAGCATCAACACCGAGGGCACCCAGAACATGCTGACGGCCGCCTTGCGCCAGAAGGGCCGGCTGAAGCGCTTCGTGCTCGTCTCGAGTCAGGCCGCGGGCGGCCCCAGCGACGCATCCGGGCGCCCCGTGCGCGTCGGCCAGGAGACGGTGCCCGTGACGAACTACGGGCGCAGCAAGCTCGCGGCCGAGCAGGCGACCCAGGCCCTGCAGGACGAGTTGCCGGTGACCATCCTGCGCCCCCCAGCGATCTACGGCCCTCGCGACCGCGAAATCCTCATCTTCTTCAAGTCCGTCCACAAGGGCATCCTGCCCCTCACCAACCCGCTCTCCGCCAAGTACAGCATGATCTATGGTCCGGACTGCGCGAGCGCGTGCATTCGGGCGATCGACGCCGACATCCCCAGCGGCAGCACCTTCTATCTGGACGACGGCGAGCCCGTGACGTTCGAAGAGATGATCCACGCCGTGGAGGAGGCCCTCGGCACCCGCGCCTGGATGCGCCTGCCCCTGCCGCGCCCGATCGTGCGCACGGCGGCGCTCTTCAGCGAGCTCTACGGGAACGTCACGAACCAGGCGGTCATGCTCACCCGCGACAAGTGCAACGAGCTCTTCAACCAGTGGGTCTGCGACGGCAACAGCGTCCGCGAGAAGCTCTCGTGGCAGCCCACGGTGCAGTTCTTCGAAGGCGTGAAGCTCACCGCCGCCTGGTACAAGCAGGCTGGCTGGCTCTAAGCATGAGCGATGATCCTGTCCCGCCCCGCCTCCTTGGCATCATAGAGCGCCTGGTCCGCCGCTCGTAGCAGCTCCGCCGCCGTCGAGCCGTCGCCGGGGAACGCGCTCACCCCCATCGACGCGGTCACGGGCCCCACGCTGCGCCCCGCAGCCTGCACGCGGAGCTGCCGCAGCACGTCGCGGAGGCCCTCCGCTCGCTCCATCACGTCCTTGGCGCTCGCGTCCGGCATCAGCACCACGAACTCCTCGCCCCCGTAGCGGAAGGCCTCGTCCCCGGTACGGAAGCTGGACGCGAGCAGTCGCCCGAACTCCCTGAGCACCGCGTCGCCCATCTCGTGTCCTTCCACGTCGTTCAGCTCTTTGAAGTGATCGATGTCGATCATCAGCACTCCCAGCGGCTGCTCGAAGCGTCGCGCCCGCTCGATCTCGCGATCGAGCATCTCGTCTAGATAACGTCGGTTGAACAACCCAGTGAGCGGATCCCTCACCGATTGCTCACGCAACCGCTCGCGCAACGCGAGGTTCGACGTCGTGAAGGCGAACCGCTCGGCCACCTCGGAGCCGCTGTTCAACACGGCCTTCGCGTCTTGCTTCGCGGAATACGTGTACTGAATCAAGCCGAGAGACTCGCCGTTCACCACCATGGGGATGCAGACCGCGCAGAGCTCGTCGCTCGAATCGATGTGGTCACAGCGCGGCCCCCCCGCCCCCGCCGACTCATAGGTCTTGCCTAGCCGCACCGCCCAGCAGGCGGTCGGAGGGAAGGGGCGGCGCGGTACGTCCCCCCAACCTGCCCTTGGTTGGAAGGCCCGCTCACCGCTGGGGAGGAGGTACAAGCCACCTCCCGACGCGGGGACCAGCTTGGGCGCGTACAGCTCGAAGATGGCGCCGATCTCCTCGGTCGTGAGGCTGACTTGGAGTAGCTGCGTGAGCTCGACCAGGCGCTGCGCCTGCACGGTCCGCTCCTCCAAGCGCATCGCCATCAAGTTGAAGCTGCGCCCCATGGCCGCGATCTCGTCGCTCCCCTCCTCCTCGACGCGCCGGGAGAGATCTCCAGCGGCCAGGTCGTGGGCGGCTCGCGAGATCGACTCGATGGCGCCCACCGTGCGCCGCGTGACCCAATAGGAAACCACCAGCACATAGCCGAGCGCGAGCAGCGGCGCACCGATGGCGACCAACATCCCCCAGCGCGCCGCGTCGTTGTTTTGCTCCGTGCGTATCCGGAGGAGCTCTCGCTCCCCGTGGGTGACCTCGGCGACCTCGTGGTCGGCCTCGTCCATGAGGGGGTTCCCCCTCACGATCAGGTGCATCGTCTCGGCCGCTGGCGGGCGCCTCGCCTCGATCACCGGCTCCGCGATCGACTCGCGCCACTCGAAGAACAGGCTCAGGGCTCGGCCCAGGCGCTCCTGGACGTGAGGGCGCGCCGCCCACGCGCCGCTCATCGTCTCGAAGTGCGTGCGCAGCTCCATCTCGGCGTCGCGGTACGGCTCGAGATAGCTCTCGTCCCCCGTGATGGCGAAGCCGCGCACCCCGCTCTGGGCGGTCGCCATGCGAGCGCGCACCTCGTTGGCGATGGAGAGGAACCGCGTAGATTCGAGCACCTGTTCGCTGTACCGCTGCGCCCGCGCGAAGGCGTGGCTCACCAGGATCGCGGCGACGATGGTGACGAGCAACGCTGGCAGGTACGAGAGGAGTGTGCGAGCGCGCAGGCGGCGGGGCGTCCGGAACATGCGTCGTGCGAGGTCCCCTCCGGAGATCTCCCGGCGAGGTGAGCTGCAACGTCACGACGTCCGGATCCACCTCCCGCGAAAGCCGCTGGGCTCAGGGGCGGGCCGTTCCGGCGTGGCGGGCGACCCGAGGCCGGCCCGTCGATCCCCTCAACGCGTCACTCGATAGAACGCCGCCCCGGCGACCTCGAGCGCCGTGGGGGCGTTCTTCGGAGTGCGGCCCAGGGCCTCGACCGCCTCCGTGTCGACGTAGAGCCCCCGCCCCCAGCCGCCCTCCCCGTCGGCGTCGGGTCGCGTCGCCGTATCCGCGTACAGCGCCCTCCGCAGAGGCTCGCTGGGGCGAGACCAGGCGGTCACCTCGACCGTCCCCACCAGCTGGGTGTGAGCGCTCGGCGTCCCGTCTTCCGGGGCCCAGCGACTACCGTGGGTGATCACCGCTGCCGTGACGAAGCCGGCCTCCGAGAGGGTCGCGCGGAGCTCAGGCCCCCAAGCGAGTAGATCGACGGCCTCGTCATCGGCTTCGAGCTCGAGATAGATCCCGTGGCCCAGGTCGAGCCCCCGCGCGCCCGGCCCCGGTGGCCGCGCCGCGACGAAATCGTAGACGGCGCGGCGAAACTCCTCGAAGCGCTCCGCGAAGGCCTCTCGCTCCAGGGCGTACTCGTCCTCCTCCACGTCGAAGTACACGATGAGGAGCCCGAAGGCGTTCTCGTCCACCCACATGCTCAGCGCCCTCGGGCTTGACGAAGGCGGGCCGCCTGCACCGCGGCGAGCGCAGCCCTGGCCTTGTTGCGCGTCTCCTTGCACTCGAGAGCCGGGTCGCTGTCGGCGACGACGCCGGCCCCGGCCGTCACCTCGAAGCGCCCGTCGCGCATGACCACGGTGCGGATCCCGATCGCGAAATCGAGATCGGTGCCGCGCGTCACGTAGCCGATCGCGCCGCCATAGGGACCGCGCGGGCGCTTCTCGAGCTCGCGGATGATCTGCATGGCCCGCACCTTGGGCGCCCCCGACAGAGTCCCTGCCGGGAAGGTCGCCCGCAGCACGTCCCAGGGCCCCGCGTCTGCGCGCACCTCCCCCTGCACCTCGCTGACGATGTGCATCACGTGGCTGTAGCGCTCCACGAACATGCGGCTCGGGACGTCGACGGTCCCCGTCTTCGCGACGCGGCCGATGTCGTTACGCGCCAGATCGATGAGCATGACGTGCTCCGCCAACTCCTTCGGATCCGACATCATCTCCTCGGCCAGCGCCTCATCCTCCGTGTCCGAGCGCCCGCGCCGCCGCGTGCCGGCGATGGGACGCAAGTACACCTTGCCGTCCTGGACACGGACGAGGGTCTCCGGGCTCGCCCCCGCGATGGCGATGGCGGGCGCCCCGTCGCCCTCGGGCAGCTCGAGCAAGTACATGTACGGTGCCGGGGACAACACCCGCAGCGCCCGATACACGTCGAAGGGGTCGGCGCCCTGGGTGGGCACCGAGAAGGTCCGCGCGGGGACGACTTGGAAGGCGTCGCCCGCCCGGATGTACTCGCGGCAAGCCTCCACCGCCGCTGCGTACTCCTCGTCGCTCATGCCGGGCTCGACGTCGTCCGGCAACGCCGTGGGATCCGGGAGCTCCATCAGGGGCAGAGCTTCGACCCGCGCGAGCTCCGCCTCAGTGGCCTCGATGTCCGCCAGATCCGTGGACGCGATGGTGACGGTCTTGGTCAGCCGGTCGAACAGGACGATGGTGCAGTCCCCGAGCAGGCGGGCGATGGGCCCCTGCTCCTCGGCTGGCCACTCGGGCACCTTCGTGGCGAAGTGAACCATGTCGTAGGCGAGCACGCCCACGTGGGCCGTGGCGAAGCGCTCCGCGGGATCCTCGCAGTTCGCTCCCCCCGCCGGGACCAGCTCCGCGAGCTGCGCGAAGGGGTCCACGCCGGTCTGCCCGTGGAGCACCACGGCCGATTTCGGACGATAGCCGAGGATCGAGTAACGCCCCCAACGCTCGCCCCCGATGACGCTCTCCAATAGAAAGCAGCCTTTGCCCGAGGTCCTGCGCAGGACCGCGTAGGCGCTGACCGGCGTGAAGCCGTCGGCGACCAGGGTCTTCCTGTGAACGGGGCGGGCCGCGGCCCGTGTCGTTGTGTCGAGGGTCATGACTCCTGGTCTCGCTTATAACGAACCGCGGGCACCCTGTGGTACCCTCCGGCGCCCCGGCCCGCCCAGGACCCTCCTCATCGCTTCGAAATCACCATGCACGACGCTCCCCTGCGCCCCAGCGCCGCCCTGATCGCCTACGCGGAACCCTACATCGCCGGTCGTCGCGTGCTCGTCTTCGGCGACGCCACCTCGAGCCTCGCCGAACAGCTGCTCGATCGGGGCGCCCGGCTGGTCCACATGTACGATCCCGATCCCGCGCGGGTAGCAGAAGCTGCCACCCGCAACACGGAGAGCCGCGTCAGCCTCGCGCCCTTGAGTGAGGGAGGGTTGGCGGCACGAGAAGGGGCCTTCGACTGCGCGTTGGTCGAAGATCTGAGCGCGCTCCCCCACCGAGCGGCCGCGCTCCGCTCCCTGCGCCGTGCCCTGAGCCCCCGTGGGATCGCCCTCATCGCCGCGCCCAATCCGGACGCAGAGCGCCGGCTGATCGGCGCAGCCGCGGGCCACGGAGACCTCGACTACTACGGGCTGTACGACGCCGTGGCCGCGGAGCTCGACCACGTGCGGATGCTCGGCCAGACGCCCTTCGTGGGGTACGCCATCGTCGACTTCGCGCCCGCGGGAGAGCCGCAGCCCGCCTTCGACAGCAGCCTCGTGCCGGGAGGCGCCGAGGAGCCCGAGCAGTACATCGCCCTGGCCAGCATGCATGAGGCCAGCCTCGAGGAGATGACGATCGTCCAGCTGCCCTTGGCCGCCGTCTCCCTGGCGGGCACGGACGAGGGCGCCCTCCGCGCGGCCCGGGCGGCCGAGCGGCGCGCCCAGAAGCGCATCTCTGGCCTGGAGCTGGAGCTGCGCCGCGCCCGCGAATCGGGGGACGATCTCGAGCGGCTCCAGACCGAGCTCGACCGACGCGACAGCTGGATCCGTGAGCTGGAGGAGCGCGCCGCAACCGCGGACGCCCGAGCGGACGAGGCGGAGGCGGAGCTCGAGACCGCCCGGGAGCGCATCGAAGAGCTCGAAGGGAAGCTCGCGGAGCAGGAGCGTCGGCTCGCCGAGGCGCGGGCCAGGCCGGCTCCCCCGACGGAGGATGGCCCGGTCACGCGCGCCTTGCGCGAAGAGGTGGAGGAGCTCCGCAGGTCGCTCGCGCGGACTCAGCGGGAGCGAGAGTGGGCCGATGAGCGCGTGCGCAAGCTCGAAGACGAACTCGAGGCCGTGCTGCGGGACGCGGAGGAAGCCGACGCATCGGGCGACGGCGAGCCCGATGGGACGGAGACGATGACCGCCCGCATCACCGAGCTCGAGGCCTCCGTGGCCGCCGAACGTCGAGGGTCGAACGACCTACGGCAAACCCTCCAGAGCACCCGAGAGGAGCTCCGTCGCCGCGAGCAGGAGCTCGCCACGGCCAAAGAGCGGCTCGCCGGCTTCGAAGAGCGAGCGCAGACCCGAGAGCGCGAGCTCGCCGACGTCCGGCGGTCCTCGGCCGAGTCGACGCGCGAGCGGAAACAGGCGGAGGCGCAGCTCGACGCCGCCCACCGGGAGCTCGAGGAGGCCCGCTTGGAGGCCGCTGGGCAGGAAGATCTGCGCCGCGATCTGACGCGCCTCGAGGAGCAGCTGCTCGAGCGCGGGCATCGTATCTCCGAGCTGGAAGAGCAGCTGCGCAAGCTCGAGCGCTACGGGCGCACCTTGGTGAGTGAGCTCACGGAGCTCCGCGCCGACGACGAGGGCCAAGCCGCCGCCGCGAGGGTGGAGGAGCTCGAGACGCAGCTCGATGAGCTCTCGACGCAGAAGGCAGCGTGCGAGGCCGACCTCGTCGCGGCGGAGTGGGTCATCGCCGAGCTCCGGGATCGACTCGCTGGGGGCAGCCCACCCCAGGTGGCTCTCCGGGAGGCGAACGGGGTCAACGGCGGCAGCTGAGGACCTCTGGCCGGCGCTCAGCGGGCCCGGCGTCGTCAGGCCCGGCGCCCATCACGCTTCCCACGCCGTCAGCCGGGTAGCGCGCCGTGGGTGTACGATGGCTGCCTGGCGCCCCTCGGCGCAGGCAGGGCCGCTCGTTGACAGTGGCCCCAGGAGACTTAGTTTCTCCGAGGAGTTCCTTCCGTTTCGCGCCGCCTGCCCGGAAAACCGACGGCCCCCAGAGGTTGGGGGTGACCCGACGGACGAGGGTGATAGGGTGGCGGACCACCCGCCGACCGGGCCAGCAGCTCATGAGCGAAAAACGCGACTACTACGAAGTCTTGGGCGTGGCTCGGGACGCACAGGAGGACGAGATCCGGCGGGCTTACCGCAAGCTCGCTCTCCAGTTCCACCCGGATCGCAACCAGAACAATCCGGAGGCCGAGACGAAGTTCAAGGAGGCCACGGAGGCCTTCAGCGTTCTGTCCGACAAGGAAAAGCGCGCCCAATACGACCGCTTCGGTCACGCGGGCGTGGGCGGTGGGTTCGACTTCTCCGGCGCGGGGATGGGCGACATCTTCAGCCACTTCCAGGACATGTTCTCCGACTTCTTCGGGGGCTTCGGGGGCGGCGGGTTCGGCGGCTCTCCTCGGCGCGGACCAGATCGCGGCCAAGACATCCGAGTGCAGGCCACCATCACCCTCGAAGAGGCGATGGTCGGCTGCAAAAAAGAGGTGGCGATTCGCGGCCAAGCCCCGTGCGAGACCTGCGATGGCAGCGGCGCCCGCTCGGGCACCAAGCCGACTACCTGCGCGACCTGCCGCGGCACGGGGCAGGCGACCACCCAGCGTGGCTTCATCATGTTCAGCACGACGTGCCCGAGCTGTCAGGGCACCGGCGAGGTCGTGGCAGAGCCTTGCGAGTCCTGTAGCGGCCGACGCTATGTCGAGAAGACCCGCAAGGTGCTCGTGAGCTTCCCGGCGGGCATCGATGGGGGGCAGCGCTTGCGAGTGCCGGGGCAGGGCATGCCCGGGCCGACCGGGGCTCCCCCTGGCGATCTCTATGTCGATGTGGATCTGCAGCCGGAGCCTGGCTTCGAGCGGGACGGCTACGACATCGGGACGCGCCGCAAGGTGTCCTTCGCCGAGGCGAGCCTCGGCGGCAACCTGACCATCCGGCTGCCGGACGGGTCGAGCGTGCTTGTCGAGGTGCAGGCGGGGACCCAGCCCGGCTCCGTGATCACGGTGCGCGGTAAGGGGCTCCCCCGCCTCGACCGGCGCGGTCGAGGTGACCTGCATGTCTTGGTCGAGGTGCACGTGCCCACCCGCCTGAGCCGTCGAGCGAAGAAGCTCCTCCGGGAGCTGGAAGAGGAGCTCGGCGAGGTGCCCGAACGTGCCGCCCAAGCCGGCTGAGGGCCTCGGCGGTGATCCTGGGCCGAAGCGCGAGTGCCAGGGGCGAATCGGAGCACGGCGGTCGGGAAATTCACGCAAATGTTGCGTCGGCCCTGGCCGACACCCGGCAAAGTGGTGCTATAGACGCGTGCCCCCGTTCCCCCCAAGCGCCCCGGTCCCCTGATGACCCTTATCGTCCCCCACCCAGGCTCTGCGCCCCGCGCGCCCGCCCTCCTGCTGGGTGTCGCTTCACTGCTGCTATCCAGCGTCGTCCTCGCAGAGCCCGAGGTGACCCAGCAGCTGACGGCGCCTCCTTCAGCCCCCGCTCCGTCGACCCCTTCGGCCGAGCCCGGGCAGGGCGCCGCAGCGCCCGCTCCCCGGACGAGCCCCGGTCCGAAGGGCGCCGCTCGGGCGACGAGCCAACCTCCGCGGGAGAAGCAGGTGGTGGTGCCGCCCCGCAGCCAGCGGCCCGTCCCGCATCTGCGCGTCGTGCTCCAGCAAGCAGCGAGCCGTGCCCCCCAGGTCCGCCTGGGCAACGCGGCCCTGAGCATCAGCCAGACGAGCTACGTCGACGCGCGTCGGCCCCCGTTGACCAACCCGTACTTCGAGGTCCTCGCTCAGCGCGGCACCCAGGGCACCACGGACGGGATCAACTGGAACGGGACGGTTTGGTTGCCGTTCGAGCTCGCCGGGCAGCGGGGCCGGCGCGTGGCCGAGGCGGACGCTTTCGTGGACCTCCACGAAGCGACCTTGGAGACGGCAGAGGCCTCTGCCCACGGCGAGGCCTTGACCGCCTACGGCTCTGCTGTCGTCGCCGCCGAGCGCATCCGCGTACTGGAGCACCTCGTCGTCATGTCGAAGACGACGGCCGATATCTACGAAGCGCGCCTGGCCGCAGGCGACGCCATTCTGCGGGACGCCACCATCGCGCGCGTGGACCTGGCCCGTAACGAGGTGCTGCTCCAAGACGCACGAGGACGCCTCGCCTCCGCGCTCTCCCAGCTGAACCGCGTCACCGGCGAGCGCTACGACGGCGTCGTCACCGAAGGCCTCAGCCCCCCGGACGTGAACATGGAGGCCTATCTCCGCCGCATCGAGAAGGACCTGCCCCCGGCGGTGGCGAGCTCCGAGGCGGAGGCCAAGTACTTCGAGACACAGAAGGTGCGGCTCGAGCGCGAGATCATGGGACCAGTCCAGCTCATGCTGATGGGAGGTCGCGGGGATTTCGGTGAGGCACGGCTCGGGGCCGGCATCGCCTACGAGATCCCCCTGTTTCGGTCGCGCCAGGGGGAGCGGGCCCGCGCGGACGCCGAGAAGCTGCGGGCGGAGACCGAGAGCAACGTGCGGAGGAACTACATCGAGGCCCGCATCGAGGGTATCGTGCAGCAGTTCCGGCAAGATCAGCTGGCGTACGAGGTCCTGAAAGACGTAGCGCTTCCCGCGGCGGAGGAGGCAGTGGAGGCCAGCATGGCCACCCTCCAAGCGGGCAAGGATGACTGGTTCGTCGTGCTGCTGAGCCGACGTGATCAGGCCATGCTGTCTCTCCAAAAGTTGGAGTTTGTCGAGCGGCAGTGGTCGCTCTTGGGGGAGTTGGTCCAGTTGACTGGAGAGTTGCCATGACGTCCGCACGAGCCGAGCGCGACGGCGCGATGGAAATGACCGCCGAGCCGGATAGCCCGGCGACGACCACCCAGACGCGAAAGAACAAACCCTGGCGAACGCTAGCTTGGGTGGGCGGAGCTGCCCTTCTCGGCGGTGGGCTCGTCGCGGCCCTCAACTCGTCGGAGCCCGAGGTCACCGTCGCGGTGGCCCCTGACGTGCCGCGAGTGGAGGGTGAGCGCATCGCCTTCTCGGACACCTTTGCGCAGCGTATCGGCCTCGAGACGGCGGAGGTCCGCCTCGGACCACTCACCCCCGTGATCTCGGTGGTCGGCACCGTGGCGCTCGATCCGGAGCACCTGGCCGCCGTCGGCACACGCCTCCGCGGGCTGGTGCGCTCGATGCACAAGTTCGAGGGAGACGACGTCAAGAAGGGCGAGCTCCTCGCGGAGATCGACAGCGCCGAGCTCGGCGAGGCCCAAGCCTCCGTGCACATGCTGGGAGCCCAGCGCGATGCCGCCCAAATGAACGCGGATCGCGAGCAGCAGCTCCTCGAGAGGCAGCTGTCCACGGCCCGGGAAGCCGAGGTCGCGATGGTCGAGCTGAAGAAGTACGACGCTCTCCAGAGGGCGGCGCAGCAACGGGTCAGGGCCCTGAGCGGGCAAGCCGCGGGTGACAGAGGTCCTGCCCTCGGGCGCTACTCGCTCCGCTCACCCATCGACGGGACCATCATCAGTCGGGGCATCTCGACGGGTCAGTCCGTCGAGGCCGACCTGGTCGCCTTTCGCATCGCGAACCTGGACTACCTGTGGGTCGAACTCGCCGTGTTCGAGCGCAGCCTCGGCGGCATCCAGGTGGACGACAAGGTGTATCTGAGCCCGCTCAGCGACGCGAACTTGCGCATCGAAGGGCGCGTCGAGCACGTCGGTGCCCAGATCAACCCCGACACCCGCAGCGCCGACGTGCGCATCGAGATCGACAACCGCTCGCGGAGCTTGCGTCCGGGGCAGGCGGTCACGGCGGAGATCCACGCGAGCAAGGCGGCCACCGGCCCCGTGCTCGTGATCCCGACGAGCGCCGTGACGGTCGTGGATGGCCAACCGACGGTGTTCGTGAGCGACGGGCCCACGACGGTCCGCACTGTCCCCGTCCAGCTCGGGCAGGCCAGCGAGAACGAACAACAGATCCTCAGCGGCGTGACGCAGGGTCAGCGAGTCGTGACCAAGGGTGTCTTCGCCCTGAAGAGCGAGCTGTTTAGGTAAACCATGCTGGGAAAGCTCGTCGTCGCTTCCATCCGCTTCCGCGGACCAGTCCTGGTGTTGCTCGGAATGTTGCTCGTGGCCGGCGTCTTCGCCGTCCGCAAGCTCCCGATCGACGCGATGCCGGACGTCTCCACCATTCAGGTGTCCGTGCTCACCTCGGCGTCGGGCCTCACGCCGGTGGAGGTGGAGCGCACGGTCACCATGCCGATCGAGAACGCCCTGAACGGCACGCCAGGGACCGCGGAGCTGCGCAGCGTGTCCCGATCGGGCCTGTCGGCGGTCACGGTCGTGTTCGGCGACGACATGGATGTGTGGTTCGCCAGGCAGCTGATCTTGGAGCGCCTCCGGGGTATCGAGCTGCCGCCGGGGGCGAGCACGCCCGAGCTCGCCCCCGTGTCGTCGGGTCTCGGAGAGATCTTCCAGTTCGTGGTGCGCAGCGACCACCACTCCCCGATGCAGCTCCGCACGCTCCTCGATTGGGAGATCGTGCCTCGCTTGCGCAGCGTGCCGGGGGTGATCGAGGTCAACACCATGGGCGGCGAGCTCAAGCAGGTCCACGTGAGGGTGGACCGGGCTCGCCTCCTGTCGCAGGGAGTGACCCTCGCCGAGGTGGTGGAGGCCCTCGAGGGGGCGAACATCAGCACGGGCGGCGGCTACGTGGAGCGGGCCGAAGAGGCGTTCACCGTCCGCGGCCAAGGCATGCTCCAGAACCCCGAGGAGATCGAGCAGGTCGTCATCCGCCAAGGCAAGGATGGCACGCCGATCCTGGTGCGGAGCGTCGCCACCGTGTCCGTTGGCGCGGCCCTACGCCACGGCGTGATCACCCACAACGGCGAGGGGGAGGCCGTGACCGGCATCGTCATGATGCTGCTCGGCTCGAACAGCCGCGACGTGGTGCGGGACGTCGGTGAGCGGGTCCAGGAGGTTCAGAAGGATCTGCCGCCCGGCGTGCAGATCGAGGTGATCTACGACCGCGCGGATTTCGTGGGGCGCACGATCTCCACGGTGATGACGAACCTCACCGAGGGTGTGCTCATCGTCACCCTCGTCCTGGCGCTGTTCTTGGGCACCATCCGCGGGGCGCTCTCGGTAGTGATCGGCATCCCGGCGGCCATGAGCGTGGCGCTGCTCGGCATGCACGCCTTCGGCGTCACCGGGGACCTGATGTCTCTGGGCGCCATCGACTTCGGCTTCCTCGTGGACGGCCCGATCATCATCCTCGAGGCGATCATCGCGGCGACCGCCGGCAAGAAGCTGGTGGGGATGAGCCGCGCCCGTGAGTACGCGAGCATCGCCTCGGCCGTCGCGCGTCCGGTGGCCTTCGCCGTGGCCATCATCATGTTGGTCTACGTGCCGCTGCTCGCCCTCGAGGGCATCGAAGGCAAGATGTTCCGGCCCATGGCGATCACCATGGCCTGCGCGCTCTTCGGCGCCCTCCTGTACGCCGTGATCTTCTTCCCGGCCGTGCTGGTGGCGCTCGTACCTCCCTCCAAGGGGCACGGCCCGCGCTGGCTCGAGTGGATCAGCGAGCGCTACGCCGAGCTGGCGCCCTCCGCGCTGCGCTGGCGCTGGGCCCTCATCGTCGGCTCCTTCGCGGCCCTCGGCGGCGTCGGGTACACCTTCGCGCAGCTCGGCGCCGAGTTCGTGCCGCGCATCTTCGAGGGCGACGCGGTCGTCACCATCCGGCGCGCTCCGAGCATCTCTCTCGCGGAGGCGCGACGCCTCGATCTGGAGACGGAGCGGGTCCTGCACACCTTCCCCGAGGTCATCACGACCCTGGGCATGACGGGCCGCGCCGAGGTCGCCACGGATCCCGTGGGCAACGACAACACGGACGTGTTGACCCGCCTCCGCCCGCCCAAGGAGTGGACGACCGCGAACGACTTCGACGACCTGTCCCAAGCCTTCAAGGACGCCATCGAGTCGCAGGTCCCCGGCACCTTCGCCTCGGTGTCTCAGCCGATCGAGGATCGCACGAACGAGATGATCAGCGGCTCCCGCGCCGACGTGCAGATCCAGACCTACGGGAACGATCTGGAGGAGCTCGCCAGGCTGGCGGACGCCATCGGCAAGGTCGTGCGAGATATCGACGGCACGGGGGACGTCCGGGTCGAGCGCGTGCTCGGAGCCCCGATGATCAACGCGGTGGTCGATCGAGCGCGGATGGCTCGCTACGGGATGGAGGTGGAGGACGCCTTCCTCGTGCTGCGCGCAGCGCGGGAAGGGGTGCCCGTCGGCAACATCTACGATCAGGAGCGCCGCTTCGACATCCGGGTGCTGCAGCCTGCCGACGAACCCACGGCCGAGGCGATCGGCGAGCTCTTCGTCGCGACGGCGGACGGGCAGAACGTCCCGCTCCGGGAGGTCGTGCAGCTCTCGGAGGGCGACGGTCCCACCGCCGTGCGCCGCCAGGACCGTAAGCGCGCCGTGCGCGTGGACGTGAACCTCCGCGGCCGCGACCTCGTGTCCTGGGTGAACGAAGCCCGCGCGGCCGTGGAGAAGGCGGTGCCGTTGCCCACTGGCTACAAGCTGGAGTGGGGCGGACAGTTCGAGAACTTCGAGCGTGCTCAGGCGCGCCTCGCCATCGTGGTGCCCGTCGCCGTGGCGATCATCTTCGGCATGCTGCTGTGGATGTTCCAGAACCTGCGCTTCGCGGTGGCCGTGTTCGTGCTGGTGCCCTTGTCGCTGATCGGCGGCATGATCGGCTTGATGTTGCGCGGCATGCCCTTCAGCCTGCCCGCGGCTGTCGGGTTCATCGCGCTCGGCGGCATCGGCGTGCTCAACGGCGTCGTGATCGCCTCGGAGGTGCGGCGGAGACTCCACGAGCGCGAGCCCCTCGACGAGGCCGTGGTGCACGGGACGACCCACGTCGTGCGAGCCGTGCTGACGACCGCCACCGTCGCCGCCCTCGGCTTCCTGCCCATGGCCCTGGCGACCAGCGCTGGCGCCGAGGTGCAGCGCCCGCTGGCCACGGTCGTGGTGATCGGCATGTTCATCGGCACGGCCCTGACGCTGCTGGTCCTCCCCGGGGTGCTCAAGATCGCCCTCCGCGGCTACGAGCCCGCAGACGAGCTGGAGATGGACAACGAGCTCTTCCCGGACGGCGCCTCCCCAGAGCGCCAGGCAAAGCTCCAGCCCGCGGAGTAGCCCGCAGGCTGGTCTCCGTGTCCCGATCACGTCCGCGTCCCGAACGCGTCACTCGGCTAGGGCGATCAGCTCCCTGATCGTCTCGTCCAGAGGGACGCGTTCGTCGTGCCCCTGCCGGAGGAAGCGCTCGATGCGGGCCCACCGGGAGAGCGCGCCGTCCACCGCTGTGTCGCTGCCGCGCTGGTACGCCCCCAGGGCGATCAGGTCGCGCTTCTCCTCCCGTGCCGCCCACCAGCGGCGCACCCGCGCGGCCGCCGCCAGGTGCTCGGCGCCCGCGAGCCGCGGCATGGAGCGGGAGAGGGACGCGGCCACGTCGATGGCCGGAAAGTGACCCCGCTCGGAGAGCCTGCGCGCGAGCACGATGTGCCCATCGAGGATCCCGCGGGTCTCGTCGGCGATGGGTTCGTCGAGCTCGTCGCCCTCCGTCAGCACCGCGTAGACGGCGGTGATCGCTCCTCGCTGGGTGGCGCCCCCTCGCTCGAGCAGCCGCGGCAACAGGGCGAACACGCTCGGCGGGTAACCGCGACGCCCTGGCGGCTCTCCCGAAGCGAGCCCGACCTCCCGCTGCGCGCGGGCCAGGCGCGTGAGGGAGTCCACCAGCAGCAGCACGTGGCGCCCCGCGTCTCGAAACCCCTCCGCGATGGCCGTGGCCGCCTCCGCCGCGCGGATACGCTCCAGGGGTGGCGCGTCGCTCGTCGCCACGACCACCACCGCCCGGCGGCGCCCCTCCTCGGCGAGCCCCCGCTCGAGGAACTCCACGACCTCGCGCCCGCGCTCGCCCACCAGGGCCACCACGACCACGTCCACCTCCGCCGAGCGCGCGAGCTGGGCCAGCAGCTCGCTCTTGCCGACCCCCGCCCCCGCGAACAACCCCAAACGTTGCCCGCGACCGACCGTCAGGAGCCCATCGATGACGCGGACTCCCGTCGTCATTGACCGCTCGATCGGCACGCGCTCGAAGGGCGCTGGCGGAGATCGATGCACGGGCACGGAGGTCACCGCGCCGCTGAGCCCGCGACCATCGAGCGGGACCCCGCGCGCGTCGAGCACGTGTCCTACGAGGTGCTCTCCGAACTCGACGCGGAGCGGCGCCCCTCCCCCCTCCACGGGATCGTCGGGCCCCACGCCCAACAGATCTCCCAACGCGACGGCCACGGCCTCCCCCCGCTCGAACCCCACGACCTCCGCCTGCAGGGGCTCCCCCCGCCGACGAATGGTAACGACGTCACCGAGCCGCACCCCCGGCAACGCGAGCCGCAGGGTGAGCCCACGGACCGCGAGCACCCGGCCCGTGGCGCGGGCGAGCGGCACCCCTCCGAGCTGCGCTCGCAGCACCTCCCAATCCATACGAACAGCCTACCGCGGATGCGACCTCCGCTGAACGTGCCCCCGGTCTCGCGCGGAGCCGTAAGGAAATTTGCCGCTGCGGGAGCGCGAGTGCGACGATTCCGTCGTGAAGCACCGCGCTCTGGGGCACGCCGCCCTCGCTGGTCGACGTCCTCCTGGCCTCCGGGGCGCGGTTCCGTCGATCAGCGTCGTCCCGTCGCGTGGCGCTGGACCAGCGCCGCGCGAGCTGGCGCGGCCAAGCCGAGTCCTCTGGAGCCCGATCCTGGGGGCGTGGGCGCTGTGCTGGGCCGTGGGGTGCGGCGGTGCCTCCGTGCGCGCCGACGGGCGGGCTGGCGGTGACGTGCAGATTTTCGACTTCGCTCAGCCGCTCGCGGAAGAGGAGCTCGCGGACGACCCCCGCGCGCTGGAGCACGAACGGGCCCGCGCCTCCTTCGCCCAGAGCGAAGCGGCGGAGGCTCGCCCGGGTGGTGCTTACGCGCTGCTCGGCGCGCGACGAGACCTCTCTCTCTCCCCCGACGTCCGCGCGGCGCGCTGTCAGTGCCTCGGGATCGCGCTGGGCCCGCCCGACACGAAGGGGATGGTGTGGCGCGGCCCTCCGCCATCGGTTCATCCCACACGACAGACGGTGATCGCCCTGAGCTCCGAGGGCGTCGATTGTCCCGGCAACGGCGCGGGGCAGGTCGCTTCGTATCGGGGCTACAGCGTCGAGGGGGGCGATGTGATCGTCACCGTCGAGATCGCCCGCGCGGGTCGCCCCGTGACCCAAGGCGCCATCCTGCCGGTGCCGGACGGCGCCGGACAAATCTACGTGCGCCCCCGCAGCGCTGAGGTCCCCTTCGGCAGGGGCCTCGCTGGAGCGCACCAGTGCGCGCTCGGCTCGCCCGGCGCTTCGGTCTCCCCCGACGCTTCAGTCTCCGCCGACGATCGCTGACGTTCCCCGTTCGCGGCGCATCACCAGCAGCGACCGGATCGCCGCCGCCGCGCGCGCTGACCCAGCGCCCAGCAGAGACGCACACATTCTACCGGGCGGTTACTCGTGTGACACATGTCGGGGAGATCCTGGGGGCATGATGACATCGACGAAGAACACGACGCAGGCCCCGCGCGCGGCGGAGGCCCTCCTTGCCATCGGCGTCACCGCACCTCGAGGTTCCACACCTCTTCCCCGACGTTGGGCGCGCGCGAAGGCCTGGTCCCAGCGACGCGCCGCCGGCCCTCCCGACCTGCAGCACATCAAGCTGATGCTCCGAGCGGAGAAGGCGAATCGCGGCTGAGTCCGCTCCTCCCGCACCTGCCACCCGCGCCTACACCGCGGCACAAATCGCTCTCCCCAGTAGACGAGGAGGGAAGTCCAAGGCTAGGTCCACAGGTAAGCTGTATGAATCCAGCTTTCCCATCGAGCCTCGCGCGTGCTTGCCGCGCGCTGGCTGGACTTCCATGAGGACGAACGTGACGAAGAAGACCCTTCTCTTGCTTGCTCTCGCGGCCTTCGGGTGCGCCGAGAAAATGGACTCCGCAGACGTACGCACCTCCGGCATCCGCGCCGAGTTCGAGGTGATCTCGTTCCTCGGCGACTCCAACGTGAAGACCCAAGCTCGCGCCGTCCTCTACGGCGGCAGCGACGTGATCGTGTTGACGGCGGACGACTACCTCGAGGTGCACGCGGGCGACGAGACGAAGCGCATGAAGCGAGAAGGCGGCGACGACTACCTGGCCAGCTTCGACACCCAGGCCGAAGACACCGAGTTCGTGTTCTCCTTCCAGCGAGGCTCCGACGACACGGACGCCCCGGACTCCCACGTGACGTTGCCGCCGCCCTTCACGGTCTTGGGCATGGAGAACAACGGCCCGGTCCAGGAGGAGAACGGCCAGGTGCGCGTGCCCCGCGGCGTCGACGTCGTGCTCACCTGGGAGGAAGACCACACTGACGACACCGTGAACTACGGCATCGACAACGGCAGCGACTGCCTCTGGTTTCACGACGGGAGCGCGGGCAAGAACAACGGCAGCTTGACGATCCCGGCCAGCGCCTTCCAGGCGAAGTCCGGCAAGGAGGACAGCGTCTGCGGCGCCAGCCTCTACGTGGAGCTGGAGCGGAAGGGCGAGCGAGACGCCGCCTTCAAGAGCGGCACGGTGCGCGCCAAGCAGCGCTACTGGATCGATTTCGTCTCGACGCCCTGACGCGTCGAGGTCAGCTCGACTCGAGAGAGAGCCTCCGGCCCGGCGCCGGGGGCTCTCTCTCATTTCGGGCCTCCTGGACAGGCTCGATTCGGCACCACCGCCGCGAACTCCTCGCCCGGGTCCGTTCATACGAGCAGGACCAAGGAACCGCTGAGCTCTGTCGCGGGAGAGGATTATGAGCACGTCGAACAAGCTGTTGACCTGCGCCGGCCTGGTCGGTGCGAGCTTACTCCACGCCTCCACCACCTTCGCCGACGATGGGGTGGTCATTGGCGTCGACGCCGAGTGGGTCCACGCCGCGTCGGACGGCGCTATCCCGTCCGATGAGGGCTTCGGCGTGCACGCTCGGCTCGGCTACCAGTCAGAGGCCGCTATCCTCTACCTGCGGCCGGAGATCGGCGGCAGCGCGACGTTCTTCGACAGCATCGACGAGGACGTGAACTGGCGGGCATACGGCGGCGCACGCCTGGGCCTCGCGCTGCCGATCTCCCCGGCCGTGTTCGTCCATGGCGGCTACGGCTGGTACAACCGCACCATCCTGGGCACGGAACAAGACGAGAACGGCTTCACCTGGGACTTCGGCGGCGCTCTGGATCTGGCCCTCTTCAACCCGCTGAACGTCGGCGCGCACGTCTCCTACACGATGAACCCGGACCCGATCCCCAGCTGGTTGACCGTGGGCGGGCACATCGAGCTCATCTTCTGACGGCGCACGCACCGCCAACGACGGCGCGCCTGCGCCGTGACCGCGATACAGCGTTCCCGCTGAGCCATGGCTACCTCCGCCCCCGGGGCTAATCTGAGACACGAGCAGCGGGGGCGCCCACGGGGTGCGCCGCCCAGGAAGGGGGGACCATGAAGGCCGTCGTGTTCCAGGCGCCCAAGAAGGTGAGCGTCGAGAACGAACCGGATCCGAAGCTCGAACACCCGCGGGACGCCATCGTGCGGGTCACCGCGACCGCGATCTGCGGTTCGGACTTGCACATCTACAACGGCGCATTTCCACAGGTTGGCTCGCTCGTCTTGGGACACGAGTTCATGGGTGTCGTCGAGGAGGTGGGGAGCGAAGTGCGCAACCTGCAGCCAGGCGACCGGGTGATCGTCCCGTTCCCCATCGCCTGCGGGCGTTGCTGGTTTTGTGAGCACCAGTGGCCGACACACTGTGAGAACTCCAACAAGGATCACTATGGTCCGGAAGGCGGGTTGCTCTCCCAAAAAGGAGGAGGCCTGTTCGGCTACACGGATCTGTACGGCGGCTACCGCGGCGGCCAGGCGCAGTTCGCGCGGGTGCCCTTCGCGGACTCGGGCCCTCGTAAGGTGCCCGAGGAGCTGAGCGATGAGCAGGCGCTCTTCCTCACGGACATCCTGCCGACGGCCTACACCGGGCTGCGCTGGGCGGGGGTGCAGCCGGGTGAGACCGTCGCCGTATGGGGCTGTGGCCCCGTCGGCCTCATGGCGCTGAAGCTCGCGGGGGTGATGAAGGCGGGCAAGGTCATCGGCGTGGACATCTTGCCCTATCGGCTCGACGCCGCGCGGCGGACCGCGGGCGCGGAGGTCGTCAACGCCGCCGAGGCAGACCCAGTGGAGGCGGTCCGCAGCATGACCGACGGTCGCGGAGCAGACGTGGTGATCGAGGCCATCGGCATGGAGGTCGACCGCAACGTCCTGAAGAAGCTCGCGAACGTGCTGCACATGCAGCGGGGCAGCATCACCGCTATCGAGCGCTCCTTCAGCGCCGTACGCCGCGGCGGGCGCGTGAGCATCCTGGGCGTGTACGGGACCCCCTACGACAACTTCCCGCTCGGGCAGCTGTTCGACAAGGGCTTGCGAGTCCAGGCCGGGCAAGCGCCTGTCCACGTCTATGTCGACGAGCTGATGGGGCTCGTCAAGGAGGGCAAGGTGCGCGGCGACGACATCATCAGCCACCGCTTGCCCCTCTCCGAAGCCCCGCGCGCCTACGACATCTTCAACCGCAAGGAAGACGACTGCGTGAAGGTCGTGCTCGATCCCTGGGCTTGAGCGCCGCCGGTGCCTTGGAGCTCCGTGCCAGCTCCGTGCCTCCTCGCGCCGCGCTCAGCGGGCGGTCGCGCCCCTGAACCCTTGGGGCACGATCTCCCGGATCGACAACAAGAAGTCGAGGAGCGCCTCCTGGTCGGTCGCCGAGAAGCCAGCGAGAGGATCGACCCAGTAGGAATGCCCCTCGCCGCGGACGTGGGCCGCCACCAGGGCGGGCACGCTGGCGTTCGCACGCACGACCCGACTCCGCAAGCGACGGTCGAAGAGGGCGCGAAGGCTGTTGCGGGCGTCCGGCCGCACGTCGCGCCCAAAGGTCCCGGGGATCCCCACGTGCTCGACGGGATCGGGGCCGACCGCGACGCCGCCGTCGTGGAGGTAAGGCGCGCTCCACTCGAGCCCGACGAGACCCTGGACCTTGTATCCGCCTTCGTCGTCGTGGGCCCAAGCGATGCGGAGCAGCGCGCCCTCCTCGTCGGTGAGGGGGATGGACAGCAGGCGCGCGTCGGGCGGCGGTGGATAGGGCGTGTCGAGCGCGAACAGCGTCGGCGCCGCCATGAGACCCTGCGTCCTGCTCAATGCTCGGGCGCGAGTGGGCTCCGTTCCCACGAGCGGGGCCGGGAGCACGTCGTGGTTCGTAAACCCGGCTCCTCGATGGCAGCGGGAGCAGCCTGCCACCTGGAAGACCGTGCGGCCCCGCTCGATGCCGTCGGCGTTGAGCGCGAACCGCGCCGGCGCTTGGAGGGTGTTCTGATAGGCGGAGATCGCGTTCAGCACGTAGCCGATCGGCTCCCCGGCGCGGACGTTGATCAGGCCGGTGATCGTGAAGTAGTTCGGGCGCGGATACGTCGGCAGCACCGCATGACGGCCCAGGGCCGGGACGTCCGGATCCCGATCGAAATCCCGCAGCACCCCGCTCGGGCTCCGATCACCGTTCGGATCGAAGCGGACGTCCCGGTTCGCCGCGCGCTGCAAGAGCACCGCCAGGTACACCTCTGGATCCAGCTCGCCGAACAGGGCGAGGCTCTCGGTGAGCGCGGTCATGTCGGAGGCCAGAGCGTGCGCGTTGATGATCGCGCTGAGCCCTCGGAAGGGACCGATGGCCGCGAACCCGGTCCACCCATAAGGATGCTCCTGGGCGGTGAAGCTGTCGGGGATGGACGTAGGGTTGTTCACGCCGTCGGCGGTGGCGTCGAAGGAGCCTGGAGGCCAACGGAGGAACATGCCCGAGACGGCGGCTTCGAAACGCTCGGCCTCTGGAACCTGCACATAGGTTCCGGCGGAGGAGCGCACGGCCGAGCTCTCCGCGCCGACATAGGGCTCCAGGGACGACACGCCCGTGTGGGGGAAGTACGCGGCGGAGTTGGAAGCCAACGCCAGCAGGAGCCCCGCGTTGAGGTCCGTGTTCGGAGCTCCTTCCACCACCAGCCCCGAGTCGGGATCCACCGTGGCGTGACAGGCGGCGCAGGTGATCCCAGCTCGGAGGCGGCCACGGTCGTAGAACACGCGCACCCCGAGGGGCAGCCAGCCTCCCCGGGGGACGTCGAGCCCCGTCGAGACCATCGTGCCCGCCCGGAAGATCCGATCCCCGACCTGGACGTCGCGCCGCAAGCGCACGCGCAGGTCGTGGGTTCCGCGCCCCGCGAGCGCGAGCGACGCTCGAGCGACGCTCCAGGGGGAGATCCCTCCGTCCAGGACGCCGAGCACGTCCGAGAGGAACAGCTCGTTACCGAAGGTCTCCTCGTAGAACGCCGCGCGCCCGTCCGCGACCAGGCGCTCGGTGATCGCGACAGCGCCGAGCGCTGGTGACAGCTCTCGGGCGCCTCCCTCCGTGGCGAGCAGCTCTCGGGCCTCTTTGACGCTCACAGTGCGGCCGAGCACGTCATAGGTCCCCTCGAGCCGGTAGCGCTCCAGGTTAACCACCGCTCCCCGAGGCGGCACAGGGGCATAGCTGAACCGCAGCAGCAACCCAGCGGCCAAGACGGCGTTCACCAGGAAAGCGACGGCGAGAAAGATCCAGCGCGCCTTCGTCATCTCCGCACCGCATGCGGCCCGACCGCGCCGAACTTCAGGGCGGACGCCCAGACGCCCAGACCATCCACAGGCCAGCGACTCGCCCTCGCCTGTGCAGGACCGGGCACAGCAGCTATCTTCCAGAGGGCGAAGGCGCAGCACATGGCCAGACGGGACAAAGCGGAGCGAACGAGGGTCGAGCGGAGCAAGGCGGAGCGAACGAGGGTCGAGCGGGACAGCTTCGGTGAACTCCGGGTGCCCGAAGGGGCTTTGTGGGGCGCGCAGACCCAACGCGCCGTCGAGAACTTCCCGATCTCCGGCCTCTCCATGCCGCCACGATTTCTCCAGGCGCTGGGGCGGATCAAGGCCGCGGCTGCACACGCCAACGGGGAGCTCGGTCTGCTGCCTCGGGCGATGACCACCGCCATCTCCCGAGCAGCCCTGGAGATCGCCCACGGCGAGCACCTCGAGCAGTTCCCGGTGGACGTCTTTCAGACGGGTTCGGGGACCTCGTCCAACATGAACGCCAACGAGGTGATCGCGACCCTCGCCTCCACCCAGAGGCGCAGGGTACATCCGAACGACCACGTCAACATGAGCCAGAGCTCCAACGACGTGGTGCCCACGGCGATCCAGGTGGCCGCCGCGCTCACCCTGAAGGAGGAGCTTCAGCCCGCCCTCGCGCACCTGACGAAGAGCATCGCTCGGAGATCCAAGGAGCTCGCGCGTGTGGTCAAGACGGGACGCACCCACCTGATGGACGCGGTCCCCATCACCTTGGGCCAGGAGTTGGGCGCCTGGGCGGCGCAGCTCGCCTCGAACACGGCTCGGCTGCGCGACGTGGAGCGCCGCCTGCTCCGCCTGCCCCTGGGCGGGACGGCGGTGGGCACGGGCATCAACGCACCACCCCGCTTCCGCGCCATCGCCATTCGTGAGCTCGCCCGGACCACCGGCGTTCGCTTCACCCCAGCCTCCAACACGTTCGAAGGGATCGCGACCCAAGACATCGCAGTCGAGCTGTCCGGTCAGCTCAACACGCTGG
This sequence comes from Pseudomonadota bacterium, assembly GCA_023460875.1. Taxonomy (GTDB): domain Bacteria; phylum Myxococcota_A; class Polyangia; order Polyangiales; family Polyangiaceae; genus NIC37A-2. The sequence continues at coordinate 25,617 of JAEWOQ010000576.1, forward strand.
CGGTCAGCCTCCTGAAGATCGCGAACGACCTGCGCTGGATGGCCTCCGGTCCTCTCGCGGGGCTCGGTGAGATCGAGCTCCCCCCGCTGCAGCCCGGGTCCTCGATCATGCCGGGGAAGGTCAACCCCGTGATCCCGGAGGCTGTCGCGATGGTGTGCGCCCAGGTAGTCGGCAACCACGCGACGATCACCCTCGCGGGCGCGTCCAGCAACTTCCAGCTGAACGTGATGTTGCCCGTCGTCGCCTACGATCTACTCCAGAGCCTCGAGCTCCTCACCACCGCCTCCCGCGTCTTGGCAGACTCCGCCATCGCCGGCTTTCGCGTGCGCACCGAGCGCCTCGAAGACTCCCTCCACCGCAACCCGATCTTGGTCACCACTCTCAATCCCCTGATCGGCTACGAGCAGAGCGCCGCGATCGCCAAGCAGGCTTATCGCGAGGGGCGCCCAGTCGTCGACGTTGCCCGGGAGTCGACGGGGCTTCCGGAGAGCACGCTCCGCACGCTCCTCGACCCGCTCCAACTCACTCGAGGAGGCACGCCGCGGCCCCGCAACAGGGCTCGTTGAAGCGAGCTACGCGGGCGATGACGCGCGGCCCGAAGGCGCACCCACGCCGCGCAAATCGCCCCAGGTAGTTGTCGCCACGCGGAGCCCGTCTGTAAGGTCTACCCAATGCCGTGGGGTTTTCCGTCTCACCAGGGGCTGATTCTGCCGATCTGGGCGCGTTGGCCACGCGTATTCCACGGTCTGGCCCTCTGCGTCGGCGCTGGTGTCCCTGACATCGTCGACGGCGCGATCGGGATCACCCGCGGCCGACTGGGCCAAGGGATCGGGCACTCCTTGATCGGACTGGCCGTGCTGTCCGTCCCCGTCGGCTTGCTCGTGACAGGGCTGATCCGCGGGCTCTGGCACCGCTACGTGCTCCCGCGGCGGAAGGTGCGCTCCGGCACCTCCTGGTTCGAGCTGCTGGATGAGACGCCGCCGGTTCTCTCCGAGGGCACGGCTCAGCCTTGGCGCTTTTGGCCGACCCGCAAGGAGCTAGCGCGCCAATCGCTCTCCGTGTTCGTGGGTGCCCTGTCCCACGTCTTCTTCGACTTCATCTCCCACGCCACCTTCGGCTTGCTGCGCCCTTGGCGTGAGGTCCCCAACTGGTTTCCGGCTTGGTGGCGTCACCGGTGGGGTTCCATCGACCTGCTCGTCTACGAGAACCCTTATCCGATCGCGCCGCACACCCTGGTCTGGTTTGCGCTCTCCGTCGGAGGCGCAGTCCTCTACGTGCGCATCATGCGCCGCCGAGAGCGAGCAGCGCGCGACACCGCGAACGCTGCGGTGCGACGGGTGTTGCCCCGCTCCCCCGAGTGAGGTCGGACTGCGACCGATACGCTCGGGGGATACAGAACAGGGCACTCGCGAGCGACTTACTCGGCGGCTTTGTTGCGCCGCCGCACGACGCCCGCCTTCCCAGCGCCTGGGAAGTAGCGCATCGCCCGCTTCTGGCCGGTCGTGCGGATCTTGTGGTCGTCCCGGAGGAGCTGGAGCGGCCGTTGCAGCTCCTGCTTCTGCAGCCCGACTGCCTCCTGCAGCTGCTCCGAGGTGAGCCCCGACGTCTTGTTGAGCACCGCAAGGATTTGCTCCTGCACCTCCGCCAACTGCTCGGCGTTTCGGCGCACGCGGCGACCGCTCTGGGGCGCCGCCTTCGGAGCGGCAGCGCGGGGGCGCGGCGCGCGGGCAGGCGCAATCCCTTCCCGAGCGGCGTCACCGACGGCCGCGGCTTCCCCGAGGGCGAAGAGGAGCCGCTCCTTGGTCGCTTGCGCGAGCAACGTGCGGAGGTCCTGTACGAAAATGCTAATCGTCTCTTGGATACGCTGTTCCGAGTTCATTGGTGTGTTGAGTAGAGCAGAAGATCAGCGACGTGGCGACCATTTATGTCTGACGTCGCTGGTACAGTAATCAACACATTGCAGATCTGCAACATTCCCTCCGGCCAACAGGGAACCTGGATTGCAGATGTGCAACGGACCCCCGCGCAGGTCTCGGCCGTCACACCCGTATCGAGGCAGAAAGTCACGGTTCCCCTCTCACCGTCGCAAAAAGCCCCAGGCCGCGCAGGTCCGATCCTCGGCGGCCCCTTGGCCGTCCCCGAACGGCGCCGACGGCGCCCCCGACGGCGCGGCTCCCCCCACCCTTCTCTTTGGACTGGTCAGCCGCGCCGGTAATTGTGAGCCAGGCGCGTATACTTGGCAGCGAGGGCTCGATGGAAAGCCGCGGCGTCTTCCGAGAGCGTCTTCACGACGCGGCCCGGCGTCCCGAGGACGAGGCTCCTCGGCGGAATCTGCGTCCCCGCCGTCACCAGGGCGCCCGCGCCGACGACGCTCCCCTCCCCGATGACAGCGCCGTCCAGGATGGTCGCTTGTATCCCAACGAGGACCGCGTCCTCGACCCGACACCCGTGGACGACGGCCCGGTGCCCGACGACCACATCCGCGCCGATCACCGCAGCGTCCGCGTCACCCACGTGGACGACGCTCCCGTCCTGAATGTTGCTCCGGGGCCCCACCTCGATGCGATTGACGTCCCCCCGCAAGACGCATCCGGGCCAGACACTGACCGCCTCGTGGAGCCGCACCCGCCCTATCACCACCGCCGTGGGCGCTAGATGAACGTCCGTGGCGACCTCCGGGACGAATCCCAAGTAGCGCTCCAGCACCGCCCCGGGGTGTTGCCCGCGCAGCTCCTCCAGACGCGCCTGCAGCTCCGCCAGTTCCGCGGGCGGCGCGCCTACGCGCTCCACCGAGTCAGTGATGGTTCGAGACGACATGGCGCAAGAACACCCGCGCGACCCGCGCCTAGAAGCTCGCCTCCGTGAACCCCGGTGCCGGGCGCGCGAACAAATAACCCTGCAACAGATCGGCGCCGAGCTCCACCAAGACATCGCGTTCCGCGGCCGTCTCGACGCCCTCACAAACGACCAGAATCTCCGAGTCGCCAGCGCAGGCCGACAGCATCGACCGCACCACACGCTGCAAACGTGGCTGGCTCTCGATGTTGCGCACCAGCGACATGTCCAGCTTCACCACCTCCGGTTCGAGTTGACCGAAGCTGGCGAGCCCGGCGTAGCCCGCCCCCAAGTCGTCCACCGCGATCGAATACCCGGCCGCCGGCCGGGCGCGCCACCCCTCCGGGAGGGTTTTGGCACCCGGG
>JAEWOQ010000577.1 GCA_023460875.1 Pseudomonadota bacterium
CTTCGCCGCCGGGGGGCGAGAGCCTGGCAGACAGGCGCGCCACGGCGCGCGTGTGGATTCGGCTGACCCAAGATTTGCTCACGCCCAGATCGAGGGCGATGTCCTCGAGCCGGTGCTCCTCGAAGTAGAAGCGTCGTACGACGTTCCCCTCCTCCACGGGGAGCCGCTCGATCTCCTCCTTAGCGAGGTGCAAGAGCTCGGCGTGCGCATAGCTGCTCTCGGGGTCCTCGGGCGTCGGTTGGGCGCGACCGACCTCGGCTCGCAAACGAAAGGCCGCGCCGGCGACCATCGCGTCGATGGCCACCTCGAGCTCGCCTTCCGTCTCCCGCTCGTCGAGGGGCGAGGGGGCCCCCGCGAACGCGCAGTCCACTTGGCCCTCTCCCACGAGCGCCGCCGCCTCCGCCGCCAGGATGCGAACGTAAGTGCTGCGCGGGACGGGAGCGAGCTGGCGGACCTGATCCATCATGGCTCCCTTCACGCGGTAGGTCGCGAAGGTCTTGAAGGGCGTCCCGTAGGCGGGATCGTAGCGGCGCGCCACGTCCAGGAGCCCCTCGCGTCCAGCGCTCCGCAGGTCGTCCAGCTGCACCGAGCACGGCAACGTACGCGCCAGCTGCGCCGCCAGGATGTCCACGAGGGACAGGTGCGCATAGAACCGCTCGAGCACCTCCGGCGAGTCGACGGACGGGGCCTGCGTCACTCGACGTCCGCGGGCAGGTCACCGCCGGTCAGGCGGCGTAGGTACTCTCCGATGGCGGGATCGATGAGGCAGTGCTCCCAGACCACCTCGCGGAGGAGCCGCCGCTCCTCGGGCGTCACCAGGGCGCCGAGGCGGGCCACGGCTCGGTCGACCTTGGCCTCGAGGTACTCCTCGACGCTGAGCTCTCCGCGTTTGAGCTTTTGTAGGGCCTCGCTCCCCTTCGAGGAGGTCTCCCTAGCCGCGCGCCTCGAGGACGAGTCGGAAACCATGGCGCGCAGTATAGCCAGCGCCGGAGGGTCTCGGAAGGCGGCGCGCGGCGAGGGCGCGCGGCGAGGGCGCGCCGCCAGGGCTCGATCGCACTTTTTCATTTTTTTACGCAACGGATCCGCCGAGCGCCCGAAGAGGGATAGTGGAACGGATCAACTGGCCGAACCCGACGCGAGCCAATGTGATCGAAGCGTCGCCGATCGTCTCCCTCGACCTGATCCACGGTGACAGCGTCTGGACCTTCGATTTCGGCGTCGACGGGCGCGACGCGGTGGTCGTCGGCTCCGATCCAGAGGCGGACGTCTGCATCGACGCGCCGGGCGTGGCTCCGCTCCATTTCCACTTCGAGCGGGCGGGGGTCCAGATCGCGCTCGTGTCTGGATATGGAAAGGACGTGCGGCTCGACGCGGTGCCGATGCGCGGGGTCCGCTCCGTCGTCGATCTGTCCCTCATCGAGTTTGGGAGCGCGTCCTTGGGGGTGAGGATTCGCCAGATCGCCCGGAGCGCCCACCTGTACTCCTCGCCGCAGAGCGGCTCCGAGCGCGCAGCGCCGCACAGCGCGAGCCGAGCCGTCTTCGAGGCGCCGACGGTCGACCTCGAGGTCCCGCGCCGTTGCCCTGACGAGGGCGAGACGGCCGCGCTGCCGCTACGAGCGCAGCTCTTCGACGGCGGACGTCCCGCAGAGAGGACGAGCGCGGAGGACCAGGACTTCCCGACGGTGGAGATGGTCATGCGCTTCGACTGGGACTCCTTCGCGACCCAGGGCGAGCGGGAGGAGTTCCGCGTGGAGCTCCCGACGCTCGGGCCGGTACGCGAAATCCAGGAGGACCGAGCCTGCGCAGCTCGATACGTCGAAGGTCCAGCGCCAGCGGGTCGAGCCTCCTCGGGTCGAGCTCCAGCAGGTCGAGCTCCAGCAGGTCGAGCTTGGTGGTTCGTGGGGATCGCTGACTGGTTGGAAGAGCTCGGGCTCCTCGCGAAGGCGCGCCCCGTGGCTGTGACGATCGTCGTCGCGGTGGTGGCCTTCGTCTCCTCGTTGGCCCTCGTCGGGGTGCGCTCGGTGATGAGCGGCCTGCGGTGAGCCCGCGGCAGCCGCTGCGACGCGGGGCCGAGGGGCTCCAGGTGGGTTGTAGAAAGCGAACGAAAGAGGAAACGACATGAGACAGGACGACAGGGAGGAACGAGGACGACGTGCGTCACGCCGCGAGGCCGCGGAGGGGCTCCACAGGGCGCTCATCGAGTACGTGGGCGCGTGCGGAGAAGAGCAGCCGGAGCTGCTCGCGGCCATCGACGTCCTGGGCAGGGACCTCGAGCGCCTCGGCGCCGCTGGGTAGTGCCGCGCCGGCGCCGCCTGCGGCTCCGGCATCTTTCTTGAAAACTCCGTTGATTTTTCGGAGACGGATCCGGACAACGACCTAAGGGGATACAACCCCGATCGAGCCTAACCATGCCTCCTTGGCCACTCGACAGCGACCATGATGAAGGCCCGCTCCGGCGGGGCGAGAAGTTTGCGCGCAGGTACGTCGTGGGAGAGCGCCTCGGCAAGGGGGGCTCCGCGTCGGTCTACCGGGCCTACGACGAGGTGCTCGAGGAGAACTGCGCTCTGAAGGTCATCCACAAGGAAGGCGGGCTGCGGGAAGACCAGCTCCAGCGCGGGAAGACCGAGGCCCAGATCCTGATTCGGCGCCTGAAGCACCCGAACATCGTGGAGATGACCGACGCCAACCTGGAGCGCGGCATGTTCTACATGGCGATGGAGCTCCTCCCCGGGCGCACGCTCCGGGACGCCCTCGACGAGCATCGGTGGCTCTCGATCGTCGAGGCGTTGAGGTACTTCGCGAAGGTGGCGCTGGCCATCCACGCCGCACACGTCGCGAAGATCGTCCATCGGGACCTGAAGCCCGAGAACCTCTTCGTGCTGCCCGGCAACGAGCCGAAGATCCTGGACTTCGGGGTCGCGAAGATCCGCGAGCCTGGCGGCTGGCAGACCCTCCCGGACGTGGTGGTCGGCACGGTGAAGTACCTCAGCCCGGAGCAGATCCTCGGCCTCGTCGCGACGGCCCAGAGCGACATCCACGCGATCGGAGAGATGCTCTTCGAGTGCATCGTCGGACAGCAGTGGTGTTGGCTCGATCAGAGGTCGTTCTCCAGCGCGCTGGAGCTGGCGAAGTACAAGCTCGACCATCAGCCGCCGCGGCTCGACGAGCTGGGCCTGAAGGTCCCGAGCTACGTGGCGGACCTCGTCCAGCGGGCCATGCTGCGTCGTCCAGAGCAGCGCTACCCGACCGCCCTGGCCTTCGCCCACGAGATGCTGGCGCGAGCGGACGTGTACGAGGAGGAGCTGGCGCGGGCCGGGCGAGCGGCGGTCTACCGCGAGCTGTGGCATGTCCCGAAGATCGACACCGCTCCGACCGCCGCCCAGGCGATGGTCTTCTCGGACGGGACGGTCGCCGCTCACGTCCCGGATCGGACCCTCCAGGACACGCGCCCGCGGTTCGCGCTCTCCACCGACACGACGCAGTCGGAGACGCCGGCTTCCCGGATGGGCAAGTCCGCTCCGACCAACACCCTCGAGCCCAGCGTCGTCATCACGCCGAGGCCCTCGACCTCCGAGCCGGTAGCGCCCGTCGTCGACTCAGACCCCGCCGACAGCGCTCCTTATGGATTCGGACCCGCGCCGGCCCGGCCGTCGGGCACGAAGAGGCTGAGCCGGCGGACCTGGCTTCTCAGGGGTAGGTTCATGGAATGGGCGCGGACCCGACCCTGGCCCTGGTCCATGGTGCTGAGCGGATCGTGCTTCGGGCTCGCGGTGTCCTTCTTGATCATCGTCTTAGTGCTCGATCCAGCGACCTCCGGCGACTCCTCCGCGCCGACGGGGGCCGTGGAGCCGTCCGGCGCCCGCGCGGAGCCGCGGCCAGCGAGAGAGGAGGGCGCTCCCGAGGTC
>JAEWOQ010000578.1 GCA_023460875.1 Pseudomonadota bacterium
ACCGTCAGCCGATCGACCTGGCAGGGGAAGAGCTCCTCGCGGACGTGGTTCGCGTCGGCATGGTCATGCTCTTCTTCAAGACGAGCGACGGAACAGTCGGGTACGCCGCTCGTGGTGATGCTGGCTGGGAGTACCGCCGGCTCGAGGAGCGTGAGGACCAGCGCCTCGTCGACGCTCTGTTCGAGAGCCAGAAGAAGCAGATCCGTGTCGGCTACTTCGAGCTGCCGAACGCGCTGCCCCCGGAGGCCAAGTGATGCGTACGTTGACGATCGCGCTGGTGACGTTGTTCACGCTGCTCGGAGCCAGCTGGGCGACCGCCCAAGACAAGGCCGCGCTGGACGCGGCCTACAAGCGGGAGTTCGCCTTCCTCGAAGCCGAGCGCAACGCCCTGCAGCAGCGGATCCGGGACCTCGACGCGCGCGCCGCGGAGACGATCGCGGAGGCCGAGGAGGAGCTCGCTGGCTTGCAGGGGCGGGTGATGGGCGCTGCCCTCGAGGCCGACCGCCTCGCGGATCGGCTCATGCAAACGGAGACGCAGGCCGAGACCGCCCAGGAGGGTGGGGATGTCCTGGTCGGGATGTTGAGCCAGGCCGCTGCCGCCCTCGAGCGAGGGGGCGAGAAGCTCCCAGAGGTGAAGGAAGGCGCCGCCGCCGCCGTGCTCGAGCAGGTGCGCTTTGCCTTCCGCAAGGTGGTCGATCTGCTCGACCGCCAGGGGAGCGTGCGTCGGGAAGAAGGAGAGTTCTTCTCGGCCACAGGTCGCCAAGTGCGTGGGACGATCCTGCGCGTCGGCAACATCGCCAGCTACGGGGTGAGTGACGAGGTCGCCGGGGCACTGGCGCCCGCTGGTGACGGGCAGCTGAAGGTGTGGCCTGAGAACGCGACGTCGGACTCGGCCATCGCGCTGGCGAACGGAGCGACGCCGGAGCGCTTGAAGCTCTTCCTGTACGAGGCCCTCGACAAGGGTGTCGAGGCCCGCCAAGAGAAGACGGCCCTCGACATCGTGAAGGCAGGTGGCCCGATCGGCTGGGTGATCGTCGTGCTCGGGTTCGCTGCGCTGGCGATGATCCTGCTGCGCAGCCTGTTCTTGTGGCGCGCCGCGAGCAACACGGACCAGCTCGTGGATCAGATCACGCCGAAGCTGCAGGCGGGCGACGTGGCCGGCGCGCTCGCCGTGTGCGGCAACGCGAAGAGCGCCGCAGGGCGCGTGCTCGAGGCGACCTTGACGCACATCGATCGTCCTCGGGACCAGCTGGAGGACGTGATCTCCGAGAGCATCCTCCACGAGCAACCCTATCTCGATCGCTTCGGGTCGACGATCCTCGTGTTCGCGGCCGTCGGCCCGCTGTTGGGGCTGTTGGGGACGGTGACCGGCATGATCGCCACCTTCGACGTCATCACCGAGTTCGGCACCGGGAACCCGAAGCTGCTGTCTGGCGGCATCTCCGAGGCGCTGATCACGACGGAGCTCGGCCTCATCGTCGCCATCCCGGCCTTGCTCATCGGCAACCTGCTGAGCGGCTGGGCAGAGAACATCAAGGACGCCATGGACAAGTCCGCCCTGCGCATCACGAACATCGCGACCGGCGTCACCTTGACCACGGCGCCGCCGCCGCCGGCTCCTTCCTCGGAGATGCCGGGCAGCCTCGTGGAGGTCTCGTGATCGCGCCGCTGCGTTCACTGCTCGACTACGTGCACAGCGGCGGCTTCATCATGTGGCCGCTCGTCATCGGCACGTTCGTGCTCTGGTATGCGTTGGGCTACCGGCTGCTGACGCTGCAGCGCGGCAGCGCGAGGAGCGTGCGTGTGCTCGTCGAGCGGTACCGCAACGGCGAGCAGCGGGAGCCGCGCGGGGTCATCGACGGCGCGGTCGTCCGCGGGCTGGAGCTGGCGCGCATGCGTCGCGTCGAGCTGCGACGGGTCCTCGACGACGCCTTCTCCGACGTCGAGGGGCAGCTGGGTCGGGGCCGCATCCTGATCGCCAGCATCGTGGCGGTAGCTCCATTGGCAGGGCTCCTCGGGACGGTCACGGGCATGATCGAGACATTCGACTCCCTGGCGGACATGTCGTTGTTCTCCCAATCCGGGGGCATCGCGGGGGGCATCTCGCAGGCGCTGTTCACCACGCAGATGGGGCTGAGCGTCGCCGTGCCCGGGCTGATCATCGGGCGCTTTCTCGACCGCCGACAAGCGAACCTGGTGCGCGAGCTGGACCAGCTCAAGGACATCCTGTGCACGGAGCTGTCGCACTACGGAGACGATTCACTCGTGAGGGTGCCATGAGACGCCGCAGGAAGACCGAGGAGATCGGGAGCATCGACATCTCCCCGCTCATCGACATGGTGTTCATTCTGCTCATCTTCTTCATGGTCTCGACCACCTTCGTCAAGGACATGAAGGTCGACATCGAGCGCCCTGGGGCGGCGAGCGCCGAGCGCGCCTCCGGCAAGGCGCTCCGGGTCAACATCGACTCGAGCTCGAACATCTATGTCGATGGGACGCCAGTGCGCCCCTGGATGGTCCAGAGCCGCGTACGTGAGTTCCTCGAGAGCGGTGCGTCGTCGCAGGTGCTGGTGATCACGGACCGGCGCGTGACGGCGGAGCGGCTCGTCGAGGTCGTGGACCAGTGTCGTCTGGCTGGGGCGATGGAGGTGGGGGTCGCCACCGAGAAGGAAGCCGGCTGACGCAGCTCGGAATGGAGATCTGCTATGGTGAACTTGAAGCGACATTTGTTTGCTGCGACGAGCATGGTGCTGGGCGGATCGACTGCTCTGGCCTCGGTGTTCGCGATGAACTCGTTGGCTCCGCCGCCGCCCCAGGAGGAGAAGGCCGCCGGCGCCGACTTTACGGTCGCGAAGGAGCCGCCTCCCCAAAGGGAGAAGCCCAAGGCGCAGAAGCGGAGGGAGGTGAAGACGTCCACCGCGCCACGGGCCCCGACGCCCCAGCTGGCGAACGCCATCGGCGGGATCGACTTCGCACTGCCAGGGTTCGCGGTGGCGGATTTCGGATCCGTCGGGGACCAACTGCTGGGAGACACCACCAAGCACACGACGATGACGGCGGAGGTGGTGGACGAGCTCCCCAAGCCGCGTCGGCGGACGTCGCCCGTGTACCCCGACAAGGCGCGGCAGCGCGGCGTCACCGGGTACGTCAAATTGAAGATCCTGCTCAGCGCCAGCGGGGAGATCGGCCGTGTCCGCGTCGTGGACGCGAAACCGCGCGGCATCTTCGAGGAGGCTGCGCTGGCCGCCGTCCGCCAGTGGGAGTTCGACCCCGCCGTGTACCAGGGGAGTCCGGTCGAGACATGGATGGACCAGGTCGTCCGCTTCGAGCTGAACTGAAGGGCGTGAGATGATCTGGAAGATCTGCCGGGGCGCGCCCCCGGGCGAGGTGGCACGGCCGTCGGCGGAACGGCGCCGGCACCGCGTGCGCGCTGGTGTGACGCTCCTGGTGCTCGCCTCGACCGCGTTCGTCGTGGTGGAGGGCCAGGCCAAGGACCAGGAGCAGGCAAGCGAACAAGAGGAGGTCGATCTCCTCGCGCTGGCGGCCAAGCTGATCAAGGACGGGCACTTCGACCGTGCACGGGCCGTCCTCGAGCAGGTCGACCCGCGTCAGCCGGAGCTGGACCTGCCGCGGTACCATACGCTGCGGGGGCTCATCGCGCTCGAACGACGGCAGCACGCCGCGGCGCGGAAGAGCTTCGGGAGCGCAATCGCGGCGGGCCAGCAGCAGCCCGCCGTGTATCTCTACCTTGCTCAGGCGCACTTCGGGGAGAAGAGCTACGCCAAGGTGCTCGAGGCTCTGGCCAAGGCCGGCAACGCCGGCGCCGACGTCCCGGGGACGTTCCTGATGCGAGCTCAGAGCCATTGGGAGATCGAGCAGCCGGCGCAAGCGCTGGCGGCGCTGGT
>JAEWOQ010000579.1 GCA_023460875.1 Pseudomonadota bacterium
GCCGCCGCCATGGCCCAGGACACGGCGCCTCTACCGGCTCCGTACTCGAGCACGCACGGAGCCGAGCGCGCGAGCGCGGCATAGTAGCGCGCAGCGCTCGGCTGTTTGGAGCGCGCAGCGCTCTTCGCCACCGAGTCGGCGCCCTCAGCGGGGTCCGCGGCCCGGCGGCCGGTGCCGGCAGGGGTGGCCCCAAGCCTCTCATAGGGCGTCACCGCCCCAGGGTGCACCACGAACCCGGCCATGGGTTCCCATAGCACGCCCGTCGACCTTCGATCGCGCCCAGGCGGTGGTAGGCTGCGCTGCACTGCGGGCATCCGCCGATGGCGTGGGTCAGCGATCCTGCTCATCCCACAATGTCCTACCAGCGTCGGTGCGGCGCTCGACGGAGCGGCGCACCTGTGCAGCTCGCCGCTGCGGTGAGTAAGCCGTCTGCCCCCTTTGCCACCGTCTCGGGCGGACGGTAGGACGGGACTGGAACTTTCTGAGGATGGATTCGTGACCGCCATGGTTTCCGACGAGGAGAGGGCTCCCTTGGAGCGTGTTTATCTTTCACCGCCGCACATGAGCCCCGAGGAGCGGGCGTTGTTGCTCGAGGCGTTCGACTCGAACTGGATCGCGCCTCTGGGCCCCCACGTGGACGCCTTCGAGCGGGAGGTGGCCGAGCGGGTCGGGGTGGGCTACGCGGCGGCCCTGTCCAGCGGCACTGCCGCCCTGCACTTGGCCTTGATCCTGCTGGGCGTGGGACGTGGGGACGAGGTGATCACCTCGACGCTGACGTTCAGCGCGACCGCAAACCCCATCACCTACCTCGGGGCGACGCCGGCGTTCGTAGACGTGGCCCCGGACACGTGGCAGCTGAGCCCTGGGCTCCTCGCCGAGGAGCTGGAGGAGCGGGCGCGCCGGGGCAAGCTGCCCAAGGCGGTCATCGCGGTCGATCTCTATGGTCAATGCGCGGACTACGACGAGCTCCACGCCGCCTGCGCCCGCTACGACGCCCCCTTGGTGGAGGACGCCGCCGAGGCCCTGGGTGCCACCTACAAAGGGCGTCCCGCAGGAGCTTTGGCGCCTCTGGGCGTGTTCTCCTTCAACGGAAACAAGATCATCACCACGAGCGGCGGCGGCATGTTGGTGTCCGACGATGCTCGCTGGATTGAGCAGGCGCGCTTCCTCGCGAGCCAGGCGCGCGATCCGGCGCCCCACTACCAGCACTCTCACATCGGCTACAACTACCGCTTGAGCAACCTGCTGGCGGCCGTGGGCAGGGGGCAGCTGCGCGTCCTCGACGAGCGGGTCGCCCAGCGCCGAGCCCACAACACCGCGTACCGCGAGGCCCTGCAGGGTCTGCCCGGCCTGAGCTTCTTGCCCGAAGCGCCCTACGGTCGCTCCAACGGCTGGCTCACCTGCATCACCCTGGACCCCCAGGAGACCGGCGTGACCCCCGAGGACGTGCGCCTCGCCCTCGAAGCGGAGAACATCGAGTCGCGCCCCGTGTGGAAGCCGCTCCATCTGCAGCCCGTGTTCGAAGGGTGTCCACGCCGCGGCGGCGCCGTCGCGGAGCGCTTGTTCGCGCGGGGGCTCTGCTTGCCGAGCGGCTCCAGTTTGCGGGCGGAGGATCGACAGCGCGTGGTCGCTCGGATCCGCGCGACCTTGAGCGAAGGGGCCCCCAGAAGGGCGGCGCAGGGCTGATGCGGATCTTGTTCATACGCTCGTTTCGTACCGTCCTGGACGTGTTGGTCCTCTCGGCGGCCTATTGGATCGCCTTTTTGCTGCGCTTCGAGGGGGCGCTCCCCCTGGCGATGCTCAAGCGCGCCTTGTTCCTGTGGCCTTATGTCGTGGGAGGTCAGCTCGCGTTGCTCAGTATGTTCGGCGTGGGCCGCTTCTCGTGGCGGCACGTCGGGCTCTGGGAAGCGAAGCGCATCCTGACCGCCTGCCTGATCAGCTTTGCGGTCCTCCTGGCGGCGCGCCTCGGAGCGGCCCAGTCCGATTGGGGCTACCTGCGGTATCTGCAGATCCCCGTCGGCGTCATCATCATCGACTTCGTGCTCATGTTCCTCGGCGTCATGGGGGTCCGCGTGGCACGCCGCGTGGAGGTGGAGGCGCGCTCGGCCCGCCACCACGCGCTCCAGGCGCGCGCTGGGGTGCCCACGCTGCTCATCGGGGCCGGCCAGGCGGGCGTGCTGGTCGCCAAGGAGCTCGCCAGCTGGCCCAACCTGGGGATCGAGCCCGTCGGCTTCGTCGACGACGATCCCCTGAAGGCAGGCTCGGTGCTCCATGGCCTGCGGGTGCTTGGTCCGTCTTCCCGGATCAGCGAGCTCGCGCGGGAGTCCGGCGCGAAGCAGGCGCTCATCACCATCGCCAGCGCCGAGGGCAGCCAGATCCGGCGCATCGCGGAGCTGTGCCATGACGCGGCGCTGCCCACCAAGATCATCCCTGGCATCTACGAGATCGTGGGCGGGCAAGTGAACCTGTCGCGCATCCGTGACGTCGCCATCCAGGATCTCCTGGGGCGCGAGCCCGTCGTGCTCGAAGAGGAGTCGATCGAGCACGTGCTGCGCGACCGGGTGGTGTTGGTGACGGGCGCGGGGGGCAGCATCGGCAAGGAGCTCTGCCTGCAGGTGGCGCGCTTCGCCCCCCGGCGCCTGGTCGCCGTGGACCAGGGGGAGACCAGCTTGTTCTATGCGGTCCGAGAGCTGCGGCAGCGGTTCCCGGAGCTCGAGGTGAGCCCCTGCATCGCGGACATTTGCGACGAGCCCCGCATGGCGCAGCTGTTCGCCGCGCACCGCCCCGAGGCTGTCTTCCACGCCGCTGCCTACAAACACGTGGGCATGATGGAAGACAACGTCCGCGAGGCCCTGCGCAACAACGTGCTCGGCACGCGCCTGCTGGCGGACCTCTCTGACCGGAGCGGGGTCTCCCAGTTCGTCATGATCTCCACGGACAAAGCCGTGAACCCATCCTCCGTGATGGGGGCGAGCAAGCGCCTCGCGGAGATGTACGTGCAGGCCCTCTCCCAGCGAAGCGAGACCTTGTTCGTCGCGGTGCGCTTCGGCAACGTGCTCGGCTCCGCCGGGAGCGTCATCCCCCTGTTTCAGGAGCAGATCGCCAAGGGCGGCCCGGTGACGGTGACGCACCCGGACATGCGCCGCTACTTCATGACGATCGAAGAGGCGAGCCAGCTCGTCCTCCAGGCGGCGGGCATCGGGCGCGGCGGCGAGATCTTCGTGCTGGACATGGGCCAGCCGGTGAAGATCGTCGACCTGGCCCGCGACCTCATCGCCCTGTCGGGGCTCCGGCTCGACGACGACATCGAGATCGTCTTCACGGGGGCGCAGCCGGGTGAGAAGCTCTTCGAGGAGCTGTCCGTGGCCGAGGAGCAGGCCGACAAGACTCGGCACCCAAAGATCTTCGTGGGCCGGGTCAGGCCGCAACCGCTGGAGTGGCTGGCTGACGAGCTGGAGCGCCTGGGCGATCTGGTGAGTGACCAGGTGCCCGACGCCCGACTCCGGAGCACCCTCGGCCAGCTGGTCCCGGAGTACGGCGGACGCGGCGAGCCGCAGGGACCGGAGTCGCGGGTCGCGGCGGGGGGGGTGGCGCCGGGCGGCTGGGGCAGGCACGACCATGCGTGGGGATCTGAT
>JAEWOQ010000580.1 GCA_023460875.1 Pseudomonadota bacterium
ACCGACGATCCTGCGCTCCAGCGGCGAGGGCAGGATCGTCAACTTCAAGCGCCCGCTCGCCGTCCCCCCGCCACATCATGGCCTCGCGATCAGCGACGCTTCCGCAACTGACGCCAGTGCCGCCGAGCAGACCGCAAGATCGATTCCCCGTCGTGCGGAGATGCCGGACGCACGCGGACGAACCAGGTCGGCAAACCGAAGAAGGCAGCGTAGACCAGGACCAGGGCGTAGACACTCGTCGGCTCGTGCGCGACGTCCGGGAGGACGAAGAGGAGTCCGAACGGGGCGAACCCCACGCCCACCGCGGTCCACACGTGTACCCACGCAGGCAACTTCGCCTTCGAGCAGCACCGTTCGCACCGGGCGGGGAACCAGCAAGAGCTGCACGCAGCCAACCATCGGGGAATCCCCTGTTCCCCGCAGTGCGGACACCGTAGCCGACCGATGGTCATGACCAGTTGACGAGTACCGTGCGAGAGCAGCTCCGCAGGCGCAGAACCGAGTCAGTATCGCGGTGGATTCGTTGGCGCATCGAAAATGATCTGCTCCGCCCGCTGCTGAGCACCGCATGAGCACCGCACAATCTCACGCCCGGGGAGGCGACGAGGGGTGTCGAACCGCCCCGCCCCGCGGAGAAGAGGGCATCCGTGCAATCTCCTACGCTCACCGTGGGGAGGACTCCAAGTAGTGGCGGAGGATCACGGCGTTGTAGCCAGCCGAATCCGGGGACGCGACGCAGCCCGTTCCGATGATCGCAACACCAGCTTCGAAGAGTCCCTGCTCCACCGGACCCAAAGGTGCGGCGCCTACCCTCGGAGCCCCGGAAACCATGAAGTACCTTGGGCGCCCGGCCACGATATCGATGTAGGCGGCCACCTCCCCAGGCCAAAGCGAGTACCCGCAGGTCACAGCTACGCCTCCTGCCAGGCCAGCCACCACGACACCACGTGTTCGGGACCACTTCATCGATGCCGGCCCAACGGTACTACGGTTCAGCGGCGGGCGGCCAGCGAATGCGAGGTGCCCGTCCGCTGCCGCCGTGACTTGGGCAGCCAAGCTTCAGCGGCCGTTCGATGCTTGTTCGTCGTCGGGGTGGATCAGTAGGAGGTCGGATCGCACGAACGCCGCCGGGTTCAGCGTAGGCCATGTACCGTCGATGCGCTCGCCATGCTCCACGAGGCAGCCGGCGGTCGCCTCCGCGACACCGACCGCACCGTCGCAGACGCCCTCAAGCGAGCCGCGCGCCGTAAGCTCCAGTCCGTCGACCGCGAGCTCGTCGAAGCTGCAGCCTCTGGAGACCGATCCCAGGCGGTGCCCGTCGCCACCGTGGCTCCATCCGACCACGCGGCGATGGGCACGCCCCCTGCTCACGCAGTGAGTATCCTTGGGAGTAGAAGCCCCGGCCTCGACAGTCGAAGTTCACATCGGCGCCGTGGAGATCGGTAATCAAGCTCCACGCCCGCGAACCGGCCAGTCCGAATCCACTTTGCATACCGTCCAGACCCGCGCGCCATCGGTTCGTCTGCCCAACGCCCTGCAATTCTGCTGCCGCGCACGGCCTCACAAGAATAAGCCAACCGGCCGCCACGACCAAAGGGAGTGATGGAGCGGCGGCCGAACCTGCGGCCCGACAGCGAAGCGGAAGCCTCAACGATCGCGGTCAGCAGCAATTGCTTGTTGGGCAGAGGAACTTCGACGGTGAGTCCTATTCCGGAGGGGTGGCAGTGGGTTCGTGAGCGGTTTCCGTGGTCTGGGGCAGCTGCTTGGAAGCTGTATTCTCGGGCGATAATTCCTGAGCATCTCGGAGTGGAGGGAGGGTCGGCTCCTTGGCTGCGTGTGATCCGCGACACCATTCATGGATGAAGCTGGCGACCTTCTGCTTCCCCTCGTCGGTCAGGTAGTGATTGCCTGTTTCCGAGATGAACGTAGCATGCCGAACCTGGTGCTGACTGAAGAGGGCCGCGAGCCGCTCGGTCTGCGCGACGTCAAGGACCGGGTCGGCACGGTTGTGGGCAACAAAGGGAAACACCTCGTTTTCCCGTATGATTCTGGCATCGTCCGGGTCCAGGTCCTTGCCTGTTTCAGCGTACCAGCCGGCGAAGGCGAAGTAGGCTTTCACGAGTTCGGGGTGATGGAGCGCGAACATGTGCGCGTAGGTCGCCCCCTGGGAATGACCGTAAATCACCACGCGCTGCTCGCTGACTCTGTAGCGTCGACGAACATCCTGCACCGTGTCCGCAATCCAGTCCGTGTAGAGTCGGTCCACGTCGATGTAGTCCTCGTGCCCTGGCCCGATGTCATAGAGTTGCTCCGGTACGGTCGGCCAGGCTGTCCATCCGGGCGTCTTGAGCTCCAAGAATACGTCCTCATGAGGGTATGGAGCGCGTGGCGCGAGATAGATGACTCCTTCTCGCCCGAAGTCGTCCGCATGCTGACCATGCCTGATCTCTGTCGACCCATGGCCGTGGAGAATGAGGACGAGCGGGTAAGTCCTGTCGCTATTTTCCGGAGCGCGATAGCCCGGTGGCAGGAAGACAGCATAGAGGCCGAGCTGGGTCTGCGGCAGTGCATGGAAGTAGGTGTCGGCGGGCAGCTTCTTCGGCGCTTCGAACTGGCGACCATGCGAGTGACACGCAGGCAACACCAGAGCGAGCATCGCGGCCGTCAGGGCCAGAACATACCAACGACTCACGGGAATCATGCTCGAACCTATCAGTGTGACCAACGCTCTGCCAGCGCCTGAAGACGGTCTAGGGGATCGCCGGGGCAGAGGGACGTGAAGATTGGCGCGTGGCGCTCCGCCAAAACGGATGGTCGCTGAGGCATCCGAAGATACCCAGTGGACACACCAGCCCTTCTGCCCAACTTGTACTTCGACGGATCGGGAGATCCAAGCGGACGGAGCCGGAAACCGCGCCCAATGTCTGTATAAGCCGAAGGCGGCACGGGGCGCGCGTGGGCGATGCTCGTGAAAACGAGGGTCTTCTCGGGGCGGGGCTCGAGGGCGAGGTTGAGATCGACGGGTCCGTGTAGGAGGTGGTTCGCGAGAGACACGCCGCGGGCGTGCTGAGGGGCGCCTGCGGGGAGCGGCGTGGCCCCAGAGTCGTGCGTCAGGTAGCCGTGCCCTCCCGGAAGCCGATGCCCGACAGAGCCGATCCCAACCGCCCGGGATCACGCCCTGGTCGGGGGAAGTGACGACCTGGTCGCCCCGGAGCCCGTTCTCGTCGCGGGGGGCTCAATCCTGGTCGCCGGGGACCCGGTCCTGGACGCTCCAGAGCCGATCCTGCGCGTACGGAGGCCGATCCTCGTCGGGGGAAACGCATCCTGGTCGGGGGAATCGTCGCCCTGCGCGCCCCGCAACCGATCCTGGTCGTCAGGAAACGAGTTCTGCGCGCCCCGCAACCGATCCTGCGCGCCCGGAAGCCCGTTCTGCGCGTCCGGAAGCCCGTTCTGCGCGCCCGGAAGCCCGTTCTGCGCGCCCGGAAGCCCATTCTGCGCGCCACGAAGCCGAGGGTCCGCGCCGGGATGGGGAACAGGGGCGTGAGCCCGACGGGCCCGAACAGCCCCGGCAGCTCCAGGGCGTACTCCGCGAACACCACCTCGAGCAGCTCCCGGTAGCCGCGGGGGTCGTCGCCCGACAGGGTGGAGGACGCCAGGGGCCCGGCGTAGTGCACGAACTCCTGCTCGTAGGCGGCGCTCTTGGAGCCACCGGTGATCAGCGCGGGCCGCAGCACCCCGTGGTGCTCGAGGATGCGCAGGAAGGCGAGCCGGTTCACCAACGTGTGCGCCGCCTCGGTGACGGCCTGCCCCAGGAACCGCGCCCGGAGCTCGCCG
>JAEWOQ010000581.1 GCA_023460875.1 Pseudomonadota bacterium
CTCAAAGAGCGCTCCGCCGCCACCGCGGTGCTTGGCCCCGCCAACCCGCGCACGAGGGCGTCGATCCCAGCCGCCCGGTGCGGGCTCTCGAAGGCGCAGAGCGGGCTGATGGCTACGAGCGCCGCGCGCCGCACCTCCACGAGTCCGGGGTCTTCCGCGAGGGCCACGAGCGTCGGGATGGCCCCGACGTCGCCGAGCATGGCCAACGCCCGCGCCGCCTGCACCCTCACGGCGCCCTCCCGATCGCGCGCGGCGACCAGCACGGCGCCGCTCGCCCGGGGATCCCCCACGACCCCGAGCGCGCGCACGACGGCGATCCGCACGTCGACCTCGGTGTCTTGGATCTTCGCGACGAGGGGCAACACCGCGCGGCGATCTCCCAAGCGAGCCAAGCTGTCGATCACCGCCACCCGCACCGCCGCGTCTGCGTCGTCCAGGCGACCGAGGAGCTGCGCGGCCGCGTCCGCGCGCAGTTCCTCGGGAGATCGAGCCTGAGCTCGAGCCCGCCCCATCTCACCCAGCGCCGCCGCTGCGCCCCCCCGGACGCGCGGGTCCGCGTCGGCGAGGACTCGCCCGAGGGGACCGATCGCGCCCTCCACGGGGTCGTGGAACAACACCTCGACGGCGGCCAAGCGGGCGCGCGCCTCCCGCTCCTGCAGCCACGGCACGACCTCGCCCCCGATGTCGCTCACCTCGAGTGTCAACGCCGCCTCCACGGCGGCCAGACGAACCTCCAGCTCGGGATCCCCGAACGCCCGCAAAATCAAAGGCCGCGCCAACGCCGGTGTCAGCCGCGCGAGCCGTCGCGCCGCTCCCGCTCTCCGGGTCGAGTCGTCGGCGCTCAGCTGTGCCTCCAGCCGCGTCGCCTCGCCAGGCCAGCTGAAGCCCCAGCCGGGAGGTGCCCAAGCGATAGCCCCAGCGGCCAGGCCCCCTACCAACAGCGTCCTACGCAGGCGTCGCACGCTTCCACGCTAGCAGAGGCGCGCGACGCGAGCAGCGTCCCAGCTGCCGTCCACCGATCGGCGAGCCGCGGGCGCCCAGCTACGGAGCCGCCCCTGGCGAAGGCTCACTCCGCGTCGCCGAGGGAGACGTAAGCGGGCGACTCCTTCGCAGCGCGGTCAACCATCATTCGGGCGAAGCTCGAGACGCAGCGGTCGTTGTCACCCCGAGCACCTACCGTGACTCGGACATGATTCTGGGTAGCGTGATGAGCGCTCAGATCGCGGATCAGGACGCCTTGGCGCAGCAGCTCCGCGACGATATCCGAGGCACGACGCCCCGACTCCGACACGTCGACGAGCACGAAGTTGCCTTCTCCAGGGTGTACCCGGAGGCCCGGGATGGCGGCCAAGCCCTCGGCGAGCCGGGTACGGAGCTGCTCCATCTCCTGCATGCGCGCGGCGAACTCGCTCTTCTCCTCGAGCATCGCGCACGCCGCGGCCACGGTGACCCCCGGCACATTCCAAGGCACCTTCACCCGACGCAGCAGGTGAATGATGTTCTCGTGAGCCAGCGCATAGCCGAGTCGCATCCCGGCCATGCCATAGGCCTTGGAGAACGTCCGCAGCACGATCGCGTTGGGGTACTCCGCCAGCAGCGGCGCCTGGGTCAGCCCGTCTCCGAACTCCGCGTACGCCTCGTCGATCACCGTCGGTAGGCCGAGGCTCAAGAGTCGTCGCAGATCTGCCTCGGGGATGCGGCGCCCCGTGGGATTGTTAGGCGAGCAGAGGAAGATCACCTTCGAGCGCTCGTTCACGCTCCGGATGATCGCCGGGACGTCGTAGTCCTGCTGCTCGGTGACTGGTACGAGCACGGGGATGCCACCGCACACGCGCGTGCGCGCCTCGTACATGCTGAAGGTCGGGACCCCGAGGATCACCTCCTCGCCCGGCGCGACGAACGTCCGGATGATGACGTCGATCAGCTCCGTCGAACCAGCCCCGAGGATCACGTTGTCCTCGCCGAGTCCATCTCGCTCGGCCAACAGCCGGCGCAGCTGCCCCGTCCCGCTCGGATAGCGATTCCCCTGGGTGGCCGCCTCCACGATGGCCTGGATCACGCGCGGGCTCGGCCCGAACGGGTTCTCGTTGGCCATGAGCCGTGCCAGCCCCTGTTCCCGATCGGCGACCGCGAAATGATCCTCGTTGTAGGGGGTCGCGGCGCGCACCCAGCTGGGGGCGAAGAGCTCTACCCCGTCGGGCGAGATGGGCGGGGGCGGCAGCAGGCTCCCCGGTGTGTCCTCGAAGTCCTCACCGAAGACTCGCAACATCGCCTCGGCGCGCTCCATGGCGGCCGGGGTGTCGACGTCGATCCAACGCACGTCGCCCACGTCGTGCACGGCGAAGCGCCCCTGCTCGGCGAGGTAACGCACGCCTTCGCTGAGGGAGCAATCTCCCCGCAGCGCCTCGACCGCGCGCAGCGACTCCACGAAGGCCGGTCCGATGAGGAACACACCGGTGTCGATGGCATCGAACTCCGTGAGCTCCTTGCCGATTCGACCGACGCCCGTGAGGTCGGAGCCCGCCAGCGGCCGGGTCAGGACCTTCGTCGCGTCGTCCAAGTCGAAGCAACGGGCCACGTCGTAGTCCACGCCCAAGACGCTGCGATCCCCGAGGGGCGCCGCGTCCATCACCCGCCGCACCAGCTCCGGCGAGTACAGGTGATCGGACATGGTGAGGATGCAGGGCTGATCGACGTAGTCTGCCGCCGCCAGGAGAGACACCCCGTTCTGGCGCTCGAAATCCTCGTTGCGGACGAAGCGCAGCTGCAGGCGGAGACCCTTCTCGCGCAGGAGCCGGCGTCGGATGGCCTCGCCCTCGAAGCCGATGACGATCACCGCCTCACGAATCCCTGCCGTCTCCAGAGACTGGAGCACGCGCACGAGGAGCGGCTTGCCGCCCACCTCGCGCAACGGCTTCGGATCACCGCCACCAAATCGCAACCGGGAACCCATTCCCGCCGCCAGCACGATCGCTCGACTTACCCTTTGCGTCATCGAATTTTCTCGCGGTTCACGCGCTCGCTCGCGCGGCCCAGTAACATGCGCGCCCCCGCAGGAGCAAATCCCCAGGGAAGACCCAGACTTGCCGGGCCCGTGGGGAACAGGCTCGTGCGTGGGGAGCACCTCGGCCGTAACGCCTCAGTCACAGTGTGCGCTTGGTGCAACACCCTGAAGAACGAGCACGGCCGAGCGGCGCGGAGAGAGCAGCTGGATTGGATGGGGGTTCCTCACCAAAGAAGAAGGCGCCCCGGAAAAAATTCCGAAGGCACTCCACCCTTATGCAAGGGAAGTACCAGAGTTTCCGCTACCCAGACTTCGCACCTGACGTCCGAATGAGCCTCCCTGCAGGCCTCTCTGCACACAGGAATGACACTGCCAGCGGACGAACAGGCTTGGAGCAACGGGATACGCCCGCTGGCCTGTAGCGATTCGGATACGTAGGCCGACAGGAACGCCACACCTCGAGCTCCACGGGCACGTTGCGCAGCCTCAGCCTCAGCGCTCACCTCGATCACCGCCGACGATGGCCCGGGCCAAGGCGAGGTCCCGATGGTCGTCCACCTCTGTCCAGGGGAGGTCTCCCACATCCACCGCCTGGGCGGACAGCTTTCCTTCTCGGATGAGGTCGCCGTAGTGATCCTCGTAGTAACGATCCACACGCCCTTGGCTGAGCGCGTCGATCAACCGGGCGAAGATCGATTGCCCCGCGGCTGCCGAAATACGTTCGATCCCGATGCTCTCCCCCGCGCTCTCCTCCAGCGGAATGCCCTTCCCGAATGCCGTGATGCGCTCGCGCTCAGCGGTCACCTTCATGGCCTCCGCGTCGACGCTGCGGGTGCGATCGATGGCGACGGCGAGCGGGATCGCGGCCTGGTCCAGCCGCGCGAGGACTTCCTTGTCGAAGATCACATCCCCATCTAGCTTGAAGAAATCTTCCGCACCGACGGCGTCGCGACACAAAGCGAGTGAAACGCTGTTCTGGGTCGACGCGTATTGTGGGTTTGGAACGAGCTCGACCTCGACGCCGAGCTCGGGCACCACCCGCTCGATGGCGTCTTGGCGGTACCCGGTGGCGAGCACGACGCGCTGCACACCGTGGGCTCGCAGCTGCCTGACGGCACGGTGCAAGATCGTCTCTCCGCCGACCTCTACGAGCGCCTTCGGTCGATCATCGGTCAACGGTGAGAGACGGCTACCGAGACCCGCAACCAGAATCACCGCTACTCGTGTACTCATCGCTCTGGCCGCATACACCCGATCGAGCCAGATTGCATACCCCTCGCCACCTTGATACCACCACTGCCGCATGGAACTACCCGTTCAGCTCAAAGCACCAGAAGGCAAGCTCGCCGTTCTCCTCCCCGGCTTGGGAGCCGTGGCTACCACGTTCGTCGCGGGCTGCTTGCTCGCGCGACGGGGCCTGGCGCAGCCGGTTGGCGCACTCACCCAGCTCGGCACGATCCGTCTCGGCAAACGCACGGACGATCGTGTCCCCATGATCAAGGATTTCGTCCCCCTGGCGTCCCTCGACAGCCTCGAGTTCGCGGGCTGGGATCTCTTCCCCGAGAACGCGTACGACGCAGCGGTTCACGCCGCCGTGCTCCAGGACCGCCATCTCCATCCCATCGAGGAAGAGCTGTCCGCGCTCCAGCCGATGCCCGCGGTCTTCTACCCTGAGTACGTCAAGCGCCTCCACGGCACGCACGTGAAGAGCGCCCCCACCAAGGCGGACATGGTCGAGGCCGTGCGCGAAGACATCCGCCGCGTCATGCGCGAGAAGGGCTGCTCCCGTGCCGTCGCCGTATGGTGTGGCTCCACCGAGATCTACGTGGAGCCGGGCGAGGTACATCAAACGATCGAGTCCTTTGAGAAGGGGCTCCGCGAGAACCATCCCGCGATCACCAGCTCGATGATCTACGCCTGGGCGTGCCTCAAGGAGGGCGTCCCTTACGCGAACGGCGCTCCCAACCTCACCTTCGACTTCCCCGCAGGGCACGAGCTCGCCCGCGAGTGCGGCGTGGCGATCGCGGGGAAGGATTTCAAGACCGGTCAGACCTTGATGAAGACCCTCCTGGCGCCGGGCTTCAAGGCGCGGATGTTGGGGCTGAACGGCTGGTTCAGCACGAACATCCTCGGCAACCGCGACGGCGAGGTCCTCGATGATCCAGAGAACTTCAAGAGCAAGGAGGTCAGCAAGCTCGGCGTGCTCGAGCACATCCTCCAGCCCGAGGTCTACCCGGATCTCTACGGCAACGTCTATCACAAGGTTCGCATCAACTACTATCCGCCCCGAGGTGACGAGAAGGAGGGCTGGGACAACATCGACATCTTCGGGTGGCTCGGTTACGCGATGCAGATCAAGGTGGACTTTCTCTGCCGCGACTCGATCTTGGCGGCGCCCTTGGTCCTCGATCTCGCGCTGTTCCTCGATCTCGCCCAGCGCGCCGGTCTCCACGGTGTGCAGGAGTGGCTGAGCTTCTACTTCAAGAGCCCCATGACCGCTCCAGGGCTCTACCCCGAGCACGATCTGTTCATCCAGCTGATGAAGCTGAAGAACACGCTGCGCTGGATGCAGGGTGAGGATCTCATCACGCACCTCGGGCGAGAATATTACGACTGAGCGCGGGTCGTGACGGCGACGGGCCGAGGGGCGTGCCTCGCGCCGGTCGCCGATCCATCGGGCTCACGCGGGCGCTTCATTTGCGCCTCTCGAGGGCCGTTTGGGAGCGGCGAGTTCCCTGTCCGGGGGACGAGTCGCACCTCCCTCGCCCATGGCTCTCACTCTCACGCACGGAGCTCCCGTACTCCTGCATCTGCTCCAGCTCTCGGGCACGATGGCCGTCGGCCTCTCGACGGCGCTGGCTGCGCAGCGGCGAGGACGGGACGTGTTCGGGGTCGCCGCCCTCGCCCTGATCGCCGCGCTCGGCGGAGGGACCCTGCGGGACCTTCTCCTGGCGACCACACTACGCGATGAATCACTGTCCGGTGGGCCACAGCGTGATGGGCTGCCGGTGTTCTGGATGGACGAGCCGTCCTATCTCGGCGCGGCCGCGGCCACGGCCCTCGCTGGCTCTCTCCTCGTCCGCGCGCGGCTGCTCAGCCGCTGGTCTGCGTTTCGCTGGGCCGACGCAGTGGGTCTCGCCGCGCTCGGCGTCGCAGGGACGGATCTCGGCCTGGCCCACGGCGCCGGCCCCCTGAACGCGGTCGCCCTCGGCGGGCTCAGCAGCGTCGGGAGCAGCTTGCTCCGCGACGCTCTGCTGCAGCGCACCCCGCTCCTGGTCCGCGCAGAGTTCCACGCGACCGCGATGCTGCTCGGCGCCGCTCTGCACGTGCTGTTCGTGTACTCTCCGATCGGGGGCGCAGCTACGTTCTGGATCAGCGTCAGCGTGATCCTCGCTCTGCGTGGGATCGGCATGCGCGGCAACGCCTGGTGAGGGCGACGGCGCCGTGCTGCTCACGTCAGCTCACGACCCGGCTCGCTCAGGAGAGCCCGCTCGTGCGGCGGAGCAACCAGTGCGCCCCCATCGCGCTCGAGGCGAGGAGGGTCCACCCCCACGGGGGTAGCAGCGGCCGCGTCTGGCGCAGAGCGGCGACCAGGGTCACCGTCGGCTGGGGGAGATCGCTCAGGCGATCCCAGCGGGCCGCCACGCCGCCCGTGGCGTTGGCAACCCGGTCGAGGCGCTGTGGATCGGGGCGACTGTCCGACCACGCCTCCCCCGCCTCCTCACAGGCGAACACGAAGCGGGTCGGAGGCGCGTCCCCGAGGGTAGCGCGAGCGATGTAGCCCCCCGCGGGGAGGTCTCCCAAGTCGAACAGGTAGGTGCGGCCGTCGCGGTCTCTCGGCTCCAGGGTGCGCAGCGGCTCGGCGCCGGCCTGCACCGTCCCCAGGCCGCTCAGCTCGAGCCGGACGGCGCCCTCCATGGTCGGCAGCGCGGTGAGCCGCAGCGTAGTCGGCTCCCCCTCGATGCACGGCCCCGAGAGGTTCATGCTCGCCGGCTCGTAGCGCGGGTCTCGCATCAGCCAACCGAGCAGCCCCTCCCAGAGCGCGCCGTGGCCACGACCAGCCGCCTGAGCGCCGAGATCGCTGAAGGCGAGCTGGTGAGTGGCGTCCACGCCCAGGGCGATGGACCGCCCGTCCCCGACCTCTGCGACCGCCAGGAGCGGCATCGGCGCCTTCCCTGGACCATCCGTGGTGCGCTCGGGGTGCTCCCAGAGAACGAGCGCGCCCGGGCGACTGGCGCCGAGGGTATTGCTGCCCGCCATGCGCGGCAGCCGCTCGTCCAGGAGCTGACGCAGGGGCTCCAAGATCGGCGCGGCGCGCCCCGCGTCCGTATAACGCGGCACGAACTGCCCCCGGTCGAAGGGCTCATCGCCCCCCTCGAGTTGGACGGGGAGCACGTCCTCGAGCGGCGTGTCCGCGTAGCCGCCGCCGACGAAGGCGGAGGGGCCGCCCACCATGATGAGTCCTCCGCCTCCGCGCACGTAGGACGCGAGCGCCGGCAAATGGCGCTGCAGTTTGTACTGCACGGCGTCGATGTCCTGCAGCACCACGGCGTCGAAGCTCGGCAGGTGCTCGGTGAACAGCTCGTCCACCGGGAAGGGGATCAGGGCGAGCTCGGAGTCATCCGCCTCCGTGCGATCCTGGAGGGTGCGCAGGATGAAGAATGCCACGAGGTCGATGCTCTCGTCGGCCTTCAAGAACATGCGCAGCGCCCGCACGTCGTAGGTCGGACGCCCCGCGACGTGGAGGATCCGCACACGGTCCCGCGCGACCTGGAAGTCGAGCAAGCGAGTGTCGTTGGCCGACACCTCGTCCCCCGACGGAGGCTTCAGGCTCACCTCGACGATCCGCGGGCCTGCGCGCTCCAAGGTCACCTCGAGCTCGATCGTCGCGGTCCCTGAGCTTGCCTCCGCGGTCCCGGACGCAAGCTCGACGGCAGCCTCACCCTCCAGCAGCTCCCGCACCGTGATCGGGATCGCGGCGCAGTCGAGGCGGGGATCGCAGCCGACCTCGACCTCCAGGGGGAACGACTGATGCGCGACGGCTGTGCCCGCGGAGCGCACGCCGCGGATGCTCGCGTCCCGCGGCGCCTCATCGCCCAAGGACACGGTGTGGACGGGCAGTCCCGCTGCGGCGCGGGAGAGCGTCTCCGGATCGAAGCCCGGGGCGGGCCGGGTCAGGCGGCCGTCGCTCACGACGACGACGGCGCGCGGGCGCTCTCCCGCCCGCGCGGAGAGCCGCTCCAGCGCGGCCATGAGATCACTGTGAGTCGATGCGGAGCGCCGCGGCTCCCCTTCCCCGTCCGAGCGGACCGGGACGAGCTCTCCGTCCCCGAAGCCGAGCACCTCGATTCGAGCGTGCTCGAGCTCCTGGGGCAGCTGCTCCAGCGCTTGCCGCGCGCGATCCCAGCGCGTCCCCGCTCCTGCAGGCAAGAGGAGGCGGCGTGACTGGTCGACCAGCACCGTCACGGGCGCGCCCGCCAGCTGCCCCTCGGTCGTCACGCGCACCGGTCGCAGCACGGCGAGCCCCAAGGACGAGACGCCCAAGATCCCCGTGACGAGGATCGGCAGGACCCGCGCGCCGCTCCGTCGGAGCTCGAGCAGGAGCAGCACGATCGCGCCCACCACGAGCGCCGCGACGGTGATCACCGCCCAGGTCGGCAGATCTTCGCTGAAGGCCCAGGACGTCCCTTCCATGATCACCGCGGACGTCGAGCGCGACGCCTCATCAACCACGGGGCGTGCACCTGATCGTCCTTGTAGTCGGAGCAGAGGACGTACATCGCCAGGTTCACGGCGAGGCGGATGGCGTTCTGTCGCTGCGCCGAGCCCCCGGGCGCGACCTCGAAGGCCCAGGTCGAGCCCTCCCGTGCCAGCGCTCCGAGCAGATCGTGGGACGAAAACAGGACGCGCGCGTCCTTGCCTCGGACGATCGCCTCGAGGCGGGGTGGCCCGAGCACCCGCCCCACCGGGCGCTCGATCATGTAGTAGCTTTTGTAGACGACGTGCCGCGCGTCGAGGGGCACGACGGACGAGTCGGGCAGCACCCGCTGGAGCTCACGCCGAGCGGCGCGGCCGAAGCTCCCGTCTTCGGGACGCGTGTCGTCCACGACCAGCACGCCTCCCAGGCGAAGGTACTCGCGGAGGCCGCGCAGCTCGCGGGCGGTCAGAGGCGGCACCTCGGATTCGCCTGCCCAGATGACGAACGGCTCGTGGAAGAGCGTAGCGGCGTCCGCCGCGACGACCGCCGCGCTCATCCGGGCGGGCGCGCTGGTGCGCCGCACCAGCTCCCACGCCCAACGCCCAGGAGCAGACCCCCGAGGCCCGGTGAGGCGCGTCCCCCCTGTGGAGAGGATCCGGGCATGGAACGCCCCTTCTTCACCGAACGCAGGCGCCGTTCGCGGCAGGAGGCTCGCCCCCGTCAACGTCGCGGCGCCGAGGAGCAAGCTCCTGCGCTCCAGCTTCGGCGCGCTCACCGAAAATCCTCCACCTTCCAGACCCCCTGCTCCCGACGCAAGCTCACGAGGTGTCCCTCGGGCAGGGTCACCGTGGCGCGGTCCCCTTGGACGGAGACGTCAGCCCCTTCGGGATCCTCGAGGGATCGCACCAGGGAGGTGAGCTGCTCTTCCAGGTGCCTCCGGTTGCCGTCCGCGAGCACCCGAGCCAGCGCAGCATAGCTCCGCTGGGCGAGGGCACGCCGCAGATCCGCCAAGGCCTGATGGGGCGTCGTGGCGCCCGCTGGCAGCGTCGCCGCGGCGCCCACTCGGAAGGTCCCCTCCTCGAGTTCGAGCACGGCGACCTCACCGTCCCCATAGCCGAGCTCTGCGCGCGCCGCGGCCAGCAGCGGGCCTTTCGAGAGGCTCTGACTCCGCCTCTGGAGCTCCGGGCGCGTCTCCTCGACCAGGCGCTGCACTCCGTCGCGGCCGTGGCTCTGCCGGCCCTCGCTCGTCATCATCTCGTACAAGGCGTCCGCGTCTCCAGCCGCTGCCGCTCGAGCGTAGGCGCGGGCAGCGTCCCTGGGATCGGGCATCACCCGAGGGCCGCACGCGACCACGAGCGTCCATCCGAAGATGGCAGTGCACCCCAGGGAAACCCGAGAGGCGCTCAGCGAGAGTCTCCGCGATGACCCACAGCTGGGCCCCGAGCGCCGCGGCGCGGCCATACGTCCCTGGACATCAGCGCGCATCCCGGTCCACAGCTAGCGGAAAGCCCCAGGCTTGACTACCCTCGCCCCATCACCATGCCCGACGTCGAACCGCCTTCTGCGACCGAGGGACAGCGTCCTGCGACCACCCATGGCGGCAGCGTGCCGCGACAACGGGCGGCGCGCCAGCTGGTGAGCACCGGGGCGGCGCTCACCACCCTCGCCATCCTGCTCGCCTTGGGCACCCCAGGTGGGGGAGCGGCCGGCGGCGCGGGGACCGGTCTCGCGGGCGCGGTCTTCGTGCTCGGTTTCGGCCTGCTGCTGCTCGGTGTCCACCGCGTCGGCCGCCTCGGTCCCCAGTAGCGATCAGGTCTCGCTACGCAACACGGCGATGCCGACGTCCTTGCCCAGCTTCTCGATGGGGAGCACCGCGAGGCCGAAGGCGCGCCCCTCGATCTCGAGCTCCGCCGTAAAGGGCTCGCTCCCCTCCTGCTGCTCCAACGGCTTCTTCTCGGCGATCGCCTGGGCGTTGACCACGGGCGCGATGGGCTCGCCGTACACGCCGTCGCCGACGATCACGTACACGTACAAGAGCGGGATCTTGTCGCCCTCCTGCGCCTCCGTGAGGATCTTCGAGCGCAGCGCCGTCTGCAGCCGATAGGCGTACGCCGACCAGGACCAGCCGGCGACGTAGAGCCCCTTGGCCGCGTCATCCAGCCGAATCGCCGCCGCCGCCGCCCACTGGGCGTCCTCCTTGCCCCGGACCCCGGCCACCTCCGGCATGCTCCCACGCGCCTCCGCGTAACCGGAGTTCGGCGCGTTCTTCAGCTCGGGGAAGCCCGTGAAGATGTTCTTGCCCGTGAGATCGTCGGGGGGCGGGGAGGCCCGCAGAACCTCCCCATCGACGCTCGTGACGGCGAAGAAGGTGGACTTGGCGATCCGCAACTTCGCGTCGGCGTCCCGCGCTCGCGCCATGGCCTTGGCCGCGGTCTGGGGGTTCGGCAGCGCCGGCTCGGCCTCCCGGAACAGTGCCTCGAGGTGCTTGGCTCCCCCGGGCAGGCCCTCCCGGACCTCGTCCACGTCCCGAGCGGCCAGCTCCGCGAGGAACGCCACGTGCTCCCGCGCCTCCTGAGCGCTCTTCTTCGACGAACGCTCGCACCCCAGGCCCCCCGCCGCGGCGAGCCAAGTCGTCACCAGCGCCACCAGAAACGCGCTCCGCGTCATCGCCCGGTTCATCGGAGCTCCTTGGTCGCGCTCAGCACGTCGTCCACGTGTCCAGGCACGCGCACCCCCCGCCACGCCTTGCGCACCACTCCCTTGGCGTCCACGAGGAAGGTGCTGCGCACGACGCCGAAGTACTCGCGCCCGTAGTTCTTCTTCTTTGCCCAAACGCCGTAAGCGGCGGCGAGCTCCTTGTCCGCGTCGACCAACAAGGGGAACGGGAGCTCGTACTTGGCGACGAAGTTCGCGTGACTCTTCGCCGAATCGGGGCTCACGCCGAAGACGCGGATCTTCCTGCGCTTGAATGCCCCGAAAGCATCCCGAAAATCGCAGGCCTCGCGGGTGCACCCCGGCGTATTGTCCTTCGGATAGAAGTACAACACGTAGGGGGCGCCCTCGAGATCCTTGGAGCGCACCCACTCGCCCTGCTGATCCTGCAGAGCGAAGCTCGGCGCCCGCTCGCCTTCGCGGAGCTCGCTCGTCGGCGCCGCTGCGCTCGAGGCGCTGGAGGACGAAGGCTTCGTCCGCGCCGCGCTGGTCGTTGCTTTTTTGGAGGGCGCCTTGACGGGCGTCGTCTTCTTGGCGGCGCCTGCTGCAGACGAGCCCTTGCCGGAGACCTGCTTCGAAGACGCGCCGTCTCCGGCGGCGTGCGCCGAGGTCGCTTTGCTCTTGCCACGCGCGCCCTCGGCGGCCCCTTGCGCTGCTCGCGCAGAGGTGCGGCGACCGGACGCCGGTTTCGTGGTGGAGGTCGCTCGCGGTGTCCCGGCGCGAGCCGTCGCGGGAGACGCCTTCTTGGCTGCCATGGTGTGTTCCTCGTGAACGGATACGGGCGGGTGCGTGGACACCCAAAGTGCCTGGGCCCAGCGCGTGGTGTCCAGGTGGGGCGAATGTACATCGAAACGCGCGCACGAGCGACGCGCAGCGCGGTGGCGACTCTACTCCACCCGCACGGTGCGCAGGCTCACGATGCGCAACTGCTCCTCTGCCTCGGGGAAGCGACCCCAGATGCTGATCGCGTAGAGCCCGGCTTCTCCGAGGGGCACGTCGATCTCGAAGCGTTCCCCGTCCACCAACACCGGCAGCGGGGTCTTGAAGCCCGGAGGAAAATACACCACGTCCGGCTCCGGCACGGGATAGGTGGAGGTCTGGTTCAGCTCCTCGGCCGAGAGGGGCTGGGGCAACGGCAGCCGCTTCACCCCGACGCCGCCGAACGTCACCGGCTCGTGTACCTCGCCAGCGACCCGCAACGATCCGTGGGGCTCTGGCGCCTCGGGGAGCTCTTCGTACTTTCCAAAGACGCCGACGAGCTCCTGCGCCATGCAAGGTTGGCGCACGCCTCGAGGCTTGGCGAGGCCGATGCCGAAGCGCGTGTGCCGCGGGTCCAGGAGGTTCCTCCGGTGGCCATCCTCCGGGGGGAGCTCGGACATGAAGGCGTCGTGGATCTTCTCGAGCTCCACCGGATCGAAGCGCGGCTCGTCCTCCAGGGTCCGCTCCTTGCCGTCGAAGAAGCACGCCGCGTTCTCCCGCACGAGGTGCTCCCCGCCGGCCTCCGCATAGCGCTGCTCGGGGACCGATCCGTCGGTCCCCCAGTGGGCGGTGAAGCCGCGAGCCGCCATGTCGCGCGCGTGTCGCTCCCCGGCGCGGGCCGCCTCGTCGTCCCAGCCAAGCTGGGCCAACCCTGCCGCGGCGCGATCACGGTTGACGAGATCGAGCACGAAGCGCTGCGCCTCCTCTGCGCTCAGGAAGACCGCGGCCGGTCGCCCTTCGGGGCTCTGCGGGGCACAGCTCCCCAAGCCGACGAGCCCCCAGACGACCCCGCCTCCCCAGCCCATCCTCCATGCCTGGCTCATCCCTCCGGTTATGGCATGGCCTGGCGCTTGTGTGTCGCCAGAGCGGCCCCTAGATTCCCTCCTCCCTCCGGGGACCCGTTCACAACGCGCGTTGGCGCGCCCACTCCTCAGAAAGGCACCTTCCGATGCTCGAGCTTCCCGAAAACGGCCTCTATCGCACCACGACCGCCATGCCTGGCGCCGAAGACGCCTTCCCTGCAGGGGTGCTCGTGTACATCGGTGAGAAGGCCGGACAGAAGTTCGTCGTGCGCCCCGGCCAGAACCGCAACAACCGCTGGTTTTGGGGTGAACCAACAGTCCCCCTGCGCTCCCCCACCTGGTCTCGCACCCTCAAGAAGCTGCGGAGCGAGGGGTTCTACACTCTGCCCGAGACCATCGAGTTCGAAGGCGGTGGGCGTTGGTTGAAGAACGCCATCGTGCAGCTCGGTTACAACGCCGAGGGCAAGGGCATCGTCTTCGTCGCCGAGAGCCGCGACAGCTCCGAGCAGAACGTGCTGTTCTTCAGCGACAAGGGCATGATGGTCGACGACCGCATGTTGGAGCGCCTCACCTGGGCGCCCATCCTCCCGGTGCGCGACTCCTGAGTTGGCGGTGTCTCGACCCGGTCGCGGCCGGCCCACGTGACGCGACCGGCGCTCCCCTCCCCTCAGCTGCAGGGGCTCAGCTCACTTGCGACGTGGACGCAGCTCCTGCCGAGCGCGCGCGGTCGCAGACATGAACTCGCGGTTGAGCTGCGCGATGAACTCCACGCTGATGTGCTTGGGGCACGCCTCCATGCACTCGTAGTGGTTCGTGCAGTGCCCGAAGCCCTCGGCGTCCATCTGGGCGACCATGTTGCGCGCCCGCGTCTCCCGCTCGGGCTGCCCCTGAGGGAGCAGGTTCAGGTGCGCGACCTTCGCCGCCGTGAACAGCATCGCCGCCGCGTTCGGGCAAGCCGCTACGCAAGCGCCACAACCGATGCACGCCGCGGCGTCGAAGGCGCGATCGGACTCCTCCTTGGGGACCGGGATGGAGTTGGCCTCGGGGGCTGACCCGGTGCGCGTCGAGATGAAGCCGCCGGCCTGCACGATGCGGTCCAAGGATCCCCGATCGACCACCAAGTCGCGGACGACGGGGAACGCCGCGGCCCGCCAAGGCTCGATCCAGATCTCCTCCCCGTCCTGAAACTCCCGCATGTGGAGCTGGCAGACGGTCGTCGCCTTCCGGGGACCGTGGGCGTGCCCGTTGACGATCATGCCGCAGGTTCCGCAGATCCCCTCTCGGCAGTCGTGATCGAAGGCGATGGGGTCCTCGCCTTTCTCGAGCAGGCCCTCGTTCACCTGATCGAGCATCTCCAAAAACGAAGCGTGCTCGCTGATGTTCTTCGCCTCGTAGCGAACGAACTTGCCCTTGGCATCGCGGTTCTTCTGACGCCAGACGTGAAGCACGAGATTGAGGCTCTTTTCCATGATGCTCGCTTCGCTGAAAAACCTGCTGGGGGATCGGGCTGTGCCGGGGTCACTTGTAGCTGCGTTGGCTCGGCTTCACGTGCTCGAACTCGAGGGCCTCTCGGTGGACCTGATGCTCCACCCCGTCCCCCTTGAACTCCCAGGCCGCCACAAACTGGAAGTTCTCGTCGTCGCGCTTGGCCTCGCCCTCGTCGGTCTGGTGCTCCTCCCGGAAGTGGCCACCGCAGGACTCTTCGCGGAACAAAGCGTCGCGACACATGAGCTCGCCGAGTTCCAGGAAATCCGCGACGCGCCCCGCCTTCTCGAGGCTCTGGTTTAGCTCTTCGCCAGCGCCCGGCACGTACAGGTTCTCCCAGAACTCCTCGCGGATCCTCGGGATCTCCCGCAGCGCCTTCTCGAGATCCGCCTTGTTGCGGGCCATACCGCAGTTGTCCCAAATCAGCTTGCCCAGCTCGCGGTGGAACGAGTCGGGGCTGCGCTTGCCCTGGATGGAGAGGAGCTTGCCGATGCGCTCGTTCACCGCCTGGACGACCGCGCGCACCTCCGCGTGGCTGTCGTCAGCCGTGTTCCTCGGCGTCTGCGCCAGGTAGTTGGCCACCGTAAAAGGCAGCACGAAGTAGCCATCGGCCAACCCTTGCATCAACGCGCTGGCCCCGAGGCGGTTCGCGCCGTGATCGGAGAAGTTCGCCTCTCCGCCCACGAACAGGCCCGGCACCGTGCTCATCAGGTTGTAGTCGACCCACAGCCCACCCATCGTGTAGTGAGTGGCCGGGTAGATGCGCATGGGCACCTCGTAGGGATCCTCCCCCGTGATGCGCTCATACATCTCGAACAGGTTGCCGTAGCGCTCCTCGACGGCCTTGCGCCCGAGGCGCTTCACCGCGTCCTTGAAGTCGAGGTACACGCCGAGGCGCTGCCCACCGACGGCGGTGCCGACGCCGAGCCCCTTGTCGCACATGTCCTTGGCCCGGCGCGAAGCGATGTCCCGGGGCACCAGGTTGCCGAAGCTCGGATAGAGCCGCTCGAGGTAGTAGTCGCGATCCTCCTCGGGGATCTGGTTCGGCGCCTTGGTGACGTCCTCGGCCCGCTTCGGTACCCAGACGCGCCCGTCGTTGCGCAGGGACTCGCTCATCAAAGTGAGCTTCGACTGGAACTCCCCGCTCACCGGGATACACGTCGGGTGGATCTGCGTGAAGCAGGGGTTCGCGAACAGGGCGCCCTTGCGGTGAGCACGCCAGGTGGCGGTGACGTTGCACCCCTTCGCGTTCGTCGAGAGATAGAAGACGTTGCCGTAGCCGCCCGTGCACAGCACGACGGCATCGCCCATATGAGCCTCGACCTTGCCCGACACCATGTCGCGCGTGACGATGCCGCGAGCCCGCCCGTCGACGACGACGACGTCGAGCATCTCGTGACGGTTGAACATCGTGACGGTGCCCGCGCTCACCTGCCGCTCGAGGGCCTGATAGGCGCCGAGGAGGAGCTGTTGGCCGGTCTGCCCGCGAGCGTAGAAGGTGCGCGACACCTGCGCGCCGCCGAAGGAGCGGTTCCCCAAGAGCCCGCTGTACTCGCGGGCGAAGGGCACGCCCTGGGCGACACACTGATCGATGATGTTGACGCTCAGCTCCGCGAGCCGATAGACGTTCGACTCCCGCGCACGGAAGTCGCCGCCCTTCACGGTGTCATAGAAGAGCCGATAGACGCTGTCGCCGTCGTTCTGGTAGTTCTTCGCCGCATTGATGCCGCCCTGCGCGGCGATGCTGTGTGCGCGTCGCGGCGAGTCGTGGAACGAGAAGGCGCGGACGTCGTAGCCGAGCTCGGCGAGCGTCGCCGCCGCTGCCCCGCCGGCGAGCCCGGTGCCCACGACGATGACGGTGTACTTGCGGCGATTCGCCGGGCTCACCAGCTTCATCGCGAAGCGATGTCTGTCCCATTTGCCTTCGAGGGGACCGGGCGGGATGCGGCTTGCGAGCTCCATGGCTCACCGTCAGCGGATGAGGCCGACGAGGACGCCGACCGGGACGAGGGTGAACGCGAGCCACGTCGCGACGGCGATACCTGTCGCGAGCGGCCGGCGAAACGGATTCGACGAAGGTCGGGCATGACCGAGCGTTCGCGGCGTGCATTTCGGCCACGTCGGCCGGCGTTGCGGTCTTGCCGGTGCCGATCGCCCAGATCGGCTCGTAAGCGACGACCAGTTCGCCGTCGCCAACCT
>JAEWOQ010000582.1 GCA_023460875.1 Pseudomonadota bacterium
CCGAGTCGCCCGTCCCCGAGTCGCTCGTCCACGGGCCCGGCACACGTGGGCTCTGCGGTGAGCTTCCTCAGCGCGAGCGTCGGTTCAGCCCGAGCACGCGCAAGCTCTGCGGCGAGCGCTCGAAGACCACCTCGTCCCCGAGCCGGACGTGGATCGCCAGGTACGGCCCGTCCAGGAACAAGCGCGCTCGATGCATCTTGCTCTTCACCAGCGCGCGCTCGCCGTCGGCGATCTCCACGCGCGTGAGCCGATAACGGTGCCCCTCGACGGAGTAGGGCTCGCGCACCACCAGCTGGAGCTTCTTCGACATCGGAGGCAGCACCCGTCCCCCCGCGGAGCGCTGCGCGGCGGTGGAGCCCGCGGCGGGGCCGATCCAGAACCCGCTCGAGCGCTGCTCTTCCTTCATACGCCCCACCTGCAAAATATAATTCGAGGTGGCCGCGGGCACGGCGTGACAGAAGAGCGCCTCGTTCAGCACGCGCTCCGAGCGCACCTGTCCGTTCACGCTGACCGCCATGCGGCTGAAGCGCGTCTCGGGAAGGCGCCCCTCGAGGGCGTCGGCGAGCGTCTTGCGGATACCCTGGGCGCGAGCAGCACAGAAAAACCCGACGCTGTAACGAGGCGCGCTGTTCACCCCGAGGATCGGCACGTCGTGCACGCTGTGGGAGGCCGCGAGCAGCGTGCCGTCGCCGCCGACGGTCACGACCAAGGACACACCTTGGGGCTCGAAGGACGCGTGGGAGCCATGCAAGACGAGCGCCTCCACGCCCAGCGAATCGAGGGCCTCCCGCACCTTCTCGAAGGTGCGCACGTGGGCCTCGTGGGCTGGCTTCCATTTCCGCACGGCCGGATCGCCGCGCCGCAACAGCACCTTCGCCCGTTGGTCCACGTCGCCGGTCGTCAGCCTCGAGTAGCTCGAGCGCTTGGCCACCACGATGACTCTCTCGGTCATCCGGGGACGACCTCCGCGAGACGCCGGAGCGCCAGCTCCGTCTTGGCGTCCGCCAAATCACCGTCCCGGCACGCCCGGAGGGCCTCCCGCAGGGGCACCGCGACCACGATCCCGGCCGCCTCGAGGGGCGAGCCATCCAAGCTCGGCTCTCCCCGCTGCGCCGGGTCGACCTCCACGTGAAAGTAATGGTGCCGCTCGGCGATGACGCCCGGGCAGGGAAAAGTCGACGGTCCGAGGCGGCGGAAGGCGCTCGTCGGCAGGTCGAAGCCCGCCTCCTCGGCGAGCTCGCGCTGGGCGCAGCGCACGATCCCCTCGGGGGTCTCCTCGTCCGGCTCCACGAGGCCCGCCGGCGCCTCCCACAGGGCACGAACCTCCGGCTCGGGCACGGCCGAGCGCGCCGCGTCGCGCATCTCCACGGGCGGACGCACCGCGCTCCGCAGGTAGATGTAGCGCTCCGCGCCCTTGCCCCCTTCGGGGGCGGGCCCCAAGAAATGGGGCACGATCACGACGGCGTCGAGGGCGTGTCGGTCCACTTCGTCGTAAACGAAGGGGGCGCTCACGGTTTCATCCCCGTGGCGGGCTCGGTAGCGTCGCCGAGCGAGTCGCAGGAAGCCTTGGCTCGGCGGCGAGAGATCCTCGAGCACTTCGAGGCGAACCTCAGGCAAAGCAGGGAGCACCGAACGAATGGTCATGGGCAAGGGGAGGGCGGCTGGCACTCAGGTTACCTCGATAGCCGCGCTTTGTACCATGGCGGCCCTGGTGGCGGCTTGCGGGGGGGCGGCGGGGCTGGAAGAGGCGTTCACGCCCCGCGCGCCCTTGACGGGCACCGCGGCGCGCCCCCTGCTCGAGCGCATCCAAGAACAATCACGGCGACCGGCCATCGCCGGCGCCGTCGGCGTCACGGGACATGGCCTGGTCGGCCGCGCTTTGCCCGACGGTGAGCGCTGGGAGCAGGCGGGGCCCGTGGAGACCCTGCCAGTCCTGGACGGAGAGTTCGTCGCCGTCTCCGGCGGGGGTCGCGTGCGCCTGCATCATCTGCGCGACGGCAAGCTCCTGTGGAGCATCGGCAGCGAAGGCCGCCAGCTCTCCGCCATGGCGCACGACGGGCAACACGCGCTGCTCGTGCTGACGGATCCCTACGACAGCAGGCTGCAGCTGGTCTTGATCGTGGATCGGGAGGGCGTCGTGCGGCAGCGGGCGCGCTCCGAGCCAGCCCTGGGGCAGCCGACCGCCGTCGGTGGCCTGGGCCTCGTCCCCTGGAGCGGCCGCTACGTCACCGTGCTCGAGCTCGCCCGGGGGGAGCCGCTGGGGCAATTTTTGGTGGAGAACTCCACGACGACCGCCTTGGCAGATCCCGGGGGCGTGCTGCTGCTGGGGCGGGGCGTCCTGCGCCTCTCGGAGGACGTCCTGTCCGCTCCGCGCCCCCACCCCCTGGAGCTCCCCCCGAAGAATCTGCCGGGCGCACCGCGCTGGCCCACGGACGGCACGGTGGCCCTCGCGCCGCGCGCCTTCCCCGTAGCCATCCACGCTTTCCCTCAGATCCAGGGGGATCGGCTCCGCTTCGCCCAGGACGCCTTCGGGTCCATCTACCACCGGGTCGTGCTCGGCTTCGGAGCCAGGGGCGGAGAGCTGCGCTGGGCCACGCACTTCTTACGGGACGTGCTCGGGGCGGCGAGCAGCAGGGAAGGCATGACCCTCTGTCTCGAAGACGGCTCCCTGTGGCGCCTCGCCTGGAGGGATGGCTCCCGCGCCAGCTCCGGCACGTTGGGTGCGCGTCTGCGCGCCTGCGTCGTGAGCCCAGATCCTCGCCCCGTGGCGGTGACCCGCCCCGTTCCCCTCGCCGAGCAGGTCGCCACGACCCTGACCGACACGGGCCCCGACATGGCCCCCGTGCACCAGCTGCTCTTGGACGAGCTGTCGGCGAATCCATCGCCGGAGGTGACCCGCTTGTTGTTGGAGATCGCCCGGAGCCCGCGGGCGTCCGCGGATCTCGCCGATCAGACGGCGCACCGGATCGCCATGCGGCGGACGGGCGTCGAATACCTGATCGCGGCCCTCGAGGACGGCGCCGGCTTCGAGGTGACCCAACGCCCCGCGCCGATCGCCGCCATCGCCTCGGCGCTCTTCGCGGTGAACGCCAAGGAGGGCGCCAACGCGCTCGCGCAACATCTGATCGATCCGCGCACGTCGATGATCGATCAGCTCATGCTCGCGCGCGTGCTGCGGCACCTGGCGGGGCCCGAGCAGGTCCCCGAGCTCAGCGCCTACTTCACGCTCTATCGCACCGCGGCCAGTGAACCAGAGCTGGCCCAGGCCGTGGTCCTCACGGCGCAGGCGCTCTGGCTCCTCGGCGGAGAAGAAGGACGCGCGGTAGTGCTGGAGGCCGCGCGCGATCCGATGACGCACCCCAACGTGCGCTCCGAGCTCGAGAAACTCATGGTACACCCGAGCCCGACCTCTGCCCCCTGAGGATCCAATGCCCCGCAAGAGCGACACGACAGGAGATCTGGAGCGCGCCATCGACGCGGTCACCGCGAGCTACGATGGCCCCGAGGAGATCAACAACCTCGAGAGCGCGGCGATGCCCAACAAGCGCGCGGTGATCGACGCCTTGAACCACCTGAAGCCGGCCATCTATCTCGGCTATTACTCCAAGCGCTCCCTCAACCGCTGCAACCTACGCTACGCCCTGAGCGAGCAGCTCTACCCAGCCTACGAGTACTTGAGCCTGCAGATCGGGCGCGCCGTTACCTATGAGCAGCGCGCGGGGCGCTGCCCAGGCAGGGGCGCCAACTTCGCGCACGAGGCGGCGCTGGGCCTCCTCAATGATCTTCCGCGGCTCCGCAAGCTGCTCAACCAGGACGCCGTCGCCGCCTACCAGAACGACCCAGCGGCGCGCAGCGTGGAGGAGGTGGTGTTCAGCTACCCGGCGATGGAAGCCATCACCGCCCACCGCATCGCCCACGAGCTCTACTTGATGGGCGTGCCGATCGTCCCGCGCATCATGTCCGAGTACGCCCACAGCCGCACCGGGATCGACATCAACCCGGGGGCCCACGTCGGGCAGCGCTTCTTCATCGATCACGGGACGGGGGTGGTGATCGGTGAGACCTCGGTGATCGGCGACGACGTGAAGATCTACCAGGGCGTGACCCTCGGCGCCCTGAGCACGACGCGCGCGATGCGCGCCACGTGCGACAGCGCGGGGAACGTGGTCAAGCGTCACCCCACCATCGAGGATCGCGTCACCCTGTACGCTGGCGCCACCATCCTCGGCGGAGAGACGGTCATCGGCGCCGACTCCGTCATCGGCGGCAACGTCTGGCTCACCCGCTCCGTGCCCCCCGGCTCGAAGATCTTCGGCCGCGCCCGGGAGTGAGCCGCCTCGAGCAGCCGCTACGAGACCACCAGCGGATCCCTGTCCGCGGAGGACACGAGCACCTCCAGCCCAGGGAGCCGCTGCCGGACGCGCTCCGCGAAGATCGGCAAGAACCCGCGCTCGGTGTTCGTGTGGTCGCAGAGCACGACGGAGGTGCCCCGCGCCGCCCGGGCGAGCACGTCGTGGTGCCGCAGCTCTCCCGTGAGGAGGAGATCCACGTCGCCGACCTTCTCGAACACGCTGCCGCCGGCGCCTGGACAGACGGCCAGGGTGCGGATCGGCGCGCCCTCTGCATGCCGCGACGCCGAGGCCAGGCGCAGGTGCGCCAAACCGAGGTGGGCCTTGATGGAAGACACCGCCGCGTCCAGCGCGAGGGGCTCGGCGAGCTCGACCAGCCGCCCCTGCCCGGCCGCCGGGTCTTCCGCGGTGGGCACGATGGGGCGCGTCGCTCCCTCGCCGAGAGCCACGGCCAGCCAGTCGGTCATCCCGCCGGACACCGCGTCGAGGGCCGTGTGGGGCGAGTACACGATCACTCCCTGCCGCAGGGCCGCGACGATCACGCGCTCGGCGGGCGCCTGGGCGCGCAAGCGCTGGACGCCCCGGAAGATCACCGGATGGTAGGCCACGATCAGATCGCTCCGCTGGCGCACGGCCTCCTCGAACACAGGCCAGGTCAGATCCACCGTGAGCAGGAGACGCTCGCACGGGGCCTCTCCCTCGTGTGGGTCGACCAGGAGCCCGACGTTGTCCCAGCTCTCCGCGAGCCGCAGGGGGGCCATGGCCTCCAGCTCCGCGAGCACTACCTTCGAAGTGAGCGGCATGGGTGCGAAGCTAACACGATCGTCCGCTCCCCCTTGACTTCCCCCGCCAGGGTCACGATCCACGGGGGAAGCGGGGCGACATTACGCGCCAGTGCCCAGGGTCGTTCCCAGCGGTCCACGCGCGCTCTTCTCCTTCCGGGCTCCCTTCGGGCCTCCACCCCCCCTGGCTCCTCTCGGGGGCTCCTCTCGGGCGTCCTCCTCGGCTTCACCATGCAGACCTCGGAAAATCGGCCTTCCGTCGAGCCAGCGCCCCTCTCGTTCGGCCAGCGGCTCCTGTTCGTCTGGGCGTGGTTCTTTCGCGGCCTGTTCGACGGACAGCTCGCGGCGCGCCTGCGGGGAGCGCAGCTGAACTACGATGGACTCGAAGGTCGGGCGCTTCCGGGAGCTCCCGAGCGCCCCTCTCTACCTCCCAGCGCGCCGCCCCCCACGGAGCCCTCCGTCGACGTGAGCGCCGAGATCCGCGCCGAGGCCCGCCGGGAAGCGGTCCTGGTGCTCCTCGGCGTCCTCCAGCGGGAAGGGCGCTTCGTGGACTTCGTGCAACAGGACATCGCCGCCTTCTCCGACGCGGACATCGGCGCGGCCGCGCGGTTGGTCCACGCAGGCTGCCGCAAGGCGTTCCAGGAGCACGTGCCCATCGAGCCCGTCCTGGAGCAAGCGGAGGGCGGGCCCGTGCGCGTGGAGCCCGGCTACGATCCGGCGGCCTACAAGCTGACGGGGAACGTCGCCGGCAGCGCCCCCTACTCGGGTGTGCTCCGCCACAAGGGCTGGCGTGTCCGCTCCCTTTCGCTCCCCGAGACCGTTGCAGGCGCGGCTCCCGACGTGCTCATGCCTGCGGAGGTAGAGGTCCAATGAGCCCCCGGTTTTGCGTCGGTATCGATCTCGGCACGACCCACTGTGCCCTCGCCATCGCTCCCCACGATCCCGAGGATCCGACGGCGAGCCGCGTGCTGCCCCTGCCGCAGCTCGTCACCCGCAGCGCCAGCGAGAGCCGGCCCTTGCTGCCGTCGTTCCTGTACCTGCCCACCGCGGACGAAGGGACGCTGCCGTTGCCCTGGGACGAGCGGCGCACCTTCGCGGTGGGGGAGCTCGCCCGCCAGCGCGCCGCCGAGGCGCCGACCCGCGTCGTGTCGAGCGCCAAGAGCTGGC
This sequence comes from Pseudomonadota bacterium, assembly GCA_023460875.1. GTDB lineage: Bacteria > Myxococcota_A > Polyangia > Polyangiales > Polyangiaceae > NIC37A-2. Next base: position 6,299 of record JAEWOQ010000582.1, read on the forward strand.
TCTCCCACACGGGGGTGGATCGACGGGCGGGGCTGCTCCCCGTGGGGGCCCCCGAGGACATCGAGAAGATCTCCCCCGTGGAAGCCTCCTTCCGCTACCTCGATCACCTCGCCGAGGCCTGGGCGCACGCCCACGCGGCGGGCGACGTGCCTCCCCTCACGGAGCAGCACATCGTGCTCACCGTGCCCGCCTCCTTCGACGCGGCCGCCCGCGAGCTCACGGTGGAGGCGGCCTACTGTGCCGGCATGGAGGACGTGACCCTGCTCGAGGAGCCGCAGGCGGCGGTGTACGCCTGGCTGGAGTCTCAGGGGACCCACTTCACCAAGCAGCTGAAGGTCGGCGACGTCGTGCTGGTGGTCGACATCGGCGGCGGCACCACCGACTTCTCCGCCATCGCCGTCGGCGAGGAGGACGGCCAGCTCACCCTGACCCGCGTCGCCGTCGGGGATCACATCCTGCTGGGCGGGGACAACATGGATCTGGCCCTCGCCCATGTGACCGCCACCAAGCTCCGCAACGAAGGCCACGAGCTCGACCGCTGGCAGCTCATGGCCCTCGGCCACGGCTGTCGCAGCGCCAAAGAGCAGCTCCTCTCCAATGACCCGCCCGAGAGCGTGCCCGTCGTGGTGGCCAGCCGCGGCTCGGCCCTCGTCGGCGGCGCTCTGCGCACGGAGCTCACCCGCGAAGAGGTCGCTCGCACCCTGGTGGATGGCTTTTTCCCCATGGTGTCCCCCGACCAGCGCCCCGCCAGCCGCGCCCGCGCCGCCCTCACCCAGCTCGGCCTGCCCTACGCGGCGGATCCCGCCATCACGCGCCACTTGGCGGCGTTCTTGGGTCGCCAGCGCGACGCGGCGCGCGACGCCCAGCAAACGGTCGCTCAGCACACGGACGCCCCCGCCGACACTCCGAGCGCCGATGGCGGTCGCGGCGGCATGCTGCGCCCCACGGCGCTGCTCTTCAATGGCGGCGTCTCGAAGGCGCCGGCCATCCGTGAGCGGCTCGTGAGCGTGCTCAACGGCTGGCTCCAGGCCGCCGGCGCCCCCTCGCTGCGGGTGCTCGAGGGAGCTGACGCCGACCTGGCCGTCGCCCGCGGCGCCGCGCATTTCGGGCGGGTGCAGCAGGGCCGCGGGATCCGCGTGCGCGGGGGCACGGCGCAGGCCTACTACGTGGGCATCGAGAGCCCCATGCCCGCGGTGCCCGGTATGGAGCCGCCCCTCGACGCCTTGTGCGTGGCGCCGCTCGGGATGGAAGAGGGCAGCGCCCCCGCCCTGCTCGCCCACGAGCTCGGCGTGGTCGTGGGCGAGCCTGTGACGTTCCGGTTCTTCGTCTCCTCCGTACGGCGGACGGATCAGGTCGGCACCCTGCTGACGGACGTCGAGCAGGACCGCAACGTGGTCGAGGTCGCCCCCATCGAGATCACCTTCCCCGCTGAGGGCCGCACGCCCGGGGACGTCGTCCCCGTGCAGCTGCGGTCCCACGTGACCGCCATCGGCACCTTGAAGCTCGAGGCGGTGCCCCGCACCCCGCAGACCCCTGACGAGGCCTTCGCGGTCGAGCTGAGCGTACGCAGCAGCTGACCGCGGCCGAGCGCGAGCCGCGCCTCGCGTGAAGGAGCCGCCCCCCGTGACCCGCATCGTCGGCATCGATCTCGGCACCACCCACACCGCCCTGGCCAGCGGCGGCCACGACACCGCCGCCCCGGACGTCTTCGCCGTGGACCAGTGGGTGTCCGCCGGAGCCCACCAGCCGCGCCCGCTGCTGCCGTCCTTCCTGTTTCACCCCCCGACTGCCCTGCCCACCGATCCCTTCGGCGACGCGCCGTGGGTGATCGGTGAGTGGGCGCGGGCGCAGGGGCGCGAGACCCCAGGGCGCGTCATCACCTCCGCCAAGAGCTGGCTCTCCCACGCGGGCGTGGACCGCACCGCCGACATCCTGCCCTGGGGCTCCGAGGCGAGCGACGTGCCCCGCATCTCCCCCGTCGAGGCGAGCGCGCGCCTCCTCCGCCACTTGGTGACCGCTTGGGACAAAGCCCACCCCCGCGAGCCTTTGGCGCGCCAAGAGATCGTGCTCACGGTGCCCGCGAGCTTCGACGAGGTCGCTCGGGAGCTGACCGTGCGCGCCGCCGAAGAGGCGGGTCTGCGTGTGCGCCTGCTCGAGGAGCCTCAAGCGGCGTTCTACGACTTTCTCCAACGGGAAGGCGACCGACCGCTGGCGGCCCTGTTCGACGACTCGACGGAGCCGTCGACAGACGGATCCACGGAGCCCACCTCCGCCGCCTCCGAGAGCGAGCTCGTGCACGTGCTCGTCTGCGACGTGGGCGGCGGCACCACGGATCTCTCCCTGATCCGCGTCACCCGCGGTGAACAAGGCGTCGACCTGGAGCGCGTCGCCGTCGGCAAACACCTGCTGCTCGGCGGCGACAACTTCGATCTCGCCCTCGCCCACCAGCTCGAGCGACGCCTGGCCCCCGAGGGCGCCAAGCTCGATCCCGCCCGCTTCCTGCAGCTCGTGCAGCAGAGCCGGCGCGCCAAGGAGACGCTGTTGGGGCCCGAGGCGCCGGGAAGCGTGCGCCTCAGCGTCGCGGGCGCCGGCTCCGCCCTGGTGGGACAGACGCAGACCGTCGAGGTGACGCGCCAGGAGGTCGAGGAGCTGGTGCTCGGCGGCTTCTTGCCCGCGGTGTCCTTCGACGAGCCCGTGGCCCCCCGCAGCACCGCCGCGCTGGTCGCCTTCGGGCTCCCCTACGAGCGCGATCCGGCCATCACGCGCCACATCGTGCAGTTCCTGCGGCGACATCTCGGCGCCGCGGCGCCGCGCCTGCAGGCGGTCCTCTATAACGGCGGCCCGTTCCGCTCCGAGCGCCTGCGACGTCACCTGCACGGCGTGCTCGAGGCTGCCCTCGGTCACGGGTTGGTGGAGCTGCATCAACCGGATCCGGATCTCGCGGTGGCCCGCGGCGCCGTCGCCTTCGGGCGCGCCGTGCACGGCTTGCTGCCGTCCATCGCCAGCGGCGCCGCCCATGGCTACTACGTCGGAGTGGCGGCTCAGGAGGGAGGCGGGCCGCGCCGCGCCCTGTGCGTCGTGCCCCGCGGCGCCAAGGAGGGGCAGCGCCACCGGGTGGAGCGCGGGCTCACCTTGACTGTGGGGCGCGCGGCCCGCTTCGAGCTCTACGCCAAGGACGCGGGCCCAGTGCACGCGCCGGGAGAGCTCGTGGAGCTCGACGACGATTTCCTGCTGCTGCCGCCCATCGCCACCACCTTCGGGGAGCCCGAGAGCGCCGCATCCACTCCGTCCGGCACCGCGCCGTCCGGCACCACTCCGTCCGGCACCACGCCGTCCGCCACCACGCCGCCCAGCAGCGCGCCGTCGCGCGTCTCCGTCGCCCTCGAGGGAGAGCTCAGCGCCCTGGGCACGGTGGATCTCTCTTGCGTGGCCCTCACGGACGGACGCCGCTACCGCCTCGCCTTCGAGCTGCGCGGCACCGAGTCCCCGAAGAGCGCCCGCAGGGACGGCTCTCGGGGAGGCAGCGCCGGCGCGACAAGCTCCCGCCCGTCCAGCGCCCGGCGACCAGCGGGTCGCCTCGACGAGGCCTACGAGGCCATCCAGCGGGTGTTCGGCAAAGGGCGCAAGGACGTCAAGGAGCGGGAGGTGAAGGATCTGCTGCGCACCCTCGACCGCCTGCTCGGCGAGCGCCGCGCCTGGAACCTCGAGGTGAACCGCAGCTTGTTCGACGTCATCGGGCCGCTGCACAAGGCCCGACGCCGCTCGCCGGATCACGAGCGCGTGTTCTGGCTCCTGGCGAGCTACACCCTGCGCCCGGGCATCGGGCACCCCCTCGATCCGGGGCGCGTCGCCTTGCTCGCGGATCTCCTCACGGAGGGCCTGGCGTTCCCTCAGCACGAGCGGATCTGGCAGCAGCTCTTCATCGCCTGGCGCCGCCTCGCGCCCGGCCTCTCCGAGCGACACCAGACGCGCCTGCGCGATCAGATCGACCCATTCCTGGCGCCCGCCTCCGCGAAGCTGCCCAAGCCCAAGGGCTTCAAGCCCCTGTCGCTCCTCGACGCTTTGGAGGCCGCTTCCTGGCTCGAGCGCGTCGACGTGCGGCGCCGGGGTCAGCTGTGCGACTGGATCCTCGAGCGCACCTGGACGGATCGGGATCCGCGCCTCTGGGCCGCCCTCGGCCGCCTGGGCACCCGAGTGCCCCTCTACGCGAGCGCTCACCACGTGCTGCCCGCCCGCCACGCAGAGGAGCTCCTCGATCACCTCCTGCGGGAACCCTGGGACGAGATCCACACGGCTCGCCTGGCGGCCGCCCTCCTCGCCCGCCGCACGGACGATCGCGCCCGTGACGTCCCCTCCGCCCTGCGCGCGGAGGTGGCGCGTCGGCTGGAACAGGAGGGCGCGCCCGCGGAGTGGATCCGCTCCGTGGTGGAGCTGGTACCTCCGGAGCAGCGGGATCAGACGGCCGTCTTCGGGGAAGAGCTGCCAGTGGGCCTCACCCTCGCTTGACTTTTCCAGCCGATTCTTTCCGCGGAAAATCAGCAAGCAATATCAAGCGGCCCGCACCCGGTCTCTTAGACTGGGAACCGTGAAGCCGAACACGCGCTCCTTCTACGTGCAGGCCGTGGGGAAAGCCCTCGAGGCCATCGCGACGCACCTGGACGACGCCTTGGAGCTCGAGGCGCTCGCGGCCAGCGCTGGTCTGTCGCCCTTTCACTTTCACCGCGTCTTCCGCGGCATGGTGGGCGAGACCCCGATGGAGCTGGCGCGACGCCTGCGCCTGGAGCGAGCTGCGTTCCAGCTGGTTTCGACGGAGCTCTCCGTCACCCAGCTCGCCTTCGCGGCGGGCTACGAGACCCACGAGGCCTTCACGCGCGCCTTCCGCGCTCACTACGGGCTCTCGCCCTCCGACTACCGGCGGCGCCGAGAGGCTCGCATCGCCCTGGCAGCGCCGTCCGGCGTGCACTTCGGGGCGGAGGGCATCGACGTCACGTTCCACCCCCAAGACACAGGAGGAAGCCAAATGCACGTAGAAATCACGCACCAGCCGCGGCTCCGCGTCGCCACCGTCCGCCACGTCGGCCCGTACAACCGCATCTCGGAAGCGTTCGGGCGCCTCGGCGCCCGCGCCGGGCCCGCGGGATTGTTCAATCACGAGGGCGCCCGGATGATCGCCCTCTATCACGACGATCCGGACACCGTGCCCGTGGAGCAGCTGCGCTCGGACGCGGGCCTCGTGGTCCCCGCGGACGTGCCCCTGCCGGAAGGCGTCGAGGAGCAGTTCCTTCCGGAGGGGCGTTACGCCCACACGCTGCACGTCGGCTCCTACGAGCACCTCGGGGACATCTGGGCGCGCTTCATGGGTCAGTGGCTGCCCAACAGCGGGGAACGCATGAGCTCCGCCGGCGCCGCCTACGAACACTACGTGAACGATCCGTCGCAGGTCCCCGCGGCGGAGCTCCGTACGGAGCTGTACTTGCCGCTCGCCTGAGGCAAGCTGCGGCGGGTGAAGACGGCGGGACTGCACCACGTGGCGCTCGGCGCCCGGGACGTCGAGCGGGTGGCGGGGGCCGGCCCGCCGGGCACGGACCTCGCCCGCAGCTCGACATCCCCGCGGGCGCCGCATACCCTTTGCGGCCCCGCCAGGCTGCGGCGGGTGATCGCGCAGCTCGCCCGAGAAGGGGCGTCTCAGAGGAGAGGATGTTCATGCGTCACCGCGTTCGATTCCCCAGGAGTCCCCGGCTCGCCGCCGCCCTGGTGGGCGGCGCCCTGCTCACCGCGCCCGTGCTCGCGTGGGCCTGGAGCCAGAGCGCCCTCATCAACGTCAAAGTGCACGATCACACCTTCGACCGGGTGAGCATCGAGAGCGCGGAGTGCACGGTCCAGGCGAAGCTCCACTTCGCCGCGCCCGCCTCCGGCTACGACAGCGGCGCCCGCGAGCGCAACTATCACCGCTTCAAGGCGCGCATCCGGCTCACGAACGACCAGGCCATCGTGAGCCCGCTTTTCGGCAATCCCAAGCCCGGCCGCCGCATGTACACCTTCAGCTACGACACCAGCGCCGAGGGCTGCTGGGCGAAGGAAGACCACAAGCTGAAGGGCGTCGACATCGAGGCGTGTCGCGGTCGTCGCTGCGAACCCGAACCGTTCAAGTGAGGGACCCCGTGTCAGAGGTCCTTGCTCCCGTCGTCGTCGTCGGCCTGGGCGAGCTCGGCAGCGTGTTCGCCCGCGGTGTGCTGCACCTCGGGCATCCCGTGGTTCCGGTCCTGCGCAGCACGCCCGTCGCTCCCCTGAGTGAGGCCTACCCAGATCCCGCCCTCGTGCTCGTCGCCGTCGGAGAAGACGACCTGCCGCCCGCCCTCGGCGACCTGCCCCCTCAGTGGCTCTCCAGGGTAGCCCTCGTCCAGAACGAGCTGTTGCCCGGTCAGTGGGAGGCCGCGGGCGTGGAGCAGCCGACGGTCGCCGTGGTGTGGTTCGAGAAGAAGCGCGGCAAGGAGCCCCACGACGTGCTGCCCACGGTGCTCGCGGGTCCTCAGGCGAGTCTTCTCGCCCGTTGCCTCGAGGGGCTCGGCATCGCACACCGCCTCGTCCCCGAGACCGAGCTGCTGCACGAGCTCGTAGCGAAGAACCTCTACATCCTGGTGCTCAACCTCGCGGGCCTCCTGGTGGAGGGCACCGCTGGCGATCTGCTCACGGTCCATCGGGCCACCCTCGACGAGCTCGCGGAGGAGGTGATCCACCTCCAGCGCGCCCTCGTGGGAACAGGCGCCGCCGCGCGGCTCGACTCGGCCCGCCTGATCGCGTCTCTGGAGACCGCCATCGCCAGCGATCCCGCCCACGGCTTGGCTGGACGAAGCGCCCCTCGGCGCCTCGAGCGGAACCTCCAACACGCGCGGCGCCTGGGGCTCACGCTCCCCGCCCTCGAGCGCCTCGGCGCATCCCACCTCCGTCCATGACGACGACGCCCCGTCACGCCGCTTGGCTCCTCGATCTCGACGGGACCCTCTATCGACCCTTTCCCGTGAAGCTCGCCATGGCCGCCGAGCTCGCCTTGTGGGGTTGGGGCGCGCTCTCGGTCATCCGCGCCTTCCGCCGCGAGCACGAGAACCTCCACCACGAGCTCGGCAGCGAGCCCACCCTCCGCTTCGATCCCTCCCCCTTCGCCGAACAGGTGAGCCGCACCGCGCGCGCCCTGGGCGTCGCCGAGGAGGCCGTGTCCCGCCTGGTCGAGCGCTGGATGATCGAGCGTCCCTCCCGGTGGCTCCGCATGTTCCGCCGCCAGAGCCTCCTCGACGAGCTCACCCGTCACCGCGCCGGCGGCCTCCGCACCGCCATCGTCAGCGACTACCCCGCGCGCCGCAAGCTCAGCGCCCTCGGCGTCGCCCACCTGATCGATCAGGTGATCGCCAATGGTGAGCACCCCGAGCTGAAGCGCCTGAAGCCCTCCCCCGAGGGCTACCTCCTCGCGGCGGACCGCCTCGGCGTGCGCCCCTCCGAGTGCCTCGTGATCGGCGATCGCCCGGACCTCGACGGCGCCGCCGCGCGGGCCGCCGGAATGGAGTTTCGGCTGATCCGCTGAGGGGGCAACATGAAGCAGCTCCTCCAAGAACGCCGCCCCGCCCTCATCGCCGCCGCGGTCACCGTCAAGATCGACGTGCGCAACTAGAACGCCCCCGACCTGAACCCCGAAGCCCGCGCTGCGGCGGAAATCGACGTCGCGTGAGCTCGAGGCAGCGTGCGGCACGCGCGCGGCCATCCCCGGAAGGCCCCAGCGAAAACGTCACGCCGCGACGCAGGTCGCGTCCGCTGCGATGGGCAAGTACTCCTCACCGGAGAGCACGTTGCACCCGGCGGGCAGCTCGACCCTGCAGAGGAGCCGTTGGGATGTGGGCGCTGGAGGTAGATTCACTCGGGCGATCGCGACGCGCAGCTCCTCTTGCGCCGACGGTGGCCACTTTTCGATCTCGGCCGCTAGGTAGTCGGGCAGATAGCCCACGAGGCGCGTGTCCGCCGTCCGAAGGAGCCGCGCATGGGCTGCCTTGTCGTTCTGGTAATCCGCGACAACGAACAGCTGCGTGCCCGCAGAGAGAGCGGCGATCGCCTCCTCGGCGTGCGGGATGTGGCGAACGGCTCGGGCCAGGACGTGCATGGTCCTCGTTCCGTCGGCGCTGACGTGGGGCGGCGCAAACACTTCCAGCTCGTCCGTCCGACGGAGTCCGCCGCTCCGAGCAAGGATGTCCATCGGAGTCGTGCCGACCTCGAGGCCCAGTTCGCGAACGAAGGACGGATACTCGGGGCGCGACTTGGGCATCACGCGGTTCTGAAACAGCGCCGGAAGCTCGCGGCTGCGATACACGGCTTCGAGATCAGGGAACGCCACCAGGGGCGCGAACCCCCGATCGACGGCTGAGCGGGCGGCGCGGATATACGAGAACTCGTAGCCACTCGCACCGAGGGCCAAGAGACGACCAACCGGAACGATGCTGCGTGTCGTCGGGCACTGCCAGGCTAGGAACAGGACTTTGGGCGTGGTCATGGGGAGCGCTTCAGCTCGTCGAGGTTGTGAAGCAGCAGGGCGGTTGCGACGTTAGTAGCGGGTTCGGAGATGACCGAGGTCGGAACGCAGTGCACGACGTCCGTCAGCCGTTCCGGGTCAAGCGCGTCAAGGCGCTCATGCCACCAGCTTGACGCGGGCCGATCCAGTTGACAAGCCGCCCTGAAGGCCTCCACGCACGTGAGGGCCTTTCCTGTCCTACCTTCCGCCGCCTTCGGGTAGATCGCCGAGCGGGCACCCCGCGCGTACGCGGCGACATTCGAGCGGGAGTCCCGCGTCGAGAGGAGGTGTGCTCGCTTTTCGTCGCGAAGCTCCCGGCCCAGGGAGGATGCATGGTCGTAGGACGGCGCGAGGACCAGCCGGCGGGCTTCGCCAGCGGAAGCCGTCACGACGCCCCAGTTTTCGTGATGACGGTCGGTGTTCCCCACGAGAGCATCGAGCATCAGGTATCCAACGAACCATCCGAATGCGCTGAGGTCGTGTGCGTCGACCGTCGTCAGCGGCTTCACCTCGTGTGCGTCGAGCGCGCTGCGGATGGCGTCGAGCGTGTGCTCCTTCACACGGTAGTTCTGCTGGGCCGGGTAGTCGGGATCGATCTCGCTGAGCAGCTCGTTGCCATGGATGAGCGCCTCTTTCGGTTGGAGAAACGTGTAGGAGAGTGAGGCCATCCGGCCACCGCGTACCCCCAACTCCACGGGGGCATGCGGCACCCCGAGCAGCGCCGCTACCTCCGCAGCAACTTTCTCGGACCAATGCTCGCCAGTGTTCTCCCGGGGGTACTTGAGGAGGAACGCTCGCCCGGTAGCGATGTCCAAGAGCCAGGATTTCTCCTTGCTGCCCATCGGCTCCGGCGTCACCTCCCGCGCGACCAGCGTTGAGGCGTCAGGCGTTGACGCGTCAGACGTTCCGCCGTCGCTGATTTGGTAGACTCGATAGGGTTCCACACTTTCTGAAATGACTCTAGCATTCTTGGGCGTCGCCCGATTAGGACGAGGGCAAGCTCCTTGGGCAGCCCGGCCAGCATCGACGCACGTCACAGCACCCAGAAATGGTACCCGACCCCGCCCTCCACGAAGGGAAGCCAGCGGACGGGACTCATTCCGCCACCCGCGGTGATCTGTACGCAGCGTCCATCACGGCACACGGGGAACGAGACGCCACCCCTGAGGCCCCAGGACAGGTCCGGCGCCGGCCATCCGTTCGAGTCGTACATCGTGAATCCGGGAGCGGCCAACGGAGGGAAGAAGTACTGGACGTACAGATCGACGGCTCGCACGCCCGAGCCCAAGAAGTGCTGCGACTCCACGTGCCGTTGGTACACGTACCGAACGCCGACTCCGTGGGTCCACAATCGAAAGCGACGGTCCGCGAGCTCTCTGTCCGGTCCCCAGTCAGCGTCGCATGAACCGACACACTCGTTCGTCGCGTAGATCCCGTTGGCCACACCGCCCTCGATGTAGACGGCGTGGTAGGCAGGGACGGAAGCACGAAGAGGGCCCGATGTGCTGGTGACCCGCGGTGCCGTGCCGACTCTCGGGGGGACGTCGATCGTCGTCATTCGATCGACGCCAAGGACGCGAAGCCCGACCCACGCCTCCGCCGCGATCGCGAAGAACAGGTCGGCTTCTGGATTGTCGAGGAACTGTGCGCCCAGCCCGAACATCGCCGCGACGCGCAACCAAGGCACAGGCAAGTAGTCCGCTTCGATCGACGCACCCAACGCGTAATAGGGACTGCGCGTCCCCGCGGACACGCTCCCGTGAAACCGTATCGGCAGCGGCCCCGTGACGAGATCGTGGAAATGACCGCGCAGCTCCTCGGTCGTCAGTACTGGTTCTTCGTCGCTCTCGTAGTCCCAGTTCGCCCACTCGTCCTCGGGCGGCGCGCTCGCGATCGCCGGTGGCGCGAGGGAAAGGACCACGAGGAGTGCGGGCGCGACACCTCGTCGCAAATAGGGAAGACAGTCAGCGTCATTCATGTCACGGGTTCCATGGCGTGCTGCTCGTCGGGGCAACTTCGGCGCCGAGTCGGCATGGACGCGGCGGATTACCACTGACGCGGAGGCACCGAGTCAAGCCGCGGATCGTGACGCCGGCTTGAAGATCCCTCCCCGGCACCGGCCACCAAGCCGGGGCTTCGGTGATCGGGGACGACACCGGGAGCACTCTGCCGTCGGCTGTTTCAGTTCGGTGCCGGTTCGCCCCAGCTTGCTTCACGCCGCGCCGAGGGCGGCCTCGATGGCGTTCGTCAGCTCCTGACTCAGGGGCTCGACCTTCGACTCGAAACGCTCGATCACGCTCCCCTGTTTGTCGATTAGGAACTTGTTGAAGTTCCAGGTGACCTCGCCCTGCTGGGCCGTGAGCCACTGATAGAGCGGGTGCTGGCCGCTGCCCTTCACCACGACCTTCTCGCTCATCGGGAACGTGACGCCGAACTTCGACGTGCAGAACTCGCGGATCTGTTCGTTGGTGCCGGGCTCCTGGGCCCCGAACTCGTTGGCGGGCACGCCGAGCACGACGAGCCCGCGCGACGCGTACTTGCGGTGCAGCTCCTCGAGCCCTGCGTACTGCGGGGTGAACCCACACTCGCTCGCCACGTTGACGATCAAGAGCACCTTCCCCCGAGAATCCTCGAGCGCCAGAGGCTCACCGGTGATGGTCTGAAGCGAAAATCCGTACACGTCCTTTGCCGAGCTCATGCGACCTCCCTTTCGTGATCCGTTCTATAGCGGAAATTGAGCTGCCTGGCTGGTGACCTCGAGCGAAAGAGCCCGCGCGCGGCGACCTGCCCCCTGCCCGCTGGCGGGAGCTCCGATCACCACCCGTCATTGAGGACAGGATCTGTCCGCAATGTACGGTCCCAGGCTCCTCTCACCTCGCATTGAGGACAGGATCTGTCCTCAATGCCCGCTATTAGTGGGCGTGTCGCGCGGGACGTCCCCGGAGGGCTCCCAGCGTCGCCCTCTCAAAGATACTCTCGGGGACCCACCCCCCCTAGGAAAGACAAGGAGCCATCACATGTCCATCACCCTGTACCATCACCCCTTCTCCCGCGCCGCGGGCACCGTCTGGATGCTCGAAGAGGTCGGCGTCGACTACGAGCTGCGGTTCGTCGACATGCTCGCGGGCGAGCAGAAGACCCCCGAGATCCTCGCCCTCAACCCGATGGGCAAGCTGCCGATCCTCGTCGATGGGGACGCCCTCATCACCGAGTCCTGCGCCGTCGGCCTCTACCTCGCGGACCGCTACGCCCTAGGGCGCCTGGCCCCCCGCCTCGACGATCCCGCCCGCGGCACCTACCTCCGCTGGTCGTGCTTCTCCCCGTCCGTCGTCGAGCCCGGCGTCATGGCCAAGAAGGAGAACTGGACGTTCGGCGAAGGCGCCGCGGGTTGGGGCAGCTACGACGCGATGATCCAGGCGATGGAAGCCGCGCTCGCCAAGGGTCCGTTCCTCCTCGGCGACACGTTCTCCATGGCGGACGTGATCTTCGGCGGCACGGTGCGGTACCTCATCACCTTCGGGCTCCTCGAGGCGCGGCCCAGCTTCACCGCCTACGTCGAGCGGCTCGTGGCCCGTCCCGCCCTTCAGCGCGCCGAAGCGCGCAACGAAGAGGTGCGCAAGGCGCGGAACATCCAGATGCCCGGCTGAGCGTCGGGTCGAGGAGCTCGACGGGCTCATTCAGGACGGCGCGGCGCTCACGAATCGACGCGCGGCGCCCGGCCGCAGGGCCCGTTGAGCTCGCCTCCACGCCGGCTACAGTCCTCGGGTGCGCACTCGAACGATCAGTGGTCTCCTTCTCGCCGTCGCTGCCTGCGCCAGCACTCCGACCCAGATCGGAACCGCGGAGTCTTCGAGCGGTGAGCCACACCCCGTCGACTCGTCGGAGCGCGCCCCCGCGACCGATGCGCCAGGAGGACGAGAAATGCAAACGACGACCAGCACCCACGACTTCGCGACCACGGCCGACAGGGCACGATCTGCCATCGAGGCGCGCGGTATGACCGTGCTCGCGGAGATCGATCACGGCGCCAACGCCGAACGGGTGGGCCTGGAGCTGCGCCCGACGACGCTCCTCGTCTTCGGCAACCCACAGGTCGGGACGCACGTCATGCTCGAGCGTCAGACCGCGGGCATCGACCTGCCCTTGAAGCTCCTGATCTGGCAGGACGAAGCCGGCGCGGTGCGCCTGACCTACGACGATCCCGCAGGGATCTTCGAGCGCCACCAGGTCCGAGGGCAATCGGAGATCCTCGCGCGCATGCAGGGTGCCCTGGCCAGCATCGCCGCCGAGGCAGCAGGGCAGTAGAGCACTTCACGGCCACAGCCGAGGGGGGTTGCCGGCGCGGCGCTGAACCATCGATCCGGGAATCATCGTGAGCACACACCACCAGGAACCGAGTGGCGAGCACTCGGAGCACGACCACGCTGCCCACGGTGCCTCCTCCCACGGACACGCCGACCACGGCGATGGCTCCCTGAAGGATCCCGTCTGCGGGATGACCGTCACCGCGGCGTCGCCCCATCACCACGACCACGAGGGTCACACCTACTATTTCTGCGGGGACAGGTGTCGCTCGAGGTTCGCCGCGGAGCCCCAGCGGTACCTCGCCCCAAAGGGGGGCGACGACGCGGTCGCGCCGCCGGGCACGACCTACGTCTGCCCCATGCACCCGGAGGTGCGACAAGACGAGCCCGGGACGTGCCCCAAGTGCGGCATGGCCCTCGAGCCCGAGCTGCCGAGCCTCGATGAGGAAGAAAACCCCGAGCTCGTCGACTTCAGGCGGCGCTTCTGGTGGACGCTGCCCCTGACGATCGTCGTCGCCTCCCTGGCGATGTTCGGTCATCGGCTCGGGTGGTTCGACGCGGCGACGCAGACCTGGATCGAGCTCGTGCTCTCGACGCCGGTCGTGCTGTGGGCGGGCGCTCCGTTCTTTCAGCGCTGGGCGCAGTCGCTCGCCAACAAGAGCCCCAACATGTGGACGCTCATCGGCACGGGGACGGGCGCTGCGTACCTCTACAGCGTCGTCGCCACGGTCGCCCCGGGCGTCTTCCCGAGCGCCTTCGTCTCGATGGGCCGCGTGGCGGTGTACTTCGAGGCAGCGGTCGTCATCATCTCCCTCACGCTCCTGGGGCAGATCCTCGAGCTGAAGGCCCGCGCCCAGACCTCGGCGGCGATAAAGGAGCTGCTGGGCCTCGCGCCCAAGACGGCCCGCCGCATCAACTCGGACGGGACCGAGGAGGACATCCCCCTCACCCACGTCCACGTCGGCGACTCGTTGCGGGTCCGCCCTGGAGAGAAGGTCCCGGTCGACGGCGTCGTCCTGGAGGGCGAGAGCGCCGTCGACGAGTCCATGCTCACCGGCGAGCCCCTCCCCGTCGGCAAGGAACCAGGCGACAAGGTCATCGGCGCGACGCTCAACACCAGCGGAGCGCTGATCATGCGCTCGGAGCGCGTCGGGTCAGAGACGATGCTCGCGCAGATCGTCCAGCTCGTCGCGCAGGCCCAGCGCTCCCGCGCGCCGATGCAGCGCATGGCGGATCGCGTCGCCGGGGTGTTCGTGCTGGCCGTCGTCGCCGTCGCGATCGCCTCCTTCTTCGCGTGGGGGCTCCTCATGCCCGGACAAGGTTGGGTCTTCGGTCTGGTGAACGCCGTCGCGGTCCTCATCATCGCGTGCCCCTGTGCCCTCGGGCTCGCGACGCCGATGTCCGTCATGGTCGCCACGGGCAGGGCCGCGACGCAGGGCGTGCTCTTCCGGGACGCCGCGGTCATCGAGCGCCTCCGCACCGTCGACACCCTCATCGTCGACAAGACCGGGACCCTCACGGAGGGCAGACCCGTCTTCGAACGTGCCGTCCCCGCCGCAGGGGTGGACGCCGACGAGGTGCTCCGGCTCGCCGCCAGCCTGGACCAAGGCAGCGAGCACCCGCTCGCCGATGCGATCGTGCGCGCGGCCCGCGACCAGAAGCTCTCCCTCGAGAAGCCCGAGTCCTTCGAGTCGAGCTCGGGCATCGGCGTACGCGGCCACGTTGGTGCGCGACACCTCGCGCTCGGGAACACGGCGCTCATGGACGAGGTCGGCGTCGACGTCGACTCCCTGAAGGCGCAGGCGGAGGAGCTGCGCGCCGAAGGAGCGAGCGTGATACACCTCGCGGTCGACGGCCGCCTGCTGGGCCTCTTGGCCGTGTCGGATCCCATCAAGGCCAGCACCCCCGAGGCGCTGACGACCCTGCGGCGCGCCGGTCTGCGCGTCGTCATGGCGACCGGCGACGGCTGGACGACGGCGCGGGCGGTCGCGCGGCGCTTGGGCATCGACGAGATCCACGGGGAGGTGAAGCCCGCGGACAAGCTCGCGCTCGTCGAGCGGCTCCAGAAGGAGGGCCGCGTGGTGGCCATGGCGGGAGACGGCATCAACGACGCACCCGCCCTCGCCCAGGCGGACGTCGGCATCGCCATGGGGACCGGCACGGACGTGGCCATGAGCAGCGCGCAGGTCACCCTCGTGAAGGGCGATCTGCGCGGCATCGCTCACGCCCAAGCGATCTCCCGGGCGACCGTGAGGAACATGAAGCAGAACCTCGGCTTCGCGTTCGTCTACAACGCCCTCGGCGTACCGCTGGCCGCCGGCTTGCTCTACCCCCTCACCGGCTGGCTCCTCTCGCCGATGTTCGCCGCGGCGGCGATGAGCCTGAGCTCCGCCTCCGTCGTCGCCAACGCCCTGCGCCTCCGCGCCCGCGTCGGGTGAGCCCAGGGAGGGCGCGAGCGCGCCATCGATTTCGTTTGGGTCGCTTTTTCGGTGCACCCCGTGATCGATCGCGTTTCTCCGCGCATTACCCGGGGAATGACGTCGTGCACGCGAGCCGCGAGGACGAGACCGCGCGCAGCTCGGGCCCGAACGCCCGAGCTGTGCCTCGGCCGCCTTGAGCGACGGGCAAAGCTCACCAGCAACCGTCGACCAGTTTCCCCGTTCCCCTTCGCCGCGAATTTTTCTCGAACAGCGGACCGCCGGAGCACTGACCCAGCCTCTCTGTCGCGCGACCAGGAACGCTCTCAGCAACGATCCAACCACGAAGGACGACCCGGATGACGACGCTCGATCGATTCTACCGACGCACCATCATTGCCTTCTACGCCCTGTCTCCCCTTTGCCTCGCTGCCTGTGGTGAGGTGAACGGAGACGATGGCGAAGGCGGAGGGCGCCCTGTGCTGACACCTCCGACGAGCGGTGGCACGGCAAGCAACGGTTCGGGCGGAAACGCGACCATTGGCTCCGGCGGAAGCGCCACCGCTGGCACGGGCGGAAGCCTCCCCAGCGGCGGAGCTCCGTCCAAGGTGGACTGCGGGGCAATCGCCGACGCCGGCTACGACCTCTGCGTCTCGGGGACGTCCAGTTGTGAAGCCGTGTTCACGGACTCATCGGGTTGTTCCGCGGTGTGCGCTGCCGCCGGGCTCGAATGTGTGGGCGCAGCCGATAACGTCGACGGGCAGTGCGCGGCGCAGTCACCGTCCCCGCATCTGCCGTGTGACTCGGGTCACATCTCCGATTACTGCTTCTGTGGCCCGGCTGGCGGGGGCTCCGGGGGCGACGGGTCTGGAGGCGACGGGTCCGGGGGTGACGGATCTGGAGGCGACGGGTCTGGAGGCGACGGGTCCGGAGGCGACGGGTCCGGAGGCGCGGGGTCCGGCGATCCGGTCATCTGCGAGCCGATGGGCTGGGCGACGCGGAACGGGCGCACCGGGGGCACGGTTTCCGTCACCGGTGGCGGCAGTGCAACCCCCGTGACGGTGAAGTCGTTCAGCGAACTTCAGAGTTACGCGAGCGGCGACACCCCGCGCGTCATCTACGTCGACGGGCCCGTCGGTTCTGGGTGGAGCGGACGATCGGGAGATCGCCTCAGCGTCGGCTCGAACAAAACCATCGTGGGCCTGCGCCCGGGGACGCAGCTCAAGGCCGTCATCCACGTCAAAGACTCGAAGAACGTGATCATTCGCAACCTCGTGATCAAGGGCCCCGGCTCGAACTCTGAGCAGGCGTGGGACAATCTCAGCATCGAGGGCTCCTCCAAGAACATCTGGATCGACCATTGTGAGTTCTGGGACGGACAGGACGGCAACGCCGACGTCGTGAAGGGGGCGGACAACGTCACCTTTACCTGGAACATCTTCGGCTACCGGACCGGAGGCGGCCACAACTTCTCGAACCTGGTCGCGTCCTCCGACAACGAGCCCCAGAGCGTCGGGAAGCTGAACATCACGCTGATGTTCAACTGGTTTACCGGGATCGCCCAACGACAGCCCCGCTGTCGCTACGGGGACATCCACGTGGTGAACAACCTGTTCTCGAGAGACGGACAAAAATCGGACTACGGAATTTCCGCGGGGAAGGACTGCCGGGTCCTCACCGAGAACAACCACTTCATCGAGATCAAGTCGCCGATCTACACGAGTCACGCCAGCGGCAGCGCTGCCAATGAGCTCCGCGGCAACATCTTCGAGAGCACGAGCGGGAACACCAAAGGCTACGGCACCGCGTTCGACCCGCCCTACGAGTACGAGCACCTGCTCGTCCCCGCAACCGAGGTGAAGGACTTGGTCCTGGAGCGCGCCGGAGCGACGCTGCAGAGTCCAACCGACTGCCACTGAGGAACACAGCCGCGCCGGCTCGGCTCTCGACTAACGTTCGTGTGCGTCGTAGCTCTCGTCGGCGCGGCGGCCTTCGCTCTCGGGGGCCGGGGGATCGGCGGGGGGCAGATCCCGGTCGGCCCGCTCCAGGTGATGTACGGCGCGAAAGAGGTGATACCCGACGCGGTCGAGCCAGCGCAGCGCCTCGAGCAACCTCGAGGCGGCACGGGGGGAGAGGACGCCGCGAGCGGTGTCCTCGAGGACGCTCTGACGCTCCAGCCGTAGCTGCTCAGCGATTTCCCGTGACAGTGCCTCGACCGGCGGCGGCGGGCCGACCGGATCCCGAGCCCACTGCGCCGAGGCGGCGAGCCCCTCCGCGGCTCGGGGAACGAGCGCAGCGGTCACGCCGTTGCGCGACACACCTGCCGCCAGCTCCGTCTCGGCCAGCGCCTCCACCAGCCGGTGCAAATGATCGAGGACGTGCAGGACCGCCACGTGCTCCCGGTAGACCGCGGGCGTGGCGGGATCGCTGCGCACCGCGTGGAGGTGCTCGCGGGTCGCGCGCAGCGCGCCGTTCAGCTCGTCGAGGTCCTCGGTGCACAACTGAGCCACCGCGGCATCCTACCTCACGCGCGCGCCATCGGTAGGCCCACGCCCCTGACGGCGCTCCCCGAGGCCGGCTGAGACATCGCCGGCATCTTAACGGACCAGGACGCCAGCCGATCTCGGGTATCGGGGAGACCGGCTGAGCAGATCGCTCGACCACGAGTGAGCGCGAGCAGGTCCTTCAACGCGTCAACTCTTCGTTAGGGCGCAGTGTCGCCGTCTGTCTCTGCCAGGGACTCGACAATTACGCATTCCGCGGGGCTGCCGCCCGCAATGCGCCCACCTGCCTGCGACCACGCCATCGCACTCGTTCCGCGGCATCTCGTCGTAGACAACGACGAGCGCCGCAACCGAGTCTGCCCTCACGGGCACAAGAAGAGGTCGCGCATACGGCTGCGTCTTGGCCACGGCAGAGCAGACCCCATCCCCGATCTCTTAAGCACCGACGGCTCCGAGTTCGAGGGAAATTCGCCCTCGTGAGCGTGACGTCTTCTCTTCGCGAGCGCGCGCTAGCAGGACGGGGGTGAGCTTTGTGAGGAGATTGGTGAATGCACTCCTGCAGGGCAAGGTTAGGGCATCGACGATGTCGCGCGCGAAGGCTCTGGCGACGTGGAGGCAAGCGAGGGGTCGGAGCTGCTC
>JAEWOQ010000583.1 GCA_023460875.1 Pseudomonadota bacterium
GGAGAAGGCCGCGGAAGAGGCACAGAAGAAGGCACAGGGCGAGGGCGCCGCGGCGCAGGACACGCCGCCGGTGGCCGACGGTGTCGCGGCTCGGAGCGAAGCGGAGAGGCGGAAGGGGAAGCGTGAGCTGCCCTCCTATCTGCGCGTAGTGAAGTGACGGGGGTAAAGTGAGCGACCGGCGGCGGGCTCAGCGCGCGCCGCCAGGACCGGTAGAGGCTCCGGCGCCGCCGCCCATGCCGTCGCTCGAGGGCACGCACGCCCACACTCCCTCGGCTCGATCGCAGCGGTAACCGGCGACGCAGCCCGAGAAGGTGCAGTCGCCCGGCGCGCAGGTGCCGTGTCGTGAGCACGTCTCATTGGTCGCGCACTCTTCGGGGCCTGCGCAGGCACGCCCGGAGGGGCGCTCGGCCACACAGGCGCCGGTTCGCGCATCGCAGGCGTAGCCGTTAGCGCAGTCGCGATCGATGAAGCAGCCGTTCTCGGGGAAGAAGGGGCAGCCCGGGAGGAGGGCGGCGAGCACGGTGGCTGCGAGCCAGGGGGTGGCGCCCCAGGCAAGCCGCCGGCGGCGGCGATCCGGGGAGGGCGAGGGAGCGGCAGTAGGAGGGGGGGTGCGAGTCATGGGGGCGCCCGAACGTCCCGAAATGGCGGTGGCACCCTAGCAGTGGGCAGTGTCACGAACCACTTGGGCGAGCCTGGGTGGGTCCATGTGCTCCGTTCGGCTCGCTGGTGGGTCGTGTCAGTCGTCGCCCTGCGCTGGAGCGCGGATCGTGTAAGCTCGCACCCACGGAGACGGCAGGTTTCCGGCGTTCCGGAACGATCACTCATGGACGTTCGCTGCGGCCTCTGTGGCACCGAATACGACTTCGACGACGCGCTGATCTCCGAGCGCGGCACGACGGTGCAGTGCACGGAATGTGGCTTCCAGTTCAAGGTCTACCCGGAGCAGCCCCTCTCGGGGCTCGAGCGCTGGTTCGTGCGGAGCGGCTCTGGTGCCGGGTGGGAGCGGGAGTACACGTCTCTCAAGGACCTCCAGCTGGCCATTCGACAGGGGGACATCGGGCCGGCCGATCTGCTCTTCCGTGGCACGTCGGAGCCGCGACCGCTCGCTTCCATCGCGGAGCTGGAGCCACTCTTCCGCCAGCGGCTGGTGAGGTCGGGGGGCACGCTCCTGGGCATGATGCCCGTGCCTGGATCGGGGAACGCCTCGGACATCGAGCCACCGAGCTCCGTCCCCGTCGCCACCGCGGGGCGGCGCGTCGCGACGAAGCTCGGCTTGCCCGCGCCGCCTCTCCCCGACTCCACCCGGCACGGCGCTCCTCCGGTGCCTCCCAGCGGTCCGCCGCCGGTCGCGCCGCGGTCGAGCGAACCAACGTCGGAGCTCACGGAGACATCACCGAGCGGGGCGCAATCCGGCGCGCCGGACACGGCGCATTTCAGCAAGACGCTGCCCAGCGCGACGCGGCCTCCCGAGCTCGATCGGATCGACCAAGAGCCGCCGCAGCGCAGTGAAACGCGGGCCCGTGAACAGCACCCGGTCAATCCGGGGTCAGCGAAGCCCGAGCCCGTCGCGGGCGAGCGGTCCGCCCTGGCGCGCACGCTCCCCTCTGCGGTCACTCCAAATCCGTCAGCGAGTCCGGTAGGGGCTCGCCAGGAGGAGCGGAGCCAGGCACATTCGAGCGCCCCGCGACAGCGCATCGTCTCCCTCCTCTCTGTGAGCGACGAGCCAGCGTCTCCCGTTGGGCGCGCTGAACGGGCCTGGGCGACCCAGACCCTCCCCTCGGCGCTCGACGGCGTGGAGAGGCCGTCCCCAGAGCAGCTGGTGCCCAAAGAGTCTGTCTCCCCCCCCAGCGCGCCGAGAGGTTCCGAAGCGCCGCCTCCCGTGTCGAGCGCGTCACCCGCATCGAGCGCTTTACCTGCTTCGAGCGCGCCGCCCGCGTCGAGCGTACCTGCCTCGGCTCCAGTGCCCGCCCTCCCGACGCGGAGCGGTGGGGCTCGCTGGGCAATCGGCGCGCTGGTGTTGGCAGCGGGAGGGGCAGCGGCCCTGTGGGGCTGGAGTCGGGGAGACGGCGTGAGCAGCGAGCCCGAAGGGGCGGAGCCGCACCTCGCTGCGGCGGAGACCGTGCCCCCCGAGGTCCCCACGCCGGAGGTCGTCGAACGCGAGGAAGAGGCGACCCCCGACCCAGCCACCACGAGCGCGAGCCCTGACGCTCCGCCCGTCGACGCAGCTCCAGAGGTGCGACCGGCTCGGCGGACCTCCCAGGAGCCGAGCGACTATCGGACGCGCCTGAGCGGAGCGAACCGGGCGGCCCAGTCCGGGGACGTCGATCGCGCCGCTCGGCTCTACGAAAGCGTGCTTCAGGACCAGCCGGGGAACGTCGAGGCGTTGGCGGGGCTCGCGGAGGTCGCGCAGCGTCGCGGGCAGACGCAGACATCCGCGGAGCTCTATGAGCGCGCCCTCGCCAGCAGCCCATCCTATGCCCCGGCGCTCGTTGGACGGGGTGACCAGCTCTGGGCGGCAGGGCAGCGCGCGGCGGCGGTGCAACTGTACCGTCGAGTGGTGGAGCAACTCGGGCCGACCGGGACCTACGGCAAACGGGCGCAGAGTCGCATCACCGAGGCGAGTGAGATGAACGCCCTACCGTCTCCCGAGGGCGACGTGCTGCCCGCACAGGGGCCCGCGACACCCTCCGCAGAACCAACCAGCCAACCCGTGGACGACACGAAGGCAGACGAGTGACCCCAGACCAGCTCTCCAGGCTCCGCCGCGCCGCGCGCATCCTCTCGTTGGTGCCCTTGCTCCTCGCCGCCGGCTGTCAGGGACGGTCGCGGGCCGAGACGGACGAGGGCACACCGAAGTTGACGGCGAGCGGTCACGTCGCCGTCGTGGATCTGAGCCGCGGCGCACCCGAGTCGACCGCCGAGGGCGGGCTCTTCCCGCTCCCCGCCCCTCAGACCTTCGTCGGCCTGGTGCGCACTCTGCAGAGCCTGCCGACCGACCGCGACGCGACGGCGGTGTTCGTGACCTTGGGTGAAGCGCGCTTGGGTTTCGCCCAGTCGGCGGAGATCGGGCGACTGCTCGCGGTCGTTCGCGAAGAGGGCAAGTCGGTCATCTGCCATACACATCAGATCGACAACTCCACCAGCTGGCTACTGCAGCACGGCTGCTCGGAGATCTGGCTGAGCCCCGCGGGGGACGCGAGCACGGTGGGGATCGCGGCGCAGCTCTCGTACCTCAAGGGGACCTTCGATCGCCTCGGGATCGAGGCCGACATGTTGGCGATGGGTCGCTACAAGAGCGGCGCCGAGCCGCTCACGCGCGAGGGGCCCACGGAGCCGAGCGCCGAGAACCTGACCGCGACCCTGCGCTCGATCCGCGACGCTTGGCTGGACGCGGTGGGCGGAGCCCGGGAGGGGCGCGGAGCGACGACGGAGGAGCGCCAGGAGCTGCTCGCGGCCCTCGAGGACGGCCCTTGGACGCCCACGGCCGCTCGCGAGCGGAAGCTCGCGGATCGTGTGGGCTTCCCCGATGAGGCCCTCGCGGCCGCCAAGGCGGCGGGGCGCGTCGAGACGGAGAAGGTCGTCTTCGGGCGGGGCGCGGAGAGCGGCAAGGCCGTCGGTCTCGCGGAGATCATCCGCGTGCTGAGCGGGGCCGATCGACGGAGCGGAGGGCGCCCCCGGATCGCGGTGGTGCCGGCGGTCGGGAGCATCACCATGACCTCCGAGGGGCTCCTCTCGGACGGGATCACCGCGCGCGCCACGGTTCGCACGCTGGCGAAGCTCAGGGAGGATCCCGCGGTGAAGGCGGTCGTGGTGCGCATGGACTCGCCAGGGGGCTCACCGCTCGCGAGTGATCTCATCTGGCGGGAGCTCATGCGGCTTCGCAAAGAGAAGCCGGTGATCGCCTCCGTGGGCGGGATGGCGGCGAGCGGGGGCTACTACATCGTGGCGGCAGCCAACGAGATCGTCGCCGAGCGCGCCAGCATCGTGGGTTCGATCGGGGTGTTCGGGGGCAAGCTGGTGCTGGAAGAGGCGCTCTCGAGCGTCGGCATCCAGAGCGTCGTGTTCCCGGCGAGCTCTGCGCCGGGTGCAGCCGCCCGCGCAGCCTACCTCTCGCCGCTGGTGCCCTGGGACGACGCGACCCGAGAGAAGGTACGCGCCCAGATGGAGAGCATCTACGAGCTGTTCCTGGCGCGGGTGGCGGAGGGGCGAGGCATCGATGTGGAGGAGGTGCGGGCCTCGGCAGAGGGCGCCATTTTCACGGCGGCCACGGGGAAGGAGCGGGGTCTGGTGGACGAGCTGGGCGGTCTCGCCCGAGCCCTGGAGCGGGCCCGGGAGCTCGGCAAGGTGGACGCGGACGCCCCCGTGGTCGTGGAGGGACCGGCGGACAATTTGCTCGAGATCCTCCTCCTCGGCGAGGGCGCGGAGGCGAGTGAGGTGGAGGAGGCTCTGGTCCGCTTCCGGGAGCGCCAGGCGGCTCGCCTGGCGGGCATCCCTCAGTGGGAGCAGCTCCGCCCCTTCGCTGCTGCCATCGCGCCGCTGCTCACGGGTGAGCCGGTCGTGGCCGCGCTGCCTTACGCGATCGACGTGCGCTGAAGCTCAGCGTCGGCCTTGCTTCAGGGCCTCGCTGACGACGTCCACCGCGTCCTCCACGCGAATCCGCTCCTGACGCCTGTCGTCCCGGTAGCGGATGGTGACCGTGCCGTCCTCGAGGCTCTGCGCGTCCACCGTGAGGCAGTAGGGAGTCCCGATCTCGTCGTGCCGCGCGTAGCGCTTCCCGATGGTGTGCTGCTCGTCGTAGCGCGCGGCGATGCCGGCCTCCGCGAAGCGCGCCACGATCTCGCGTCCCCGCTGGACCAGCTGCTCGTCCTTCTTGACGAGCGGCAGCACGCCCACCTTGTACGGCGCCAAGCGTGGGTGGAGACGCAGCACTACGCGGCTCAGCTGTCCGTTCTCGTCGAGCTCCTCGGAGTAGGCGTCGCAGAGCACCGCCAGCACGCCCCGCGTCGCTCCGGCTGCGGGCTCCACGACGTGTGGGACGTAGTGGAGCCCCTGCTTGCCGGTCTCCGGATCGATCGCCTCGGCGTCGAAGTAGTGGAGCTTCTTGCCGGAGCCCTTCGCGTGAGCGTTCAGGTCGTAGTCCGTACGGGACGCGATGCCCTCCAGCTCGTCCCAACCCCATGGGAACTCGTACTCCACATCGAAGCACCCATCGGAGTAGTGGGCGAGCTCGTCAGGACCGTGCGGTCGGAAGCGCAAGCGCTCGGCGGTGAGGCCGATGCTCCTCCACCAGGTCAGGCGCTGGTCCTTCCAGTACGCGAGGTACTTGGGGCCCTCGCCCGGCGCGCAGAAGTACTCCAGCTCCATCTGCTCGAACTCACAGGAGCGGAAGATGAAGTGCTCGACCGTGATCTCGTTTCGGAAGCTCTTGCCCATCTGCGCGATGCCGAAGGGCACCTTCATGGACTGGCTCTGTTGCACGTTCAGGAACTGCACGAACATGCCCTGCGCCGTCTCCGGGCGCAGGTAGACCGCAGACTTCGCGAGCACGTCCTCGGCGAGGGCGCGCAGGGCCTTGTCGTCGGCGCCCTCGCTGACGCCCTGCTTCACCGCCTCGATGACGCCCTTGATGGGGTCGACGGGGCCGAGGTTCGAGCGGAACATACCGCTGAAGTCCCGCTCCGGGCTGAGGAACGGCGACCCACAGTTCGGGCACACGTACCCCCGGTCGCCAGCGACGGCTCCCTTGAGCGTCTTGCCATCCCGGGTGAGCCCTTCGTGACCCGCTTGCGCCAGCTTCTCCTGAGCGAGCTTGGCGCGCCCCTTGTCGCTGAGCTCGATGGGGGCGGAGGCCCCCGCCTCCAAGCGGGGCGCCTTGTCTGCCCGGAAGCGCTCCTGGCAGACGAGGCAGTCGACGAGGGGATCCTTGAAGTTCGCCAGGTGCCCGCTGGATTGCCACACCTGCGGGTGCATGATGATCGAGGACTCGAGCCCGACGATGTCCTCACGGGTGTGGACCATCGCGCTCCACCACTCGTTCATCAGGTTGCGCTTGAGCTCGACGCCCATCGGGCCGTAGTCGTACGCGCTGCGCAGGCCCCCATAGATCTCCGAGCTCTGGAACACGAAGCCCCTGCGCTTGCACAGGGACACGATCTTCTGCATCAGCTCGGGTTCTTTGCTTTCGGACTGGCTCATCGCAGGCCCCTGGTAGCACAGCTCGGCACCGTGAACAGCCGCGGGCGGGTAGGGCCCCCGCCGCCGGCCCCTCGGGATCGCCCCGTGAGGGGCCTGGGGGCGCCCTGAAAACCCTTGCAATCGGGCCGAGGCTCGCTAGCTTCTCGCCCGCGCCGCGGCCGGTGGGCAACCATCGGCAGTGACCCCCAGTGGAGAGGTGACCGAGTGGCCGAAGGTACCCGCTTGCTAAGCGGGCGTAGGTCAAAAGCCTACCGCGGGTTCGAATCCCGCCCTCTCCGCCAAAGCCAGAAATCACGCCCCCGAGAGGGACCCCGGCCGGGCGTAGGGCATCCTGGGTTCGGGGAGGAGGCTGGCTTGGAACAACGGATCCTGCCCTTCCCCCAGGAGAAGTAGGGAGCAACACGACGCTCGGAGCAATTTGCTCGCCGTCGATCCCAGCATCGCTCGCTGCAGCCCACCTTTGCCGGTGCGGCCGATCACGATCGCGTCGACCGCCTCCTCTTCCGCTAAGGCGCAGAGGACCTGCGTCGGCTCCCCCCACAAGAACCGCGGCTCGACGGCGACCTCGGCGTCCCGGACGAACTGGGTGATCGCGCGCTCGACCTCGACGCGATGCTCTTTCGTGTGCAGGCTCGCCTCCGCTTCGTCCATACCGAGCGGGTTGAAGGTCGGGTTGCCGACCGCGTGCACGACGCTGAGGCGGCCCCGCAGGCGTCGCACGAGATCGTCAGCCAAGAGCAGCGCCTCGCGGGAGGCCTCCGAGCCGTCGACGCCGCAGAGCAGGTGGGTCGGACCCGCCGAGCGCGCGCGCGGCTTGCTCACCCACACGGGCCGCCGAGCGTAGCGCACCAGGAGCTCCGTGGTGGAGCGGCGCAGAGGCCAAGACGTCTTCTGGGTAGCTCCGACGGCGATGAGGTCGACGTCCTCGAACTCGGCGACGCCGACGAGGGTGCGGGCGACGTCCCCCTCCGCCGCGAACTCCGGGCGCGCCGGTACTCCCCGCGCGCGGAACCGTTCAGCGAGGAGCTCCAGGCGGTCCGCCCGGTGGCGGCTGTCGAGACGCGACGAGAACCACACCCGCCAGTGGGTGGACTGCACGTTGGTGACGATCACCTCGGAGCCGAGGTGCTGCGCCAGCGCGGCGATCTCACCGACGGCTTCCTGGCTGGACTCCGAGAAGTCGGACGCGAACAGCACTCGTCGAGCCCCCATATTCCAAGTGTTCGGGGGCTCACTGGCCAGGTCAAATGACCCATCGAGTTACCAGCGATGGGTCATCGGCGCGGACGGCGCCAGGCCGCCCCGAGCTGCTGCCCCCCTCGAACAGGCACGTGGTCAGCAGGGACCGTGGCGTGCCCCGGAGAAGATCTTGCCGGGGTTCAATAGGCCGCGCGGATCGAAGACCTCTTTCAGCCCCTCTTGCACGGCGATCAGCTCTGGAGACTGCTCGAGGTGGAGATAGGGTGCCTTGACGAGGCCGATGCCATGCTCGCCGCTGAGCGTTCCGCCGAGGGCGATGGTGGCGCGGAACAGCTCCTCCACTGCGCGCTCGATCTTGGGCTCCTCCTCGGGATCGTCCCAGAGGAAGTTGACGTGGAGGTTGCCGTCTCCGGCGTGCCCATAGGCCAAGGCGATGACCTGGTTGCGCTCCGCGCTCTCGCGCACGTGGCGCAGCAGCTCCCCGAGACGGCGCCGCGGCACCACGACGTCTTCGCTCACCTTGTGTCGCGCTTTGCGGCGCACGGCGTAGCTCATCTCCCGGCGGGCCCCCCACAGGCGCGCTCGCTGCCCCTCGCTCTGAGCGACCAACAGATCTAGCGCGCCCGCGGCCTCGCAGCTCGCGGCCACGCGCTCGGCTTGCAGCTCGCACTCGTGCTCCGCGCCGTCCACCTCGATGAGGAGCAGGGCACGGGCGTTGGCGTCGATCGAGTTGCCGGCCTCTCGCATCACCTCCAGAGTGGTCGCGTCGAGGAACTCGATGCAGCGGGGCACGACGCGCGCGGCCGTCATGTGCTCGACGGCGGCAGCCGCGTCGTCGACGTGCCCGAAGAGGGCGAGCAGCGTCATGACCTGCTCCGGACGAGGGATGAGCCTCAGGGTGATGTCCCCGAACACCGCGAGGGTGCCTTCGCTCCCCACCAGCAGCCCCGCCACGTCATAGCCGGTGACCCCCTTCTTCGTCCGGCGCCCAGCGAACATGCGCCGTCCCCCCATCAAGAGCGCGTCGAGGCCGAGGACGTAGTCGCGCGTCACGCCGTACTTGAAGGCCCGCGGCCCCCCCGCGTTCTCGGCGACGTTGCCGCCGATGGCGCACATCGCGGCGGAGTTCGGATCCGGAGGATAAAACCAGCCCTCGGCCTCGACGGCCTCCTGGAGGGCGGCCAAGTTGGTGCCGGGTCCGACCACCGCTACGCCCTCGCGTCGATCGATGTCGCGGATGGTGGCCATGCCGAGGGTGCACAGGACGATCCCGCCTGCTGCCGGCACAGCGCCTCCCGTACGCCCGCTGCCGCCCGCCCGCGGTGTGATGGGCACACCGGCCTCTTCTGCGACGCTGAGGGCGCCCTGGATGTCTTCGGCGGACTCCGCGAGCACCACCGCGTCAGGGGTCGGAGCGTCGATCAGGGACTCGTCCGTAGCGTAAGCAGCGCAGCGCTCCTCCCCGACCAAGACCTTCGAGTCGCCGAGGCGGCGAGCGAGGAGCACCCGAGCCTTGTCGATGGCCTGGGCGTCGGGTCGGGTGAGTGGGGGGAGGGTCCACATGATGGGATCAGGGAGCCGTGGCGGAGAGCAGGTGCTGTCGATAGTGGCGCAGC
>JAEWOQ010000584.1 GCA_023460875.1 Pseudomonadota bacterium
CGGTGGTGGCGCGGGTGGTGGCGGCGGCGGTGCGCCCCCTCAAGCTCCGAATCAGGCCGCCCCGGCACCCGGGCCCGGCGGCAGCGGCGGTGGCCCGACCGGAGGAGCCGGCTCCAGCGGCGCGAGCACCTCCACTGGAAGCGCATCCAGCGAGACCGCCGCCGACCGTATGCTCGCGGACTTCGACGATGAAACCCGCGCAGCGGCAAACCAATCGCCAACGTTGCTGGCACAGTTGGAGCAGCTGGAGAGCGACGATTGGGAGATCCAGCGCGGGGCGTCCGGCAGTGGTTCCATGGCAAATAGACGAGACAAGGCAATTACAATTGACTCTGACGTTCAAGGAGCCCAGGCAACGGGAGTAATCGCGCACGAGGCCGGGCACGCCTTGCATACGCTGGAGCCCTACGTGGACCCTACCGGCCTGACTCGACCGGAGTACATCGAGCGCAACGTTGCCCGGCACATGAAGGACGAGGGGGCCGCTCAGCTCAATGCCGCACAGGTCAGGCAGGAAGTTTTGTCCGCCGGTGGCGCGGACACGGGCATCCCGGGGGCCAACACCGCCCAGTACCAGCGATCACACGATGATTTCCGGAACGGAACGATTACCCGAGAGCAAGCTGTCAACCAGATGGCCTCCACCATGGGAAAGGAACAGACCAGCACCACTGGACAAACCTACGCGGACTACTACGGAGACACCTACGGGAACCACTACGACGAACTCTACGGCACAGGAGCGGTCTCTTGATCGACATCCACAGACATATTCACGCCATAGCCACCCTGGGAACCATCACACCCACAAGCATCGGGGATGCGCTAGCAGTGCCCCTGCGCAAAGACAAGGAGACCCGACACACTGACATCTTCCGCGGAGGACCGTCCCATGACCTCGCACGCGTGACCCTCAAGATCTCTCGCGTCAAATCCTCCTGGCTCGTTTCCTGGGACTATGCTTCAGAACATGCACCCTCGGAACACCAAGTCGACTTGACCCGTTATGGCAGACTCGTGAACATGGAGATCAATCCACACATTCCTCCCGAGGGAACGGCTTCGTACATCTACGACCACATGGGACTCAAACTGTTCATTGAGTTCACAAATTCAAGTCGTCGCCTCCGGGGTGTCGCCCTTCACAAAGATTGATCGTTCCACCAGGAACAACCACAGACCCGTGCTCGAGGGGACCCCGCTACCAGGAGATCGCTGGGAGCTCGGGCGATGCCCAGGGGCGCCTACGTACCGCTTCGGCTCGGCGCTCACCGTTTCCTTGACCAAGGAGCGAGCCCACGAGCCCACAAGCACTCGCATCGGCGTAAGGTTGCAGCCCGGGATCACGTCCAGCGCAGCGCTCGCCCGTCCGGGCCGTTGGCCTTTCCGGGCATCGTTGCTATGGCGGCCCGACGTGCTCCTGCGTTGCTTGCTCTTCGCCTGCGTCGCCGCCGCCTGCAGCGTCGCTTGGCCCGCCACCGCTCGCGGGAGCGCCGATGGAGTCGCCCAGCGAGAGCCCCACGCGACGGCTGTGCTCTACACGGCGGGGCCCGGCTCCGATTTGTTCTCCCTCTGGGGGCACAGCGGGCTCTGCATTCGGAGCGCGCTGTCTCCCGAAGGGCGCTGCTACGACTTCGGCGCGAGCCCCGAGCGCGACCCCATGAAGCTCTCCCTCGGCACTCTGCGTGGCGAGCGATTGTTCGTCCCCATCGCCCTGCCGGAGCCCCAGTTCGTCGAGCGCTACGCCGAACGGGATCTGTGGCGCCAGGACCTGCCCCTGCCCGCTGCCAGCGTGGCGCCCCTCCAGACACTCCTGGAGGAGAAGATCCGCCGCGGCGAGGGCTACGCCTATCAACCCTTCTTCGACAACTGCAGCACGCGCCTCCGGGACCTGCTCGATCACGCCAGCGCCGGCCAGCTCCGCGCCCACGCCGACACGCCCGATGGCCCCCCGCTGCGTCGCTTCGCGGAGGAAGGGCTGAGCGGCCAAGTGCTCCCTCTGGGCCTCGTCGCCCTCGCGGTCGGTCCTCGCGCGGATGAGCCCACCTCCGCCTGGCAACGTATGGCGTTCCCCCTGGAGCTGCGCGAATACATCGCTCACAGCCTCAGCGCCCAGCCCGTCCTCGTCACGACGCGCATCACCCCTCCGCTCCCGACGAGCCCCGCCGCAGGGCGGCTGGCGCTCCTGGCCCTCTCCATCGTGGCCGCGCTCGCGGTGCTCCGCTCGAAGAAGCGACCGAAGCTGCACGGAGCGCTCGTCCGCGTCTGGGGCGCGTTGCTGGGCGCCACCGCTCTCCTGATCCTCTGGTCGAGCCGCACCGCCTTGCCGGAGCTCCAAGACACCTGGGCCACCCTGTTGCTCCTCCCCACCGACTGGATCATCGCCCTCGGCCCCGCACGCTGGTGGCGTCCCTACGCCGCCGGGCGCCTCGCTTGCGCCGCCCTGCTGCTCCTCGTCGCCGCCTTCACCGTGACGCTGCCCTCCCTGCTCTGGGTCGCCCCTCTGGTCGTCCTGCCCTTCGGCGCGCTGCTGCCCCGCCTCAGCCCCAGCTCAGCTTCACTTCGAGCTGATTGGGGCCCCGGACCAGGTGCCGAGCGGACACGTGCTTCGCGCGGGCGAGGCTGACCGCATACCGGTAAATCTCCGCGATCGAGCTCCGCGCCAGAGGCGTGGTGGTGTAGGGGTGATCCGAAAGCGTCATCGTGCCCTCCTGATCGCCGACGTGCGAGGTGAGCGTGCCGTGAGTATGGTCATGTCGCCAGAGCTCGGGGCCTTCTGCACCACCAAAGCCGGCGTCGTTCCAGATCATTCGCGCGCAGTCCGCCACCGGAGAGGCGCCCGGGTCGGCGCAAGACCCACTCGAGACCCAGCTGCACCACTCCCGCGCCACGCTGGGCCCCTTTCGCTGGGCGCGCTGGGAACGAGCTTAGGCTCGCCCGGAGTGAGCCCGCCGAGGTATATCACCGCTCACTGAGTCCGCATGCGAACTTCGACGGAGCGACCTTGCTCGCCGACCCTGAGGTCGAGCTCCACCTCGGCGCTGAGCTCGACCTCGATCTGGATCGCGGAGTCGTCACCCAGAAAGGTGCGAGCGACGGACTTTACCGGTCCGAGATCCACGGCTCGAGGCTCGCCGAGGACGCGGCCGTCCTCCCCCACGACGAGCGGGAGATCGGCGCTCACCCTGCGCACTCCGGAGACGACCACGATCACGCGAGTCCCGTCGTCGTGGACGCGCGCGGTCGTGACCGGCGGCGGTCCGGCCCCATCAAAGGAGAGCGTGAGGGCAGCTCCCGTGATCACCAGCTCCCCCCCATTGACGAGCGCCCCGAGCTCCAGCACCTCCGCTCCAGTGAGGGTCACGCCATCGGTCACCTCGCCGACGCGCCATTGCTGCTGCGTTGAGGCTCGCTCGTCTGGCTTGGCGGGAGCGGATGCCTCGCCTGTCTCCGCTGAAGGAGTCGGTTCGTTGTGCGTGCGAGGCGGCGGCTCTGCGGGTAGAGGCCCTGCGGGTGGAGGCCCTGCGGGTGGAGGCCCGGAGCAGCCGAGGAGCAGCGCAGAGAGGGCAAGGGACGGAACAAGATGAGAACGGCGCACCAGCTTGCCACGAGACATTGGACAGCCGTTACCAGACATGCGTGAAGGCGGCCAGCACGGACGTAAGATGCGCGACGTTCCCGATGTAGACGAGATGTAGACGCCGTCCGCTCCATCCCGGCACGCGGAGCTCTGCCCGTGCTGCGCCGTGCTGCGGTGTGGTCTGGCTGGCTCGATGTCGTCAGAAACGCCGTCAGGACGGCCCGCGCGCTTCGTACGAGCTGTCTGGTGATGACGCTGCCCGCGCCGGTGACCCGCGCCGCCGACGCTGTTATGACAGGGCCAATGTTGATTGAATGGATAGCCTCGTGGTTGCTGCGGCGCGGCGTCGACGCCGTGTACGCGGAGCAGCTCGCCGTCGTCGCCAGCATCAGCACGCAGCTGCTGTGCGCTTGGATCCTGAACTTCGTCACCAAGCGCATCATCTTGCGCGTCGTGTCCGGCGTCGTGCGACGCACGACGATCGCCTGGGACGACGTCTTTCTGAAGGTCGGCGTCTTCACGCGGCTGTCGCACGTAGCCCCCGCCCTCGTGGTCACGCTGCTGGGCCCAGAGTTCTTCCTGCACTCCGAGCGCTGGGCAAACTGGCTCGCGATCGCGGTGAATATCTACTTCATCCTCATCGTGGTGCTGGTCGTCCATGCGCTGCTCGACGCGGTCGTGGAGCTCATCGAGAGCAGCGAGTCCACCAAGAAGGGGATGCCGATCAAGAGCTTCGTCCAGGGCGCCAAGCTCGTGCTGGTCATGTTCGCCGGCATCTTGGTCCTGGGCCTGATGCTCAGCCGTTCACCGGTCTACTTCCTGTCGGGCCTGGGGGCGCTCACCGCGGTCCTGCTCCTCGTGTTCAAGGACGTGT
>JAEWOQ010000585.1 GCA_023460875.1 Pseudomonadota bacterium
AAATATTTCTTCGCTTTCCGTGGATCTGCACCCTGGCCCAACGACGTTTTCCCGCAGCAGTCTTGGTGGTCGAAGTTCTGGGTGTTCTTCCCGGAGGGGAGCCACTCCGTGACGGCGCAGGGCCCCATCGCGGGCGATGGGCACAATGCTGGTGATCCGGGGATCGTCGCCGGACCTGTGGGCATCTCCCCCGTGGAGATCGACACGATCCGCAGCATCGTACGCAAGTTCAAACCTGGCCACTGGCGGGGCATGCAGGTCGTTTTTGAGATCGTCGGCCCCACCGCGGGCACTGGACACGTTGCCGGAGAACCCGGCTTGGTAGCAGGCGGGCAGACCGCCACGATGGGGCTCTAGATGGCTATCAATGGAATCATCACGGATGTTGACCTGTTCACCGAACCTCTAAAGCACATTGCGGACGGGGACGCGCTGAACGGAGAGCACTTCAAGGAGGAGATCCAAGGGTCAGCGAACCGGACGCGCCACCTGCTCAACAGGGTCACGGCCATCGAAAGTGCGCTCGCCAAGTACGTATCCGCAACCTACAACGTGAGCAGCAACGTGGCGCAGAACGCCAAGCTCATCCTGACCGAGGCAAGAGCATCCGCGGGGTTCGTGCTGAGCGACAGAGAGGTCACGGTGCCGCACGCAGGCGTGTGGATGGTCACGATCGACGGCCAAGTGCAGAGCAACAGTTCTAGCAGCGATCCGTCGGCGCTAGTTGACGTTCTGATCGGCGTCTCAGGCGCTGTCCGCGGCGGCGGCGTGCGGTTCTCTGCCAACGACCAGGACGCTATCCAGGCGTCGGCAGGGCTCACCCACGAAATCGATGTTCCCGGCAACCACAAAATCAGCGTGGTCGCGGCAAACGCAAATGGGGCAGGGTTCGTCGGCCAGCTGAACATCGTGTACCTACACCCGCTCCCCAGCCCTTGATCCCGGCCTAGTCTGAGACTAGCGCCCAGGTTTCGTCGACTCCGTCTGGGCCCAGGGCGCGCACCGTGTGGCGAACCTTGAAGGGGCCGCTCAGGTCGACGCCCGAGCACACGGGGCGGAAGACGTTCCGGACGGGCCCGTTCTCGTAGTCCGTGCAGCCAGGGCTACCGCACGACAGCCACGAAAGGTGGAGCTTCGGGTCACCACACGCCGCATAGGTGTCGCGGAAGCACGTCAGCTCCTCATCGGTGAGCTCGAACTCCATGCTGCCTGTCCGCCCGGTGGGTAGCCACGGCGTGGAGAGCTGCACGCGGCAGCGCAGCCCCTCGCGGTTGATCGAAAACTGCAGCGTCGTCCGATGGTGGCTCTCGGTAGCAATCCCGCCCAAGAAACCGTCGCTCCCTGTAGCGCTGTCGTTCGACCAGAGAACCGTCTCTCCAGACGCGCTCCCGGTACCACCTGAACCACCGCTCCCTCCGGAGCCCCCGGACCCCGAACCACCGCCGGTCCCTTGGGTCATCAGCGCGGCGCAGTAGGAAGATGCCTCCTGCCCCTCGGCGATGCAGTCGGACGTGTCTGCGGGGCACATGACCGAATGCCCGTCGCCGAAGGCCCAGCCGACGCGCTTGTCGCCCTCGGCGCCGCAGGAGACGGAGCCGTACTCCACCGAGCCGCACATCACCGTGTACGTCACCGTGCAGGCGCCGAGGAGCGGTTCGCACTCCGGGATCCAGTCGCAGCGCGGCTCCTGGGGCTCGGGACTTCCCCCGGTCCCGCCTGAGTCGCTGCCGCCCGTGGAGACGGTCCCTCCGGATCCAGGCGCTGCGCCGCCAAGCCCTCCAGAGCCGTCGCCTCCGCTACCGACACTCCCGCCAGCCCCTCCGGAGCACTCGCAGCTTCCGTAGCTCGAGCCATCGGGGTTGCACTGCTGGACGCCTTTGGAGCCGTCCGTGCACGGGCACTCGATCTGCTCGCCAGCAACGCAGCCGTCGCCGTCCGCCCCCCCCGACGCCGGAGGCGCATCCCAGCCTTCAGGCGCGGTGTAGCACCCGGCAAGGGTTGCCACCGTCAGAATCCAGGACCAGCGCAGGTGCATTTCACATACCTCGGATCTCAGAGAATTTAGCTATAAACTCAGGGTCTGTCATGGAACCGACCTCCGACATACTGGATTCCCTGATGCCGTCCTTCGGGTCCTCGGCGAACCTTCCGCTGAATGAAACCGAAGCTCCCTCCGAGAGCTCAGCGATTGCGGCGAACAGCGGAGAGTCCTGGGCGATGAGGGTCTGATCCCCCACGTCCGACAGCATGTTGTTCCAGGTTTTCACCGAGAACGATTTGTCGGCAGACCGGATCTCCACGTAGGCCTTCCCCTCGGAGTTGGTCTTCATGCTGGTCAGCGTGCCCCGCCAATCCTTGAACTCGAGCACCCCACCGAGCGCCTGCTCGATGGCCCCCTTACGCTGCGTCCGGACAGCCGACTTCTTCAGTTCATTTGGCGCCGCCCTGTACTGTGCTTTCGCCGCCTGAACGGCCGACGACAGCGCCGCCTGTTCCTTCGGAAGAGCCTGAGCGGGAGCGCTTGCGGCCTGAGTGTTCACGGTCGACCCGGGCTGCCCATCTCCCTGCTCGCCCTTGCTGGCCGCAATTGCCACGAAAAACAGACCGAACACGACCGTGATGATCGCGCGCGCAGTGCCCGAGAACACCTTGCCTGCCCACATCAGGATCAGCCCCACTGGTGAGCAGAGGAAAAGGGACAGGCCGACGAAGGGGCCGCTGTAGTACCAGGGCTTCGCGACCTGTTGGGGAGATTGTTGCGCGCTAGGCTGACTTGTCATCCGGTCTCAATGACCATTCCCAGCGGCGGCGTCAACCCGCGCCTTGACGTCCGTCAATTTCGGTTCCCGGCCCGGAACTTTGCCCATCCGACGGGCGGCGGCTGAAGCGGCGCATCTCTCCCCCGCCGCGCAACTGGGCGCGGTCGGCAACGTCGGAGTTTGTCCATGTCCATCCCGTCCATCCCGTCCATCCCGTCCCTGATGCGGGGGCTCAACTGATGTCGGCGGAAAACGACTGGCTCGGCGACCTGCCCGGCATCCGCGAGATCTTCCGTGACGGTGTCGCGTTCATTCGCCGGAAGGCTCTCGACTTCAAGGGGACGGGGTGGGCTGTCGTCGACAACCCCAGCACGGGGCGGACGGACATCTCCATCGACGTGCCCACGCTCGCCAGCACCCTCGCTGCCGATCCAACGGTGGCGTCGGCAGTGGCAGAGGCGGTGTCCGAAGACCCGGCGCTTGTTGCGTCCCTGGCAAAGGCGGTGTCCGAAGACCCGGCGCTAGTACAGCTCGGCTGGTTCGCCGTCACCGGAGCGGCCGCGGACGAGAACTTGCTCAACGTAACGAAGCGGGGCGACCTCGGGGGCACGTTCGGAGTGTCCGCGAATCGGGTGGTGGTTCCAAGCGCGGGAACGTACCTGGCCATCCTACGGGCTGAGTTGCAGTACGCGTCACCCGGGGACCGGTCGCACTACGGAGCCCTGCTGAACGTGGCAGGCAGCGGGCAGCTTTGGGGCGGCCGAGCGCGCGGCGTGCGCTTCAGCGGCGCGAGTATGGACGCGATCGGCGTGCTCGGTCTAGGTGTGATCGGCATCACCGACCACACCACCGACACGATTGGCGTGGCAGCCAGCGCTCCAGGCGGAGGCGAACTCACTGTCAATGCTGTGACGGGGAGCCCTGACCCGTGCCAATTGCTGCTCCTGCGCGTCTCGCCAGCCTCCTAGCGGCGGATGTAGCCCATCAGGGCGAACGAGACCACGGCGACCTCGGCCACCCTCTGAGCCCCCATGGGATCGTCGTCTCCGGAGGGCGGGGCGAAGGCTTGGTCCAGGGCCCTCACGCATTCGGATGAGGTCGAGCAGATCGGCCCCGCGTAACCACGACCCCCCGACGCGTCGCCCTTCCGCGCGCGTCGCCACCTCCACCAGGAGATCCCCATGCTCGAATCCGTCCACGCGGGCCTTGCGTCCGTGCATCCGATCGCGCCCTACGGCTTCCTCGCGTTCTGCCTCTGGCTCGGAGCCTATGGCGTCCGCCGCTGGCTGCCATCGCTCTGGTTGCCCCTCACGCTTTGGCCCGATCGGGAGTCGCCGGTCGCTCACGTGATCCAGGCGCTCCCGACCACCGTGGTGGGTGCTGCGTGGGCCGGGTTCACGACTGGCGGAGAGCCGCTGGAGTTCGTGTTCGGCGCGCTCAGCGGAGCCTGCGCTCCGGTCTGGCACCACGTCCTGAAGGCCCTGCCCATCGAGTACCGCGGGCCCCTCCACGACGCGGCCGCTCGCCTCTGGCAGAGCCTGAAGCGCGCCTCCCGCGGCCTGCTCGTGCTGTCCGTCCTGCTCCTCGCTCTACCCAGCTGTGCAGGCGCAACGAGCCCCGCCGCCCACCACGTCGAGACCGGCGCGGCGATGGCCTACTCCTCCGCGGTGGTCGCGCTCGAGCTCCTGGACGCCGTCCAGGCTGAGCACATCGCGTCCCTCGATGCGCCGACGGACGCCCAGCTCGCGGCGGCCGAGACCCTCGTGCGGCGGCTCGAGCTCGCCCGTGATGCCCTCGCCCTGACCCGCGACTACCTCACCGGGGACCGACCCACCGACGACGTCCGCGGCCCGCTGCGCGACGCCGTGGGGATGCTGCGCGAAGTCCTGGAGGTCGAGGGCGTTCGCGTGCCTCCACGCGCGGCCGAGGCGCTCCGAGTCGCTGAGGCGTGGCTCGGAGGGGGCGGTGCCTCGTGAGCGTCGCAGCCGCGGCGGCGACGGCCGCAAGGGTCGCGGAGGGGATCGGGACGGCGGTGACGATCCTGTGGCCGCTCATCCAGCAGGCGGGCGAGTACATCGCGGGTGCGCGGGACGAGCTGCCCGAGGTTCCCGGAACCCTGCGGAGTCGCCTGGAGCTCGAGAGGGCGAAGCGACGCCGGAAGCCCACGTCACCCGGTACCGGGGCGTGATCGTCGACAGCACGTAGGAGCGCATCATGACTGGATTCAAGCTGGGCACGGGCTCGCGCAATCGATTGCAGAACGTCACGCGCGAGCTGGCGCGGGTGGTCGAGCGAGCCATCGAGATCACCGAGGTCGACTTCTCGGTGGTCTACGGAAAGAGGAGCGCCGCTGAGCAAGCGAAGCTCGTGGAACAGGGCTTCTCCAACACGGCCAACAGCCGGCACCTCACCGGCCACGCCGTGGACCTCGTGCCGTGGCTCGGCGCGGGCGTGGACCCGTACCCTCGACAGAAGACCCCGCCCGGCGAGCGGGCGCAAAAGCTCCGCTGCTTCGAGCTGATCGCCAAGGCGATGTTCGAGGCCGCAGACGAGCTCGGCGTTCCACTCCAATGGGGGAACGACTGGAATCTCGACGGAATCCCCACGAGTCGTGATCCAGAGGAACGCGGCAACATCGCCGACATGCCGCACTTCCAGATCCCCTGGCCGTACCGGGTACAGGCGGCTCTCGATCGGGCTGACTGGCGCAAGCAAGCGCGCCTTCGCGGCGAAGAAGTGATCTCCTGAACATCCCCGCCGACGCCCCTTCGCGTCGGCCCCAACCCCACCCACCCCTGACCCCGGCGCGTCCGGGAGAGGTTTGTTATGTCCTTCGGAAACACTTTCGAGACCGAACTGCTCGCGCTCATCCTCAACGGCACCGCGATCGCCAACATCGCCGACAATGCGGACGACTCCCCGCTGACCAACCTCTACGTCTCGCTCCACACGGCGGACCCCGGCGAGGCTGGCAGCCAGACGACGAGCGAGGCCGACTACACCAGCTACGCGCGCGTCGCCGTGGCCCGCACGAGCGGCGGGTGGACGGTGGCAGACGGAGAGTTCGAGAACGCCGCCGAGATCGCGTTTCCCGCCGCAACCGGCGGCTCCAGCGACGTCACGCACTTCGCGATCGGGACGGCGTCAAACGGCACGGGCAAGGTGCTCATGAGGGGCGCCCTCGGCGCGTTGCGCGCCATCAGCGATGGCATCACGCCGCGGTTCGCCGCGGGGACAATCGTTGGCACGCTGGACTGAGGGCTGACTCGTGACCACCCGCCCCGCCGCCGGCCATCCGATCTTCGAGGAAGGCGCACGCCAGATCCTTGCTCGTGGCTGGTACCCCGACACGTGGGGACGGGTGCGGGTGCGGGTGCACCGCGATTCGAGCAGCACGCCCTATCGGGTGATCGTCGATGGTGCGGAAGCGCAGCGCGCGACCTACGACCGCGCCAGCGATCGCACCGCTGCGGCGTGCGCGGAGAGTGTGAGGTCGATGTTCGAGGGCCAGGGGCACACGCTGAGGAGCGAGCGCGAGCCGATCCGGCAGCCGCCCCCCGGCACGAAGGAGCGCCTGACGTGACCGTCCGTCTAGGCAGTGGATCGCACCTGAACCGCACCTCGGGGACCCAGCCCAGCATGGCGGGGTACACGATCTGCGGGTGGGTGCTGACCGCTCTGCCCTCTGACGACTGGGCGACGGTCGTCTACTTCGTAGTCCCGGGCAACGACGCGCATTGCACGTTCCACACCCGCCAAAATGGGGACGTGCTCAATTGGCGCTACAATTACGGAGACACGATCTTTACCGATGCCATCCCACACGGTGAGTGGTTTTGGTGCGGTCTCCGCTTCGATGACGAAGAAAATGTCACGGTGCTCGTGTACCGTCCGGGCCAAGACGAGGGCGTTGTGGAGCTCGGGACCGCGGAGATCGGACCGCGGTACGAGAGCCCGATCGAAGCACTGTGGTTCGGTGACGACATTTGGGGGGAGCCGGTCGGGAGCAACGACGATCCCGCCTATTTTCGCGCCTGGCGGATCGTCCCCAACAACGCCGACCTAGACCTCGAGCGCGCGTCTTTGACCGCGGTTGCGACGCCGATCGCGGAGTGGCCGCTCGATTCCGATGCCGCCGACGTCTCCGGGAACGGATACCACCTCACCGTTCAGGGCTCGAATCTCGCATGGGTCGAGGACGAGCCGCCGATCGGTGGCGACGGGGACTTCGCCGAGCTGTCTGGCACGGTTACCGCGTCGCTC
The DNA here is from genome assembly GCA_023460875.1 of Pseudomonadota bacterium. GTDB lineage: Bacteria > Myxococcota_A > Polyangia > Polyangiales > Polyangiaceae > NIC37A-2. The sequence continues at coordinate 7,023 of JAEWOQ010000585.1, forward strand.
ACGGCCAGCGCCGACCTAGCCGCCGTCGCGGACCTGAATGGGTCCGTCGGCGCCGCACTGGCTGCCGTCGGTAGCCTCGATGGGACCGCCAGTCTCTCCGGGGGCACGGCTGCCCAGCTGTCCACGGCGGGCTCACTGACCGGCTCCGCGGACCTGTCGGGGGCACTGACGTGCGTCGCCGTCCTGGATGGCGATCTCACTGCGACCTGCGACCTGGCCGGTAGCGTAGCGGCGCAGCTGACGACGTCCGGTGACCTCTCGGGGGACGCCTCCCTTTCGGGTTCGGTGGCCGCCTCGCTCTCCACTGTCGGGAGCCTGGCCGGAGTCGCCGACCTCAGCGGCACAGTGGAGACTGCGCTCTCCGTCGCGGGCGCCCTGACGGCGGACGACCCCGGGAGCGGGGCCCTCTGGGGCACGATCACGTGTTCGCTCTCCGTGTCCGGTGACCTGACGGGGGCCGCGGAGCTCTCCAGCACCACGGCAGCGTCCCTTGCCGCCGCGGGCGAGCTCTCCGGTGATGCCGCGCTCTCGGGCGCGGTGGCTGCGCGGGCGGCCGCCACGGGGCAGCTGAGCGCCTGGGCGGACCTCTCCGGGAGCGTCGCGGCGACCCTAGCTCTTTCTGGGGATCTGGAGGCACCAACGGACCCCGGGGCGCTCTCCGGGACGGTGGTCTGCGCGCTCAGCACGTCGGGTAACCTGACGGGCCGGGCGGACCTGTCGGGCGCCATCGCAGCGTCGCTGGCCGTCGCCGGGGAGATGTCCGGGAAAGCTCCATTCGTTCGCCCCCCACCCTCCCGCCTGGCCCGCACCGCCCCCGAGTCGCGCATCGCCCGCGCCTGAGGATCCATGAGCAGTACCTTCCTGAAGGATCCGCTGGCCGTCCTCGACTACGGCTGGGATTGGTCCACGTGGCTCGAGCCCGGTGAGCAGATCGCCTCGAGCTCGTGGGCCGTCGATGGCGTGAGCGAAGGACTCGAGCTCGGGGAGGACGACCGCGCCTCCGATCACGACGGCACCGTGACCCGCGTGTGGGCCCTCGGGGGCCTGCTTGGTCGCGACTACGTGCTCCGCAACACGATCACCACGGACGCGAACCCCTCGCGGACGAACACCCGCAGACTCGAGATCCGGATCCGGAAGACATGAGCGAGCACGACCACTCCGAGCTCCCAACGGAGCGCGACCACACGATCCCCTCAGCGCCGATGGACCCAGACATCGAACTCTCCGGGGCCCCCGTATGGGCGCTAGCGATGCTCGAGAGACAGCAACAGCACCACGACGAGCTCCGGGCGTCGATGGAGGTGCTGGCAGACGCCAGTCGCAGTCTGGACCGGATCTC